>CALDDP010000348.1 GCA_937936805.1 uncultured Gammaproteobacteria bacterium | reverse complement strand
CAAGTATTTTCAGCAACGAATCACCTGCAGGTGACTCGATTCGCTTCACGGCAAGCGAAGATTTAACCTGTATTGTTGCCGCTCCCGGCTTACCCATGCTGGCCGATCAGCAAAACACCATAACCGACCTCACTATTTTTGTGCACCGACAGCCCAGAGAAGACGGAGAACGACTGATTCGTTTACCGGATCCGCTCGCAGACCCTTTACAGGACGTACGTATCGAAGCGCGTACCGCTTTTGCCTATGAAATCAAAGCCGGGCAATACCTGCAGATTATCGATGTCGAGGGCCGTGAATGTTCCGATTTCCAGTGTTTTGATATCGCCGCGCTGGACAAAGGCCTGGAACGCTGTATCGATGCCACCAGTACGCGTCACGTGGTGGGGAAATCCTACCCGGCACCTGGACTGCTGGCGAAATTCTACACCCAGGATTTCGAACCCCTGGTCGAACTGGTGCGTGATACCTGTGGCCGTCACGACAGTTTTGGCACCGCATGCACTGCGAAATACTATGACGACCTGGGCTACCCCGGGCATGTGAACTGTTCCGATAATTTCAACCGCGCGCTGCAACCCTTTGGCATCCAGTCTCGCCCCGGCTGGATGGCGATCAACCTGTTCTTTAACACCAATATCGACGATGCCAACCAGATGTATTTCGACGAACCCTGGTCCCGTCCCGGCGACTATGTCCTGATGCGCGCACTCAAGGACATGGTCTGCGTATCATCCGCCTGCCCCTGCGATGTCGATCCAGCCAACGGCTGGAACCCGACCGATATTCACATGCGAATATACTCTGGCGAGAATTCATTTACCAAAGCGATGGCCTATAGAATGACAACTGATGCTGAGAAACAACTGACCAAAGAAACCGGTTTTCATCCTCGAACACTGGAACACACGCGCAATTTCACCGAGTATGCGGGCTACTGGCTTGCCAACAGTTACACTAAGTACGGCGCTATCGACGAATACTGGGCCTGCCGAGAAGCTGCGGTGGTAATCGATCTGTCGCCGCTGCGTAAATACGAGGTTACCGGTCCCGACGCCGAGCTACTAATGCAGACCTGCGTAACGCGCAACATCCGTCGCCTCTCGGTCGGCCAGGTGGTCTATACGGCGATGTGTTACGAAAACGGCGGCATGATCGATGACGGCACCGTGTTCCGTCTCGGACAGGATAATTTCCGCTGGATCGGCGGCAGCGACGAGAGCGGCATCTGGCTACGCGAGCAGGCCGAAAAACTCGGCTTGCAGGCCTGGGTACGCAACTCCACCGATCAATTGCATAACCTGCAGGTGCAGGGCCCCAAAAGCCGGGATATCCTGAAACAGATCATCTGGACTCGACCCGATCAGGCCACGCTGGAAGAGCTCGAATGGTTTCGCTTCTCGATCGCGCGCATCGGCGATGAACACGGCATTCCGCTCGTGGTTTCACGTACCGGTTATACGGGTGAACTCGGATATGAAGTATTTTGTCACCCCAAGGATGCACCTGCCGTCTGGGATGCGATCTGGGAAGCGGGCAAGGCTTACGCCCTGACGCCGCTCGGGCTCGAGGCCCTGGACATGTTGCGCGTCGAAGCCGGACTTATTTTTGCGGGTTACGAATTCAGCGACCAGACCGACCCGTTCGAGGCCGGCATTCCGTTCACCGTGCCGCTCAAGACCAAGGAAGACGATTTCGTCGGCAAGGCGGCTTTGGTAAAACGCAAGGAAAACCCGCAGCGAGTTCTGGTCGGGCTCGAACTGACCGGTGATGAACTCGCCGCTAACGGTGATTGCGTCGATATCGGACGCAACCAGGTGGGCGAAATTACCAGCGCGGTGCGCTCACCGATACTGCGCAAAAATCTGGCGCTGTGCCGCATCCAGGTCGAGCATAGCGAGCCGGGCACCGAGGTCGAAGTCGGTAAACTGGACGGTAAACAAAAGCGCCTGCCGGCAAAGGTGGTCCCGTTTCCGTTTTACGATCCGACCAAGTCAAGGGTGCGGGACGTCCCACCGCCGGAATAGATACACCCCGACATTCCCTGGCAGGCCAGGATCCAGCAAATGCCGCAGTCATCTTATTATGAGGCAGTTAGTCTCGGTGATATCCACGAGTTTGCGTGACACGCTGCCCATCGAGGCTGCTTTGATTTTGCTCAGGCCGCGCGTGCCCACGACAATCAGGTCTATTTTGCGACGCCTGGCGAATCCGGCGACACTGTTGGCCGGATCGCCACTGCCGATTGCGGTCTGAATGTTTTTCGCCCCGGCTTTCCGCGCCGTTTTCTTCGCGGCGCTGAGAATCCTGTCCGCCGCCTGACGCATCAACTCATCGCGGGTATTATAGAAGGACTCGAATTCGGGCGCCTGCCTGAGTTCTTCGGGAAGCTGCATATCTCGAATCACGTTTAAAATAAGCAGTTCGGCCTCGTGTACTACCGACATTTTGGCCGCATAACTGACTGCGCGGTTCGACGCCGCGGACGCATCGGTAGCAACCAGAATTTTGTTGATCATGCGTTGAAAAAACCGCTTCAGCTCTGAGAATCGCGTATTAAGCCTATAAGTCGCTTTTTCTGCAAGTAAATCAGTTCAGGCTGAACATTTTACGGGTGGCCGATTGCCTGGTCGACGGCTAATCGGCCATCGGTCGGAATACCCGGACTTACTGGAGAGACATCGGCACAATGCCCTGTGCAGCGGACTGGCTTCGATAGCACCCGGACTATTTTTTCTACTCTTTTGAAAGGTTCAGCTTCTTCAGGATAGCGGGTAGCTTCCTGATAGACGCCCATTGCTGCAACGTGGTCTTGTGAGGAGCGGCGGGAAATCCGGAAACAAACTGGTTTGACTCAACATCACTAATCACAATCGAACCGCCGCCTATGGTGACATGGCTGCCAATCGTCACATGATCTGAAATCGCGACCTCCCCGGCTACGGTCGTAAAATCGCCCATGGTTACAGAGCCGCCAACAGCGGTGGCGGCAACAATGATACAGGACTGCCCTATACGGCAGTTGTGGCCGATCTGCACCAGGTTGTCAATTTTGGTGCCGTCGCCAATCCGGGTCGCACTGAATTTCCCCCGGTCGATACAGCTGTTTGCCCCGACCTCGACGCCATTACCAATAATCACTTCACCGATTTGCGGTATCTTGACCAACGTTTTTTTATCCAGCGAAGGCCGATAACCAAAGCCATCAGATCCGATCGATGCATTCTGGTAAAGAATGCAATCATCGCCGACATGGCATCGGTCACGCACGACAACACCCGGCCAGACAACCGATCGGCATCCGATCGTGGATTCGTCCATGACGGTAACGTTTGCGTATAACAGGCTGTCATCGCCGACTTCTACATGAGGGCCCAGATAGCATCCCGGTCCAACGGAAACATTGTTACCGAGCTTCGCCGTGGGATCGACCACTGCTGTCTGATGGACACCCGCGGAGGATCGGGGCGGGGCTGGTGCGAAGAGTTCCAGTAGCTGCGCTATAGCGAGGTCAGCAGAAACAACTTGAATCAATGTGCGGTTTCCGGGGCTTAATTCCAGATCCTCGTTTACCAGGGCTGCGGAGGCCTGACAACTTTCCCACAGCTTAGAATACTTGCGGCTTCCTATGAAAGTTAGCTGGCCCGGCTGTGCCTGCTCTATTTGCTCCAGCCCGGTAATAGTAATATTTTCGTTGCCGATAATATTCCCTGACACATGTTGTGCGATTTCCCGGATAGAAAACTGATTCATTTTCACGCTCTTGATAAGTTTAACGACTACCTGAAACCGGTAGACTTTAGTGACGCACTCTCGCCCGTACCCGACCTGCATTGCGCGCAAGTCTAACGACGAACATCAAGACGATCAATCCAGCTCCCTGGTAATCGGCTTTCGCAAATGAGTTATTGACGCCCCGTCGAGAGCCTATCTGCACGGGACTGAGTTGTGTTCGAGCGATCGGTTTTCGGGTCGTTCAGGCTAGAACGATGATCCGGCAGATTGTTATCTGGCAACTCTCGCGAGATCCCAGCTTGCGCGGGGATGACAGGGATAAGGGTACTAACCGGTCACATAGGTAACACATTAAACCGGGCAGATGGGTAGCAGGTTTCTACTGTTACCCATCTGTCCGGCTCTACATAAAGGAATGGCGGGCATGGCAGGCTTAAGGAGCAGCCATGCGGAGTGACCCGCCACTTATGGTTCTGGACCCCGACGACAGCTTTTCCGGGCCCGGAACGAGCCAAACCAGCCTTGCGTCTGCATACAGTTATTGCGCTGCTATACTCGATGTCAACGGTTTAAACGAATTGAAGGGCACCAATGCTGGAACCTCTACTTTAGCAGGCAGGTCAACTGCCTTCCCTCCCTGAAGTCTATATCAGGGTGACTGAACTGCTTGAAAACGAAAGCTCCTCCGGTGCGAAAATTGGAGAAGCAGTTCAGTCGGATCCTGCGTTGACCGCGAGGATTCTGAAATTGATCAATAGTGCCTATTACGGACTGCAAAATCCGGTCACCTCGATCTCCCAGGCAGTAACTTTACTGGGTCGCCAACAGCTCAAACAGGTACTGGTGGGTTCCGTATTAGCCGGTGTTTTCAAAGACTTTGATATTACCGCTTTTCCGCTGCGAGACTTTTGGCAACATTGCATTAAAACCGCGATTATCGGCCGGCAACTGGGAATGCAGAATGCCCGGGTGATCGATCACGAGGTTTTCTTTACGGCAGGGTTATTGCACGACATCGGGCGTCTGGTAATCGCAAAAGTGAATCCGGGGTCATACGGCCAGATCCTCGGGCTTGCGAGAGCCGAAAACAGGGAGGTTATTGAGGTCGAAGTCGAAAAGCTGGGAGTGACGCATATCGAGGTCGGTGTTGCGTTACTGGAAAAATGGGGCATCCCCGGCCTGATTACCCAATGCGTCAAGAAGCATCACGATGCGGATCACATTGGATCTTTCGAAATCGAAACCAGCATTGTCTACCTGGCGAACAAATTGAGCCGGTTTGACCTTAGCGGTGACGCTGAAGATGAAGAGAGGGCGATTACGGATTTCCTGTCAAAAATCCCGAACTGGGAGAAAGCGAAGTGCACCGCGGAACAGATCACTATTGCCTGTCGCCTCGCCGAAGAACAATGGCTGGAAGTAATGGAGTCACTCGGAATGGTTGATCTGGATATAGACGATAGCCTGGACGAAACCTTCCTCTTCAATACCGATCTGGAAAAACTCTAATTCGAGTTGCACAACAGCCTGCCTGACCCCGGCGGGCAGTCGTCACTAGAGCTGGGTTTCGAGCGGTAACTCGGTGGTGTACTTGATCTGCGTCACCGCGACATTCGAATTGACATCCCTGACCATGGGTACCTGTACTAACTGGCGTCGTAAAAAATGATCGTAATGCTGGATATCCCTGGTAATAATTTTGAGGAAGTAATCCGCTGAACCGGTCACGGTGTAGCATTCCACGACCTCCGGAAACCGCCGCACCCGTTCCTCGAAGTTATGCAGCGAAGTCTCGTCGTTTTTGGTCAGACTGATACGGGAAAAGATAACCAGTCCCATACCCAGTTTTTCCGCGTCCAGCAGCGCCACCTTTTTTTCAATCACCCCGGCCTTTTCGAGACGGCTGATGCGCCGCCAGCACGGTGAGGCGGAAAGATTGACCCGTTCGGCAATTTCAGCTGCAGTGAGGGATGCATCCTGCTGCAATATCGCCAGAATCTTGATATCTGTTGCCGATAATTCCATATGAATGAAATAATATTCCAATTAATTGACAAATCATAGAAATATTATTCTATTAACCTGTAATAAGCGCAAAAATTGCAACGTAATTTCCCCAGGACAGCATTAAAATTACAAGGTTCTCGTGCTGCTGAGGTACACCGATGAAAATCTCTCTCGACGATAAATACTCACTGACCACCGGCCGGGCCTTCATGACCGGCATCGAGGCGTTAGTCAGGTTACCCATGCTGCAGCACCAGCGCGATGTCAAGCGTGGCCTGAATACCGCCTGTTTCATCTCGGGTTACCGCGGCTCGCCAATCGGTGGTCTCGACCAGGCGCTGTGGAGGGCAAAAAAGTTTACCGAAGCGCACAACATACACTTCCTGCCCGGCGTAAACGAAGACCTGGCGATGACTTCGGTATGGGGCAGCCAGCAGGTCGGACTGTTTCCCGGCGCGAAGTATGACGGGGTCTTCGGCCTGTGGTATGGCAAGGGTCCCGGCCTCGACCGCAGCATGGACGTACTCAAGCATGCCAACGCTTTTGGTACCTCGGCTTACGGCGGAGTGCTCGCCGTGGTGGGTGACGATCACGCCTGCAAATCCTCTACCCTGCCCCACCAGAGCGACCACATGTTCATCGGCGCCACCAGCCCGGTACTCAATCCCGCCGGGGTGCAGGAGGTTCTCGATCTCGGCATTTTCGGCTGGGAGCTGTCGCGCTACAGCGGCTGCTGGGTCGGACTGAAGGCGATCACCGAGAACATGGACGCGGCAATTTCTGCCGACATTGACAGTGGCCGTGTAGAAGTCGTACTCCCCGAAGATTATGAACTGCCCGAAGACGGGGTGCACACGCGCTGGCCTGATTCGCCGATGGCGCAGGAAGAACGGCTGCAACGGCACAAGATTTATGCTGCCAGGGCGTTTGCCCGGGCCAACCATCTCAACCGCATCAAACTCGATAGCGACAACGCACGTCTTGGCATTGTTACTACCGGCAAATCCTACCTCGACACGCTGCAGGCACTTAGCGATCTCGGTATCGACGAAAGGCTGGCCGCGCAAATCGGCATTCGCCTGTACAAGGTCGGCATGAGCTGGCCGCTGGAGCCGGTGATGACGCACCAGTTCGCACAGGGACTCGAGGAAATTCTCGTGGTCGAGGAAAAACGCAGCGTTATCGAAGACCAGCTCACCGGGCAACTTTACAACTGGCCGGTCGACAGGCGGCCACGCGTGGTTGGTGAGTACGATGAAGATCGCAACCTGCTGGTCACCAATCTCGGGGAGTTGACGCCATCGATGATCGCGCGCGTCATCGCGGCCCGAATCTCGAAGTTTTTCGACAGCGAATCGATCCAGCAACGCCTGGCCTTCCTCGAAGCCAAGGAAGCGGCACTGGCCAAACCGAGAAATCGAGCCGAGCGCAAACCCTGGTTCTGCTCCGGCTGCCCGCACAACACCTCCACCGTGGTACCCGAAGGTAGCAAGGCGTACGGCGGCATCGGTTGCCACTACATGGCGACCTGGATGGATCGCGGCACCGAAACCTTTACCCAGATGGGCGGAGAAGGCGCCACCTGGCTGGGTCAGGCGCCGTTTACCGAAACCAGGCACGTATTCCAGAACCTTGGCGACGGCACCTACTTCCATTCCGGTTTGCTCGCGATCCGCGCCGCAGTGGCCGCCGGGGTTAATATCACCTACAAGATTCTATTCAACGACGCGGTTGCCATGACCGGCGGGCAAGCCCTCGATGGCGCCCTGTCAGTCGACCAGATCGTAGAGCAACTGCGTGCCGAGGGTGTCAAACGCATTGCCATCGTTTCCGATCAGCCCGATAGCTATCGGAGTTCATCTTTTGCGCGACATGACGGTGTTTCGATCTCGCACCGGAGTC
The DNA here is from genome assembly GCA_937936805.1 of uncultured Gammaproteobacteria bacterium. Lineage (GTDB taxonomy): Bacteria > Pseudomonadota > Gammaproteobacteria. Next base: position 4,402 of record CALDDP010000348.1, on the reverse strand, counting down.
AACTGGAATCGATTCAGTGTGAATTGCGTGAAACCAGGGGCTGTAGCGCGCTTATTTACGCGCAGACCTGCGCCGCGGAAAAACGACGCCGGCGCAGAAAGGGGCTCCTCGATGATCCCGCCAAACGGGTTTTCATCAACGCGGCGGTGTGCGAAGGTTGCGGCGATTGCGGCGTGCAATCCAACTGCCTGTCGATTATCCCGCAAGAAACCCTGTTAGGCCGCAAACGAGCCATCGACCAGAGCGCCTGCAACAAGGACTACTCCTGCGTTCGCGGATTTTGCCCAAGCTTCGTCACCGTACACGGTGGACAGTTGCGCAAACGCCAGCCAACCACCGAAACCGTTAACTGGGCTGAACCCGACGAACCACAACGAATTTCAGTCGATGGCTCATTCAACATCCTGGTTACCGGCATAGGTGGCACCGGCATATTAACCGTCGGTTCGATCCTCGGCATGGCGGCACATATCGAACAAAAAGGCGTATCGGTGCTCAACCAGACCGGGTTGGCGCAGAAATTCGGCGCGGTCACGGGGCATGTCCGCATCGCAGATAAGCAGCGACAAATTCACTCGGTGCGTATTCCGGCGGGTGAAGCACATCTCCTGCTTGGTGCCGATCTCGTGGTATCGGCAGCCGATGATGCGCTGGCCAAATTGAACCGGGAGCACTCCCACGCCGTGATCAACAGCCATCTCGCGCCCACCGCCGATTTTACTCGTGATGCGGACGCGCTTTTCCCGATTAACGATATGGAGCAGGCCATCGCCACAGAAATCGAAAGCGGGCATAGCCACTTTGTGCGTGCGACCACGCTCGCGACCCGTTTGCTGGGAGATGCGATCTATGCCAATTTCTTTTTACTTGGCGTCGCCTATCAGCGAGGGCTGATACCGCTCGGCGCCGAAGCGATCAACGCCGCGGTCGAGCTCAACGGTGTAGCCATCGAACCGAACCAGCAGGCTTTCCTGTGGGGACGTCGCTACGCCATCGACGCCGCCGCGGTGCTACGCGAAGCCGGCCTGGCAAACGAACATAAATCAAAGCCACTCCAAACCCTCGACGAGATCATCGCCTATCGCAGCAAGTACCTGGCTGACTACCAGGATCAGGCTTATGCCGGGCGATACCAGCGCCTGGTAGAACGGGTGCGCGAGTTCGAACAGGAACTACAGCAGCCGGCAAACACCGAACTGGCGTTGACTACGGCAGTGGCACACAACTACTTCAGCTTGCTGGCCTACAAGGATGAGTACGAAATCGCGCGGCTGTACAGTAACGGCGACTTCGAGCAGACGCTGGCAGAGCAGTTCGAAGGCGACTATCGCTTGCGCTTCCACCTGGCCCCGCCATTGCTGGCTAAACGCGATCCTCATTCCGGCAAACCGATCAAGCGCGAATTCGGTAGCTGGATGCTGCCACTTTTGCGCGGACTGGCGCGATTCAGGAAATTACGCGGCAGCGCGCTGGATATATTCGGTTATACCGCGGAGCGTAAAATGGAACGCGCCCTGATCAAGATCTATGAGGATGATGTCGAACAGCTACTGGAAGAAACCAGACCGCATAACCTCGATACAGCAATCGAGATCGCGGACCTGCCCCGGCAGATACGCGGGTTTGGGTATGTCAAACAGGTCGGTATCGAGGCTGCAGCAAAGCGCCGCGAACTGCTACAGCAGAAATTTGCCGGAGCTGACCCGGCGGTACAGATTTTTAAGGCTTGACCCGAACCCGCAAGAAGCCCTAACTTAGGGCTTCGTTTAAACTCAGCCGCAGCCCGGCGACCCGGATGTCAGCAAAGTATCGTATTCCAATCACTGCGATTACCGTGTTCGGCACCAGCAGCCTGCTCGCGCTGACCGTGACCATCGTACTCTACCTTGGTTTCAGCCAGGCCGCGGAAAGCACGCTCAAACATCTGGCAGGTAATGCCACAACCCTGATCGACTCGATGGAGCAAAGCATCGATGCACGCCTGGCGCCAGTTCGCGACCAGGCGCGCTGGGTAGCCAACGACGTCAGGGACCTGTCCAATCCCGCCGCACTGGATGATTACATGTTTGGTAGCCTGGCGGCGACGCCGCAGGTTGCCGGTGTTGCAATTATTACACCCGATGGTAACAGCCGGCGCTGGCAACGCGAGGGGCGGATGGCAATCGACGAGGACTGGTCACAGAAACCCTGGATCAAGGAATATCTGGACCTGGTAAAAAATGCGCCATCGGCCTCCTGGCGCGAGCCGATATTTACCGATACCCTCGGCGCTTCGACGCTGCTGCACGATATCCCGATGCATGATGCAAATGGTGAATTTATCGGCGTGTTTGCACAAATTCTGCCGCTGAGGGGCCTCTCCGCATACCTTGCAAGAGAATACGCCGACACCGGAATTACGCCATTTGTACTCTACAACAGGGATTTCGTGCTTTCGCATCCAGCCATTAGTATCGGCAGTGAGCAGCAACCCCTGTCGCGAATCGACGAAATGGGCGACCTCGTGTTAGAGCGCATCTGGTCGCCCGACGATACCGAACCGTTTATCGCCAGGGAACTCGTTAACACCAGCGCCAGTGGCGTCTTCCGGGGAGATGATTTCTATCTTTACCTGTATCGTGACGTCGAGCGTTATGGCCCTGCTCCATGGACCGTCGGCGCCTACGTGAATATGTCGCTGAGATCGACTGACTGGAGAGATCGTATTGTCGGGGCCATGTTGGCGGGAATCGCGGTGCTGGTAATCGCGGTGTTTGCTTCGATCATTGTCGGCCGCAAGGTCAGTGTACCGATCAGGGAAATCGTAGACGCTGCTAACACGGTTGATTCGGGTGAACTCGATGCAGTCGATCAATTGAAGGCCAGCCGGATCCGCGAAATAGACGATGCCGGCCGAGCCTTCAATAACATGGTGCAAAATTTGCGTGAACGCAAGGTGATTCGCGATACGCTGGGTCGCTTCGTGCCGGAAAAAGTCGCCAGCTCACTACTCGCGGGCGGCGGTTCAATACCGGTTCAACAAACCGAGGCCACGGTATTGTTTTGCGATATCGAGGGATTTACCCAACTCACCGAGTCGCTGGGGCCGGTCAAGATCGTCGACGTTCTCAATGCCTTTTTTTCCGCGATGGTGGACATTCTAGAACAACATGGCGGCGTGGTAACCCAGTTTCAGGGCGACGCGATCCTGGCCACCTTCAACGTTCCGGTGACCGATGCCAATCATGCCCGCAATGCGATTCAGGCCGCACAACAAATGCTGGACTGTACCGCCAGTAGCAAATTCGATGGCGAAACCCTGAACATCCGCATTGGCATCAATACCGGCAGCGTAGTCGCCGGAGCCATCGGTGCGAAAGGACGCTTGAATTATACGGTGCATGGTGATGCAGTTAACCTCGCCGCACGCCTCGAGGCCCTGAACAAGGAATACGGCAGCCGTCTGCTGATTTCCGAGTCGAGCGCGGCGCAGGCCGGCGATTTCGAACTGTCGCGCATCGGTGAAGTGACCGTACGGGGGCAGACCAGTTCAATCAATCTGTTTACGCTAACCTCGGCCGCCAGCAAACAAAAATCCTGATTATCGATACTAGCGGCAAAGCGTTCACTTCGTATAATCGCGGGCCTGCAACATAACCATACCGATGATACCGATGATGAATCCCCCTAAGCCACCGATTGCCTGGGTAAATCCATGAGGACTGTCCGCGGTTATAAAAGTCAGCACCGGCATAAGGGCTGAACCGATTCCTATCAGCAAGCAGCAACGCGCAATCAGGCGCTTGAGACCCTGTTTGTCGGTTACTTTTGATGCCGTGCGTTCATTGTAACCCGCGATCATCTCCATTTTGCCCTTGACACCTATCTGTCAGGCAAAAACAAACATCAGCAATGCAATGCCTTCCATCACCAGGATTTCGATTAATTTAGCAGTCAAGGTTCGAGCTCCTGCTGGTGTGCCCTGACAAAATCCGCCATGCTGTTGAATTCCCACTCGATTGTGTATTCACCCTCGGGCGGCGCCGTGGCACCGTAACCTTCCTGGTCATGCCGACGATTAATCCATACCTTGGTCATGCCCTTGCTGGTCGCCGGCACCATGTCGTGGGTCAGGGACTGGGCAACATGCAGAATTTCATGCGGCAGGACACCCAGATCACGGCGCGCGTGTTCGAACATGTAGTCGAAGTTGCGCAGGTTCGGCTTGTAGAAGCCCACATCCTGCGCGGTATAAATCGCATCCCATTCAATTTCGAGCCTGGCGTTACTACCCATGTAACTGATGCGGTCGCAATTGGTCAGGGTCGCCATGCGGTAATGCCGGCGCAGGTACTGCAGACTGGCGGCCGAATCCTCGAATTCGGGCCAATGCTTGACCGAACGCCCGAAAGTCGCAGCTTCC
>CALDDP010000347.1 GCA_937936805.1 uncultured Gammaproteobacteria bacterium | reverse complement strand
CCGTGCCAACGGTAAAGCCCGGCCCCGGATCGAACAGCTGGCCCCGGCGGTCATCCGCGTCGATGGTGATGGCGGATTTGCACCGCTCGGGCAGGCCATCGCACATCAGCCGCTGGTGGATTGTGCGCGTACCAACGGCATTGCCTCGCTCGCCTTCGTCAACATGTTTCATATTGCCGCGATGTGGCCCGAAGTTGAAAGGCTGGCGATGGATGGTTTATGCGGATTTGCATTCACTCCGTCCTATCCCTATGTCGCGCCTGCCGGCGGCATCAAGCCGGTGTACGGAACCAATCCGATGGGTTTCTCCTGGCCGCGTCAGGATAAACCACCCCTGGTCTTTGATCAGGCCGCTTCCTCCATGGCGCGCGGCGAAATCATGATTTGTGCTCGAGACGGGCACCCGGTACCTGAAACGGCGGGTATCGGTCCTGACGGTGAACCGACCACCGATCCCAACGTGGTATTGCAAGGCGCACAATTGGGGTTTGGCGGTTACAAAGGCGCTGCCCTGGCGCTGATGGTGGAACTGCTGGCGGGCGCGTTGATCGGTGATTTCCTGAGTATCGAATCAATCGAAGACGATGCTGGCGAGGGAGGGCCACCCAAAGGCGGGGAGTTCATGATCGCAATCGACCCTGCCAGGCATGGTGATGCGGATGGATTTCTGGCGCGTGGAGAGAAATTATTCGAAGCGGTACTGGCCCAGGAGGGCACGCGTCTTCCGGGAAGTCGAAGATTCGAAAACCGCCAGAAAACGGCTGAGGCGGGCATCGATATTCCAGCAAGCCTGCATCGGGATATCCTCGATTTGCTATAAAAGATCTTGCTACGCTAATAGGTGTCCTAATAGGTGTCAGAGAGCAATTTTCTCTAATATTAGAAACAATTGCTCTCTGACACCTATTTCTCGAAAATTCAAAGACCTGACCCCGGTTCTACTTACTCCGTCATCCCCGATACGTCGGACCGCGCGAAAGCGGGGATCTCGCAATAGCTCAGCCGATCGATTTAGCTTGAGTCAATTGCTGGCGACGTTGCTTCATCCACACATCGCCCTGCGGCGTGCCGTCGTGATAAGTATCAAACCATTGATCCCAGGGTGTCTCGAAGGTGCCGTAGTTGCAGTCGTAAAACCGATGGTGCAACTGATGGAAAAAATCGCCCAAACGGAACTTCATCTTTTTACCCAATAGAAGGTTCTCGTAACCGCAATGCGAGGTAACCGCGGTAATGGCCTGAAGTTGCATGATAAATAACGCGTGTAGCGGGTGCGACGGCAGCAACAGCAATACAAATACCGCGCTAAACCAGACCGCGTGTTCAACAGGGTGCATCGCCGCACCCGACCAGGGGCCGACATTGGTGTTCTTGTGATGCCAGTTGTGCGCCAGTTTGTACAGGGCCGGAATGTGAAACATGCGGTGCTGCCAGTAAAAATGAAACCCGGTCCAGAAAGGAATGATGAACAGCAGTAACACGAACCACGCCGGATTATCGCTAAACGTCATCATCGGCGCTACGCCGTTGGCGTAGGCCCACATCATCAGCGATTCATATAATGACCAGACAGCGACGGCACTGACCAGTGTCCAGAACATGTTGTCCCAGACCTGGTTATTGAAGTAGAACAGTTTCGACTGGCGCGACAGGTCCCGCGGATCATATTTTTCGACATCGCGCTGTTTGTTGAAGGTATAGAAATAGAGATGCAGGCTACCCGCCACGAGCAGCATGGTGATGAAATTGCGCAGCCAGATCTGCGCCATCCAGTCGGAGGAAAATTCAGCGCAGCGTTCGAGTGCGGGTGCGAAGTAAAACCACGATAGCAGCGCAACTGCGAGCACGTAAACCCGCACCCCGAGTAGACTCCAGGAACTCACCAGGTAACGCAGCGATTTCCCGACCGGCGGAGGCCATTGGAAAAAGGGTGCCATCTGGTCGCTCAAATCGGGGCGATAGTGCCACCGCGCCTTCGGCAATTTTTCACCGGGTCCAGTCAACTTTTTACCCAACCTGATTCATGTGGTCAAGAACAGGCAATACTGTGCAAATCCTGCGGCCAACGCAAATCAAATTTATCGATTGGCTGAACTCGCGCTAATAGGTGTCAGAGAGCAATTGTTCCCTGGCCCCCGAATTCCAACGGTGGTTTTGCGTTAGATATAATTTGATAAGACCCAATTTGGGGTCTATAGTACCCAAATTGGGTCTTATTCAGTAAATTCGTTATGCGCTCAAACACTATAGGCAATGTGCTCTTTACCAAAACCCAGCAAAAAGTTTTGGGCTTGCTCTATGGTCAACCTTATAAAAGCTTTTATCTCAACGAAATTGTTCGGTTGTCAGATATAGGGCGAGGAACCATTAAACGCGAGCTAGAAAGGATGACTGCTTCCGGGATCGTCATTCAGAAACGAATTGGGAATCAAAACCATTATCAAGCGAATGATTCCTGTCCTGTTTATCAAGAGTTACTGGGCATAGTCAGGAAAACCTTTGGCATTGCCGATGTTATAAAAACTGCCTTGACCCCGATTTTTGAGCGTATCATTTTTGCCTATATTTACGGTTCGATAGCAAAGTCCGAGGATTCTTCAAAGAGTGATATCGATCTGCTCGTCATATCAGATAAACTGACCTATTCGGAGGTAATGGAAAGACTGATAGAAGTAGAGGGTTCGCTGGGACGAGTGGTGAACCCGACTATTTATGATTTGAAGCAGATTAAACAGAAGCTAAAACAGGACAATGCTTTTGTGGCTCGTATCATCGAGCAACCAAAAATATGGATAAAGGAGGACCAGGATGTCTTCGACCAATTTGGATAATTTAGTCAAGGCAAAACAACTGAAATCGGAGCCGCCCGATCAAAATCAGGTCGACGGCATGATTCGCTCAGCAAGAAATCGGCTTGCCGATCTCGAGCTTGAAGGAATGTCGGACGAAGGCAGGTTTCTGTTAGCCTACGGAGCTGTGCATTCTTTATCGCTTGCCGCTTTGCGATGGCATGGCTATCGCTCGGAAAATCGTTATATCGTATTTCAGTGTTTGCCGCACACGATTGGTCTTGAAGACCACAAATGGCGTGTTCTCGCTAAATGTCACAATCTGAGAAACCAGGCCGAATACGAAGGCGCACTCGACATCACTCCACAGCTACTTCAGGAATTGATTGGAATAACCCTGGAAGTATTGACCTCGGTTGAGGCATTGGGGCCGCTAAGATGAAGGTGATCGCGAGGCTGGAAGACGTGGTTGATCTCTTTCTTTACTTGCTGGAAATTTTAAATAAGGGAGTTTATTCTTCCTGTGTTTAATGTACATCCCTTCTACAAAATCTAACTGCGTAAACCGGGACCGTAAACCGGGACAGATTTATTTCATCATAATTTGATCTCTCCCGGTTTTCAGTAAAACCAGCCACCGGGTGGCTTATGCAACGGCGAGGGCCGATCTATTGAACCTGGTGGACAAGGGCTTGCTCGAAAAGAAAACGCGTGGCGGCACTATGTACTTTGAAGTGGGACCGTCGCTTGCACGGGCATGACGGCTTCAACTAAGTTCAATTGAGGCTTTGCCCCGATATTCGTGCATCGGTTACGCTGGCCTCGATGGAGATATCGCCGGGCGCAAATTTCAAGTATCGTATCGACCTGGATCGACGAAGATTTGACCATGCTGATGAATAACGGGTTCGACATTCCAGGCGATAACCAGGAATTATTAGATGAATTCAAGCTGGTGCTGCAGATCGCGGTGCGCAAGGTTCTCGAGGGTGTCGACGAATCATCATTTCTCGATTGGGCCAGGAATTCCATCCCGCGCCTGGCGCCCGGTATGCTGGCGGATTGTCCCCCGGAAGAGCTCGACCGCGAGGCCTTCTGGATCGGCGTGTCGATCTGGAACACCGCGCCTTCACCCGCCAATCATTATCGACCTTCGCCCATGCCGAAGCCGGGCCGCAACGACGCCTGCCCCTGCGGATCGGGCATCAAATACAAGCGCTGCTGTGACCGGCTGCAGCCGATCGCGGATATGCCGTCGCTCGCATTCTGGCCCGTGATTGCCGAAATCTGCCCCAGGACCGAGATTAACAGGATGATTTCCGACCCCCGGTTCCCGGTCGACGGCATCGGTTTGATGGCCGAGCATTTTTTCGATAGCTTCGATTATCCCCAGGTCCTCAAGATGCTGGAGCCCCTGCTCGTGGGCAGCGCCGAACGCATCGGGAACGAACACGCCCACTGGATCGATATGCTGTGCGACGCCTACGATGAGCAGTATCGAACCCCGCGCAAGAAGCTCGCGTTGCTCGACGCGATGACCAGGCATCGACAGAAATTCCTCCAGGGGGAAGCCTGGCAGCGGCTGTGCTCGATTCGCATCGACGAAAACGATTTCGACGGCGCCCGCGAGGCGTTCACCGCCGCGCTGCGCGCGGAACCGGAAAGCCCGTCGCTGTCGATACTCGAACTGACGCTGCTCGTTGCCGGCGGCGAAATCGACCAGGCCAGGCGGCGGGCCCGTTTCTGGCTGCAGAAATGGGAAAGGCACGAAGACGAACTGCCGGAACTGGTCGCGGCCTTGCGCAGGGCGGTCGCGGACCCGCTGGCCGCGCTGCAGCTGTCCATAGCCGGGGCAACCGGTGACGATCGCATCGCGCGGCTCGAGCGCTGGCTCGCCGCCAGTCTCGAGCAGCCGGTCATCGGCTGGGGCATAGAGGCTTGCGGCATGCTCGATGTGTACGGGGATGACGACGAGAAACCGGCCTGGGCTCACCGCGAAGCGGTAACACTGATGCCGCCGCCGGAACTCGACAAGGCCGTGCGGGCCTGGCGCGAGGCTGTCGAAATCGAAACACCCTTCGCCACCAGCCTAGACCCGATGGCCTGCGACAGCCTGTGGGAGGATGCCGACGAAGACGCCTGGCTGACGGCGCTGGAATCGCATCCGGAGGCCATCAACCACCTCGACATCCTCGACGACCTGGTCCTGCTGCTGCGCGAGCACCCGCTATCCGGATCCGTGTACGGGGCGGACAGCATGATCCCCCCGCTATTGCAGCGCGCCCGTCGGATCCTGGAGCTGACACCGATCGGCAGCGAGCGGATACTGTCCTGGGGATTCCTGGAAAACCGGCCGGGATTGCGCCTGCTGGCGCAACTGGTGACGGACTGCCTGGATAGCGGCGCGCGGGCGGAAGCGATTGAACTGATCCGATGGTTTCTCGAGCTGAATCCCGAAGATAACCAGGGATTCCGATCGATTCTGATCAACCACTACCTGCAAACCGGGAAATACGACGCTGCGCTCGAACTGGCGCAGCGCTATCTGCGGGACTTTCTGGTCGACATCACCTACGGCCGCGCACTCGCGTTGTTCGGGCTGAGTCGAAGGGAAGAAGCGCAGGCCGCACTTGGCAAAGCCATCGAGCGCTCGCCGCTGGTGGCGGAATACCTCGGGCGCGCACGGGTTCCCCAACCCGAGTTTGACAGCATGGGAATTGCCGTCGGCGGCCCCGACGAAGCCTGGCTCTACCGCTACGAGATGCGCGACACCTGGAAAGACACGAAAGGCGCCATGAACTGGCTGAAAAAAAACGTCGGGAACAGGTCTCATCGGTAAACATCGGCGGAAAACCGGGACAGATTTAATTCATCATAATTAGATCTGTCCCGGTTTTCTTAAACCTCCGCCAGTCCGAAAACCTTCTGCAGGCCATCGATGCCTTTCATCGGGTGATCGCCCAGGTCCTGCACCGGCGCATCGATCAGGTTCGAGAATTCTTGCGAAAACAGGATGTTCGTATCCAGCTCCTTGGTCAGGGATTCCAGCCGCGCGGTGCGATTCACGGCCGGGCCCATCACGGTGAAGTCGAGGCGATCGGGCGCGCCGACATTGCCGTAGATCACTTCGCCGACATTCAGGCCGACGCCGAATTCGATGGGTGGCTGTGCCTGCCGCTGGCGGCGGTGGTTCAGTGTCGCCAGCGTGTTGCAGGCGTCGAGCGCCGCGTCGATGGCGGCATCGCAGGCCGCCTGATGGCTCGTGTTTTCGTCGATCGGGAATACGATCAGCATCGCATCGCCGATGAATCTGAGTATTTCGCCACCGCGCGCGCTGACCGCGGCCGAGACGAATTCGAAATAGTCGTTGAGCATGTCCAGCAACTGTTGGGCCGGGAGCGTTTCCGTCAAATGCGTAAAGTTGCGCAGGTCGCTGAACCACAGCGCGGCGTTGATCAGGTCGGCATCGCCGCGCTGGATCATGCCGTTCAGTATCTTCCTGCCGGTGCCTTGCCCGACATAGGTGTTCATGACCGAGATCGCGGTGTTACGTATCGAGTGCAACTCGAGTATCGGGGCCAGGTAATCCCGCAGGCGGTGCAGGCGCTCGACGTCGGCTGCATCGAATCCGTT
>CALDDP010000346.1 GCA_937936805.1 uncultured Gammaproteobacteria bacterium | reverse complement strand
CCTGCTATGTTCAGATGGATTAACAGATTTAGTTGAAGATGAAGATATATACTTAACTATTATGCAATTTAGTGCTAATCTAGAAGAAGCTGCCAAGCAATTGATTACAAAGGCAAACAAGAAAGGCGGAAAGGACAATATATCGGTAATGCTATGCCGCATTGACGATGATTTTTCGTCCCAAAAAGGCTGGTTTAAAAAATTCGTTGCTTGGTTCGATGAATAACGGATTGCTCCCAGTAGAAACATACTCTAGGGCTGGATAACAATATGGTCGCAAAACTGATCACAACATCAAGCACGGGCGAAGAAACTGAGTTCGAGTTGGTCAATGAAACTACCACTATTGGCCGCAAGCCAGGTAACGACATACAGATCGATAACCTGTCGGTTAGTGGCAGGCATGCGCAGGTAATTACTATACTTGAAGATTCTTTCCTGGAAGATCTCGGTAGTACCAACGGCACCTATGTAAATGGCAAACTGGTCAAGAAACATGCACTTGAAAACGGTGACAATATCACTCTTGGCAAGTACCAGATAACTTATCAAAACAGCACTGGTGGCGGCGAACAGGACTTCGAGCAAACCATGATTATTCGCCCTGGCGAAGCAGGAATGCCCGAGGAAGCTGGCGGCAAGGAAATAGACAAATCGGTGCAGAAAATATCGGCCGCTATTGCCTCCGAAGCTGCGACCACGGCTGCGTCACCAATGCTAAATAAAGAAGCATGTCTGCAGTTGTTAAGCGGAGCCAACGCCGGGAAAGAATTAATACTCACCAAAGCCCTGACCACGATCGGCCAACCCGGGGTGCAGGTAGCAGCAATTACACGGCGTCCCCAGGGGTTCTTTCTGATTCATGTGGATGGTGGCCCGAATAACAGCGTACCAAAAGTTGGTGGTTCGCCAATTGGTTCTAACGCCCACGAATTAAAAAGCCACGACATTATCGAGGTTGCCGGCGTAAAAATGGAATTTTACCTGAAGTAACTTTCACTCGACTGCTCATCCGATTTTAATCCCGGGAGCACGTAATGCAATTTCAGCGCTTAGTCAGGTTGGCGCTCAGCGCCTTCATCCTGATCATTCTGCTGATTGACACCACCGCTATATACAAGTATCCGTTTCTCAGGCAACTGGAAAACTGGACTTACGATGCTCGACTCAATTTCACCCGCCCGGACTCGCTGGACGAACGTATTGTAATCGTCGATATCGACGAAAACTCACTCGCCGAAGTCGGTCGATGGCCCTGGGGCCGAGACAAATTAGCGACTATAGTCGAAAATCTTGTCGGACTTTACCAGGCCGACGTAGTCGCTTTTGATATCCTTTTTGCCGAAGAGGATGAAAGTTCCGGACTCAGGCAATTTGAGCAACTGGCCCGGACCACACTAAGAGACAATCCAGAGTATCTGCGTGAATTCGAAAGAATTCGCCCGGATTTAATGCACGATGAAATTTTCGCCGAAAGCCTTATCGGAAAAAATATCGTATTGGGATATTACTTCAAATCAAATCTACAGGAAGACGAAAGCGGAGTAACCGGTTCATTACCGCCAGCATTGAGAAAAATGGATGTGCAATGGAGCAAACGTCTGCCGATAAGCGAGGCTTTAGGCTATGCAGGAAACCTCGGCATTCTGCAGACATCGGCCAAATCAGGCGGCTACTTCGACAACCCTTTTGTCGATGCAGACGGAGTATTCCGTCGCGTGCCACTGATACAGTCTTACCAGGGATACCTTTTTGCCTCGCTCGCACTGGCGACCACGCAGAGCCATCTCGATTTAGCTGGAATCGAGATGGTCGTTGAAACAGAAGGCTCGAAAGGCAGCTCGGAGTATTACGCGCTCGAATCCATTAATCTAGGGAACTACAGTATACCGGTCGACGCCAGTGGCGCGGTATATGTCCCCTATCGTGGCCGACAGGGCAGCTTTACTTACATTCCCGCGCATAAGTTACTCAGCGGCGATGTCGACCCTGCCCTGCTCAGGGACAAGATCGTTTTAGTAGGCACTACTGCGCCGGGTCTGCTCGATCTGCGCTCGACTCCGGTACAGAATACCTACCCCGGGGTCGAAGTCCACGCCAACATAATTTCCGGTATTCTGGATGACCGAATCAATCACAAACCGGCATGGACTATCGGTTACGAGTTCGTGCTGCTGACGGTAATAGCCGTTGGCATGGCTTTATTGCTACCATTGCTTCCGCCGTTAATCGCGGCGGCAGGGACGGTGGCTCTTACAGGAGCGGTGCTTGGCGGAACCTTCTTCGCCTGGCAAAACAACCTGATCCTGCCTCTGGCGAGTCCCTTGCTACTCATCGTATTGATCTTCATGTTTCATATGACTTATGGCTATTTCATAGAGTCACGCGGTAAGCGCCAGCTTGCCAACCTGTTCGGTCACTACGTACCACCTGAACTGGTTGATGAAATGTCTGCATCGCCCCAGGAATATTCGCTGGATGGTGAAAATCGCGAAATGACCGTACTGTTTTCTGACGTACGCGGATTTACCACAATATCAGAAGGCATGGACCCCAGGCAGTTAACCCGCTTGATGAACGCACTACTTACCCCAATGACCCGGGTTATTCACAAAAATCGCGGTACTATTGACAAGTACATGGGTGACGCAATCATGGCATTTTGGGGCGCACCGCTGGCTGATTCGGAGCACGCCCGGCATGCACTTTATGCGGCAATGGAAATGATGGTAGAGCTTAAAATCATGCAGGCAGAGTTCAAACAACGCGGCTGGCCCGAGGTGAATATTGGTATCGGGCTTAACACTGGTGATATGAATGTCGGCAACATGGGTTCAGAGTTTCGCATGGCCTATACGGTACTGGGCGACGCGGTCAATCTTGGTTCGCGACTGGAGGGGCTAACAAAAAATTACGGCGTTAACATCATTGTCAGCGAAACTACCCGGGCCGAAATAGCGGAATTCGTTTTTCGTGAACTCGACCTGGTGCGAGTTAAGGGCAAAAATAAACCGGTAGCAATATTTGAACCTATAGGCCATAAAAACGACCTCGACCAGGAGGTGATTTCCGAACTTAATGCCTACAAGCAGGCGCTACGGAATTTTCGCGCCCAGTCACTGGATCGGGCGGAAGTAGATTTTTTCAATTTAAACCGTGATTATCCAGGCCGTTTCCTGTACCAGGTATACCTCGATCGAATCGCCTTTTACCGCAAAGAACCACCCGGCGATGACTGGGATGGCGTTTTTACGCACACCTCGAAGTAAACTATCTCCTCACTCCTGCTTACCAGCAGGTCTTTAATTCCTGTGCCAGTATTTCAATACCCCTGGCCAACTCCTGCTCGCTTTGTACATAGTTCATGCGCACGCAGCTTTCGGCATGCGCGGATACCGTGGATTGACCGGGGAAGAAATATTTTCCCGGGACTACCAGTAAACCTTTTTTCTTCAGTCGCTGGTAAAGTTCGCTGGTGCCGATACCTAATCCTTCGAACCAGAGCCACAGAAACATCGATCCTTCCGGCTTGTGAATATGCAACCGGGAGTCTCCTATAGCCGTGCGTAACAAGTTTAGCGCGAGGTCACAACGCTGCTTATAAAAGGGTTGAATCAGATCATGGCAAAGCGGTAACAGCGCATTGTCAGTAATCAACTGGTTGACGATTTCGGCACCTATACCCGCGGGTGCAAGACTTGTTATTGCCGTCATGTTGGAAAAATGGCGAATCACGTCTTCGTTCGCGATAACTATTCCAGTGCGTGCGCCGGGCAGTCCCAGCTTGGACAAACTCATACAGACGATACAATTTTCATTCCAGAACGGATTTACCTCGCTAAAAATGATGTTTGGAAACGGCGTCCCATAAGCACTATCGATTAACAGGGGTACCCCGTGCCGACGCGTGATTTCATCAAGCTGCCGGCACTCGTCGTCTGTTAAAACGTTACCGCTGGGATTCGTGGGTCGCGAAACACAGACCAGGCCTACAGACTCGTCTACCTGCAGATTATCAAAATCAACCTGGTATTTGAAAAAGCCGTCTTCCAGTGTATTTATCCTGGCCTCCTGGCTGGTAATCAAGTCATCCTCGATGCCAACATCACAGTAACCAATATATTCGGGGACCAGCGGTATCAGCACGCGTTTGCGCACACTTCCCGAGTTACCTGCAAATGAGTTAAAGAGGATGAAAAAGGAACTCTGGCTACCGTGGGTTAGCGCGATGTTCTTGCTACTGATCTGCCAGTCGTATTGTTGCTGAAAAAATTCTGCCAGGGTTTCGAGGAACGCGGCTTTACCCTGTGGGGCGTCATAATTGGCAAGCGAAGCAACCAGCCTGCCTGATTCATGCAGCCTGGCGATCACATCCTCGAATACCGACATGACCCCGGGAATACCAGCCGGATTGCCACCGCCCAGCATCACCACACCGGGTTGCGCCAGGCCCTCGGCCAGATCATCCATTAAATGGGTAATGCCGGAGTAACCGCTAAATCGCCTGCCGAAATCTGAAAGATTCATCGTCACTTGTCTTGCTGAGAATATACGTTCCGCAATTACGAACAGCATTGCAGAAAATTGCAACCGATTTCAGCGACTTTATTGATCTGACACGAAGTTGACTCGGTCGATTAATATGGCAACATTCGAAGTACAGACATCGGGGGATACCATGCATTACACCCATCAATTAGAGTTCAAGGTGCGCGACTATGAATGTGATATGCAGGGTGTCGTTAACAACGGTGTTTATCAAAACTACCTGGAGCATGCGCGCCATGAATTCCTGCAATCCCACGGTATCAATTTTGCCGAAGTTACAGCCGCTGGTATTAACCTGGTAGTAACCAGGGCAGAACTGGATTACAAGAATTCACTGGTCAGTAACGACCTGTTTGTCGTGCGCAGTCTCATTAGACGGGTTTCCAGGGTTCGCTTCGAGTTCCAGCAGGATGTATTTCGTCTTCCCGATGAGAAACTAATGCTCGCTGCCAGAATTACCGGAACCTCGTTAAACCAGCAAGGGCGCCCCTTTGTACCCGAAGTGCTGACAGACCTGTTTAGCGACGGCCAGTGACGCGCGACCTGCTCCGCTTCCGGCGAATACCACTACGCCATAGTTTAGTTTAACTGGTCACACAATCTATCTCCCTAAGCGTTAAGATCGTGTGCGCAGACGAACCGATTGCCTGGCGCTGGCATCCAGCCATATGTCCGCTGCCTGGAAAATGATTTCAATGTTTGGGATTGCATCAAGTCTGGGAGGCTGACAAAATAGCTTTCATTTTCGGGAATACTTATGGGTTTTCTAAGCGGTAAAAAAGCGCTCATCGTCGGCATCGCCAGTAACCGTTCGATAGCCTACGGAATCGCACAGGCAATGCACCGCGAGGGCGCAGAACTGGCCTTCAGTTATGCAAATGAAAAGCTCCAGCCGCGGGTAGAGAAATTTGCCGCTGAGTTTGATTCAAACATCGTACTGCCCTGTGACGTCAGCGACGATGATGAAATTACAAACCTGTTTGAACAACTCGGGGCGCACTGGGCTGCACTCGACGCGCTGGTGCACTCGGTAGCCTTTGCGCCACGAGAAGCTTTAGCCGGCGACTACCTCGAAAACCTTGATCGAGAGGGTTTCCGTATCGCACACGATATCAGTTCCTACAGCCTTGCCGCGATGGCTAAAGCCGCAAGACCAATGATGCAAAATACCGATGGCTCGATAATCACCATGTCTTACCTGGGCTCGGAACGAGCATTACCGAATTACAATATCATGGGTGTCGCCAAGGCCAGCCTCGAGGCTAATGTGCGTTATCTGGCCGCAGCCCTCGGACCCCAGGGAATCCGTGTCAATTCAATTTCAGCAGGACCGCTCAAAACTCTGGCCTCGGCGGGTATAGGCAGCTTCAAAAAAATTCTCGACGAGGTCGCGAAAAATGCTCCGCTAAGGCGCAACGTAACTATCGAACAGGTGGGGAACGTCGGCGCGTTTCTATGCTCAGATCTGGCGGCGGGGATTACCGGGGAAAATATTTATGTAGACTCCGGATACAACATCGTCAGCATGGGTGTAGTAGAGTAAACCCTGGAGCGTCGCTTACAGGTCCTCTAGAGGCGTTCTAACCACCTCGGCGCGATTGGTTAATACTTTCAATGCTGACTGGTATTCGGCGCCTCCTCGAGCTTTTACGAGCTCATCGAGGGCTTTACTGTCCGCGTTTCCGTCATTCGACAGCACTGCCGACAGTTCAATGATCGCATAGTTACCATTTTTGACTGGCAAACCTTCAAATACGGGGCCCTGCTCAGGTTTTGACATTGAAAACGAACGGCCCAGTATCGCACTGTCGACTCCCGATTGATTACGTTCGACAAAACCATAATCATCGATCGCTTCCGACCATTCAGCAGCCAGATCGTCCAGCGTTTTTCCTGCTTTTAACTCTGCCAGAGCCGCCATTCCTGCGGTTACACTTTGTTCACGCGCCTTATCGGTGATTATTTCCGACCTGATTAGCTCCTCTACCTGGTCAAGCGGTCTTACCGCCGCTGGTTTGAGCTGGTTCAAACGGATAAATACGACGCGGTCATTATCGAGTTCGATTGCCTCGCTATTTAATCCCTGCTGCAGAATCTCTGCAGAAAACGCCACCTGCCGCACTTTTGACTCAATTGCAATACCAGCTCCGGACACTCGATCGAACCAGTCACTGGTCTCTATTGTTAGATCGAGCTGTTCGGCGGCAGGTTGCAAAGAGTCAGGTTGTTCGTAAACCAGGTTGGCAACATTTTCGACCAGGTCGTAAATTTGGCTTTCTGCCAATTCGGTCCTGATCTCATCTTCCAGTTCAGGTTTGACTGAATCGAAGGACCGGGTTTCTCCACCGCTTACTGAATCCAGCCTGATCAAATGCCAGCCAAATGAAGTTTTGACGGGCTGGCTTAGTTGCCCTGCCTCCATGGAAAACAGCGCCGCCTCGAAAGGCTGCACCATGATACCTCGCTCGACTTCTCCGAGGCTGCCGCCATCGCTCGCCGATCCAGGGTCTTCAGAAAACTCGCGCGCTAAATCGGCAAAGTCTTCACCGGCTACGATACGCTCACGAATAGCCGTAATTCTGGCGAGTGCCGGGTTGGCATCCTCGTCGTCCTTAACCGTAATCAGGATATGACTGGCCTCCCTGACCTCGGCACTGGTATAAGCAGTCCTACTCTCCTGATAGCGCGCATATACGTCGCCCTCTTCTACTTCTATAGCCTGCTTGATACTATCGAGACTTAATTCGATGAAATCGATCCTGACCTGTTCCGCCGAGCGGTAGCGATCGGGACGGGACAGGTAAACCCGTTCGATTTCCTCTGCACCGGGCTGAATAGCGGCCGTATCGACACGGTATGTCAGCGACCTGATTTTGCGTGTCTGGTTATTGAGACTCGTAAATTGCTTCTCGAGTAAAGGGATATCGAATGCGGTGGCGATAATTCCGCTCTGCAGCTGATCCATCGCGTTGGTGCGTCTGAGCTCCTGTTCGAAACCTAGCGGAGAGTATCCGAGCGAGCGCAGCTGGGACTGGTAGATTTCGGTATCGAATTGTCCATCGCGCTGAAACACGTCCATACTGCGAATGATGCGGTTCAATTCCTCATCACCGATTCGGTAGTACTGATCCTGCGTATACTGGCGCAGTGCGATCTCCTCAACTAACTGCCCCAGCACCTGCTCCCGTAAAATCGACTCGCTGCCAAGAGACTCGGGTATCGAACCACCGAACAATTGTGACAGTCTCTGGCGATAGCTTGCATATGCCTGGTCGAGATCACGCAGGGTGATTTCCTCGCCGTTAACCACGGCGGCCGGCGCTGCTTCACCGCCACCAAGATAGGAATTAACCCCCCACAGGGCAAAGGGCACGCTGATCAAAAAGATGATGCCGTAGGCAATCCATCCCGTTACCTTGTCTCGAATTGCTTGCAGCATCTATCTTATCGTCACTGTCAAAGGAAACTGGTTGAAGAAGCGCTCGGACCGAGCGCTTTCAATGATGGCGGAGTGGACGGGACTCGAACCCGCGACCCCCGGCGTGACAGGCCGGTATTCTAACCAACTGAACTACCACTCCTGGTTATGTGGTGGGTGCTGACGGGATCGAACCGCCGACCCTCGCCTTGTAAGGGCGATGCTCTCCCAGCTGAGCTAAGCACCCGGTGTAGCTAAAAAAGGGGCGCTAGTTTACTGCGTCCTTGAGAGCTTTGCCAGCCTTAAATGCAGGTACTTTTGATGCTTTGATCTGGATGGTTTCTCCAGTACGAGGATTGCGTCCAGCGCGTGCTTCACGCTGGCGAACGAGGAAAGTTCCAAAGCCTACCACGGTGACCTGGTCTCCAGATTTCAGGGCCTGGGTTACTGTCGCGATTACTCCATCGACTGCGCGCGCGGCATCAGCCTTGCTCAAATCAGCCGCACTTGCAACACCATCAATTAGATCGGATTTATTCATTAGATTATTCCATTTGGTTAAGTTAATATTTTTTTGCCCGAAGGGCGGACAAACAACGCTCATTTATATTTGGCTTGTTATAGTTGTAATTGAGCAAATTAGTTATTGCTCGTACGACCCCCCGTCCAGAGCGTCGAATTAAACCAACAGCAGCCTTTACGGTCAACCTTAAAAGGCCAAATAACTTAAATAAATAGTATTATTTACGCAAACAACTAGTGCGCCCTCACTCCAGAGGACTTTTTGTCTTTCGCCTTGGGCTTTGGTGCGTCATCGGCAGCAACCGAACCCTTCGGTAACGGAGTCGGTTGATGAGAAAGAGCAACCTCGAGAACCTGATCGATCCAGCGCACCGGAATGATTTCAAGCTTGGCTTTTATATTGTTAGGGATCTCGGCCAGGTCCTTCTCGTTCTCCTCGGGTATCAGGACTTTGCTGATACCGCCTCGATGAGCTGCAAGCAGTTTCTCTTTCAATCCGCCGATTGGTAATACTTCTCCGCGCAGCGTTATTTCCCCGGTCATCGCAACCTCGGCTTTTACCGGAATCCCGGTCAAGGCCGAAACCAGCGCTGTACACATACCGACACCGGCACTAGGACCGTCTTTTGGCGTCGCCCCCTCCGGAACATGGATATGGATATCCTTGTTCTCGTTGAAATCAGGACTGACACCGAGAATCTGGGACCGACTGCGTACCACGGTCATCGCCGCCTGTATCGATTCTTTCATTACATCCCCTAATTGCCCGGTCTGAACGAACTTGCCCTTACCGTCGACTACGGCAGACTCGATAGTCAACAATTCGCCACCAACTTCAGTCCACGCCAGCCCGGTAACCTGACCCACCTGGTCTTTTGCGTCGGCGGAGCCGAAACGAAAACGTTTGACACCAAGATACTTTTCGATGTTTTGCGCGCTGATGGTGAGCTTCTTGATGCTCGGCTTCAACAGCATTGCCTTCACCGCCTTGCGACAGATTTTGGAAATCTCGCGCTCGAGGTTACGCACCCCGGCTTCACGCGTATAGCGCTGGATAATCTCGCGCACCGCATTCTGCTTAAACACGACTTCTTCCGCCTTCAGCCCGTTCTCCTTTATCTGCTTTGGTATCAGGTACTTGATAGCGATATTCAGTTTCTCGTCTTCGGTGTAACCGGGAATACGGATTACTTCCATTCGATCGAGCAAGGGACCGGGGATATTCATGCTATTTGAAGTAGCTACGAACATGGTATCGGAAAGGTCGAACTCGACTTCCATGTAATGATCGGCAAAGGTATTGTTTTGCTCGGGATCGAGTACCTCGAGTAA
>CALDDP010000345.1 GCA_937936805.1 uncultured Gammaproteobacteria bacterium | reverse complement strand
TAAAAAATAACTATCAATTGCCATAAGGTCGACAACCGGTATCGGTGGTTAGATGAAGGAGCGCCAGGCATGGCGCGACTCAACTCGAACCCCGGACCTATTGATCGCAAGCCAGTTGCTCTGGGAAACCTTTCGCATCGAAGCAGATTACTTCAACAGCGATGGCAAGTGCATCGGAGATCTAAATCGTGTTATATAACTAGTTTATATTGATATATATATCTATATAAACTGTTATGATATAATATATTTATTAGTGTACTCAAAAAAAGTTCGCCGTTTCATAGATTCCGTCTATATAAATTAATAATTACTGAACTAGTTATATAACATTCTTAAGATCTAATACCTATTTATATAGACAGAAATAATGAAAAACATTTACCAGTCCACTCAAAGAAACGCGTCGTTTGATAGATTTCAGTCTAGATAAATTAATAATTACTGAACTAGTTATATGACTTGTTTAAGCTCTAATATCTATTTATATAAACGGATATAATGAAACGCATACCAGTCCACTCAAAAAAACCTGCGTCACTTCATATATTTCCGTCTATATAAATTGATAATTTTAGATTGACGTACTATATAACTTGTTTTAAATGCGATTAACACCATGCCGAGAAGCTCACTTTCCTATGACTTGATCAGCGACGCAGCCCTGGGTTCGTTGGCTGCTTTCGGGGCGCGCCTGAAAGAAGCGCGTTTGCTCAGAAACTGGACCCAGGCGGACGCCGCGGCCAAAGCCGGGCTGTCCGAGAGTTCAATCAGAAAAGTCGAGGTCGGCTCTCCGCACATCACGGTCGGCGCTTACCTTGCGTTGCTCGACGTGCTCGGACTACCGACGGCGTTCGATCGCCTCATCGCCCGGGGCGACGATACCCTGGGTGAGGCCCTCGGTCGTAACGCCATGCGTAAGCGTGCCCGCGCACCACTCGCGTCAGATGCAGACGGGTTCGATATCTGATGCCGGAGAAACTCTACGTTCACGCGGACCTTGGCGACGGCACGATCTTGCTCGCCGGTCAATTGATTGTCGACGAAAAGGCCGGCCGCTTTAAATACGCAAAAGCTTATATCGACCATCCACGAGCATTTGCCTTAGACCCGATCAACCTGCCCCTGAATGCAGACATCCATGTCAAACATCGCACCCGCGACACGCCCGCGATGTTCGGCGTTCTGATCGACGCTGGACCCGACGAGTGGGGCAGACGCTGGCTCACCAAAACCCGCCAACCGCCTCCGGTCACGCAAGTCGAATTCCTGATCGCCGCCTCGGGCGAAGGCGTGGGCGCATTGCACTTCACGCCGAATCTCGGTGACCCGGTGCGGCCGCCGCCCGAGCGGCCGTTCGAGAACCTGGTACATTTGCAGCACATTGCCGCCGACATCGAGTCAGGCAAGGAAGTGGATCGCGCATTGGAGCCCTTCTTCTTCCACGGCAGCGGCATCGGTGGCGCGCGACCCAAGTCACTCATCGAACACGACGGCCGTGAGTGGATCACGAAATTCAACCGCGACTCGGACCTGGTCGATATGTGCCGGGTCGAGCTTGCATCGATGCGCATGGCGCGCGATGCCGGCATCGAGGTGCCGGATGTGGAGCTCACGGAAACCGATCGCGGGCCGGTATTATTGGTGGAACGCTTCGACCAGTCCCCCGACGAACAACATCATCTGGTCTCGGTAGCGAGTCTCATCAACAAATTCGACATCACCGAGATCGATGAATCGACGATGTCGTATCCAGGCATTACGCAGCTCGGCAAGCGCATCGGGCACCTGACCAGTGACCTCGGCTCGGTCGTGTTTCGCCGCATGCTATTCAACATCGCGATCGGCAACACCGACGATCATCTAAGAAACCACGCCTTCATGAAGCAATCGTCTGCTTCGGACTACACGTTTTCCCCCGGCTACGATATCGTGCCCCAAATCAGCCTGCAGGGATCGCATGCCATCGCTATCGGTCCTTTCGGAAGTTCCCCGAGCACAGACAATATCCAGGCCGCGGCGCTGCGCATGGGTGTGGCCGATGAGCTCGCCCACGAAATCGCCGGCGCAGTGCTCGAGGTGACGGCATCTTGGCGCGACTACATGACCGACGCGGGCCTTGGAGAATCCGATCTGGCCTTGCTCGATCGCTGCTTTGCGTTGCGCGACGTCGTCGAACGCTGGCACGGCCCAGCTATCAAGAGCGCAGTAGCTCCAAGGTGAAGGGGGGATGACCTTCCCCGAAACCAAGCAGAGGGGTAAACTGTTCCAATACAGCACGTACACCGCACCAATACAGTGAGACCGTTCAAATCCGAGGAGATTAGCCATGAAATACTACAACAAGTTTACCGCAGTTTTCCTAGCCATTTTGGTGGCATCCCTTCTCGGATGCGCATCGACAGCCACGAAAGAGGGAACCGGAGAGTATATCGACAGCACCGTCATCACCGCCAAAGTGAAGACCGCCATTTTTGACGAACCCACCCTTAAATCCTTCGAGATCAACGTTGAAA
>CALDDP010000344.1 GCA_937936805.1 uncultured Gammaproteobacteria bacterium | reverse complement strand
AAGTATTCGATAAAAACCCGCACAGTAGTCTCAAAATAGAAATCAGTTTTTTACCCAGAAACCTGCTTGGGTATTTCCTGTCACGCCGCCTGATTGCCGCTTTTCAGGGAAAAGTCCAGCAGTTGCTCGATACGGCCGACCAGTTGATAAGGGCCGAACAACCCGATTTGTTCGAAACCGACTTCCAGCTATCGCCATCCGCGACGGAACGCGTAGAAAAGGCAAAACAGGCTATCGATCGGAGTCAATACGGGCATGGATTGACAGACAGGCTGCTCGAGTATATTACCGGCATGCAGGAGGTGGATCTGTGGACGATGCGCCCCCTGGCGCTCGCCCATCGCTGGCAGGTCAACCCCCGCTTTGCCGTTGAACTATGCCTGCAGTCGGTTCGTGAGGGCTTGCTCGAATCCCGCTGGGATATACTATGCCCCCGCTGCCGTGTCGCAAAAGCAAAAACCGATAATATCGGCGAATTGCCGGGCAAGACTCATTGCGATGCCTGCAATATCGATTTTGAAACCAATTTCGCGCGTAACGTAGAGCTCAGTTTCAGCCCCAGCCCGTCGGTACGGGCGGTAGAATACGGTTTCTATTGTCGCTCGGGCCCGGGTTTTACGCCTCACATCAAGGGGCAGTGTACGCTGCATCCGGGTGAATCGCGCTGCCTGCCGGCCAGGCTGTCCCCGGGGGAATATCGTATCCGTACGCTGGAAGCCGGGGACGAGTTGCCCTTCACGCATGACTCCACTGTCCTGCCCGAAATATATGTGCTCGATGACCAGCTACAGCTGGGTGACGGCTCTCCTGATGGTGAAATCCTGCTGCACAATAAAGGCCGGGTTCAGCGCACCATTGTGATAGAAGACCGAAGCTGGCTTGATGAGGTGCTGACCGCCGAACGGGTTACCACAATGCAGGCTTTCCGTGATCTTTTTTCAGACCAGGTGCTGCGGCCAGGCGATGAAATTACTATCCGTAATATCTCTTTTGTATTTACCGACCTGGTCGATTCGACCAAACTTTTTGAAAACATCGGAGATGCCGCCGCTTACCAACTGGTGCGTGAGCACTATGCGATCCTGGGCGAGGTCGTGCGCAAACATGACGGCACCATTGTAAAAACTCGCGGCGATGGGATTCATGCCGCTTTCCTGACACCGGAAACAGCATTACTTGCCTCAATAGAAATGCAGCAGGCGATTGAGCAATTCAATAACGAAAGCAGCAGCGTGCCGATCAGAATTAGAATCGGCATCAACTCTGGAAGCAGTATTTCAGTGAATATGAACGATCGTCTCGATTACTATGGCAAAACAGTTAACTTCGCGGCTCGACTCGAAGGTCAGGGCGAGGCTGGCCAAATTACCATGTCGCGGGAATTTGTCGAAGACCCCGCCGTTGCTGAAATTCTTCGGGACCACGCTTTGCGCGAATGCAAGGTCCAGTTCAAGGACTTCAAGGAACCCCTGACAATATACCAATTCACGCCGTGATCCCCTGGTCAGCAAATCGGGTGACGGTGAGCTTTGATCCAAACTTCCAGGTCCAGCGTAAACACTTCTCAACCACGTAACAAACGGTTATTTGCGCTTCAATATCATGGAAAACCGGCCGCGTCTCACTCTATTTGCCATGCTCGTGCTCGTCACGGTGTTCGGCGGTTGCGCGACCCATCAACGCGACACTGCAGCAGCACCCGCGCCGTTAGAACGCTACGAGGTCGCCCAAATTCTGACCGGGGTTGTTTTCACCGGGCCGGAGCGTGCCGAACCGCTCGAGGGCGACCTGTACCTGCCGGGAAAACCGGACAAACACGCGGTGGTCTTGATGGTTCATGGTGGCGGCTGGGCATCGAGGGATCGAAACGACATGACCGGCATCAGCGAGAAACTGGCGCGGCATGGTTACGCTGTGTTGAACGTGAGTTATCGTTTCGCCCCGGCACATACCTTTCCAGCGCAACTGCTGGATCTTCGGCAGGCGTTGGCGTGGCTGGCGGTGAATGCCGATCGCTACAGCCTGGACGTCGATCGTATCAACGTCTGGGGGTATTCCTCGGGAGCGCACCTGGGCGCATTACTGGCGAGCTACGATTTTGAACAGACGGATTCGATAGCAGCTTACCCGGCGTTACCCGGAATCAGGGCGGTAGTGGCCGGTGGTACCCCGGCCGATTTGCGTAAGTACAGCAGAAGCCCGGTGGTGATGCGTTTCCTCGGCGGCGCCCGCGACGAGCTTCCCGAACTGTATGCAGAAGCATCTCCCATATCCCATGTCAGCGCTGATGATCCACCGGTTTTCCTGTATCACGGTAAACTGGACCTGATGGTAACCGTGGATCAGGCGACGGACTACTACGCGGCTCTGCGTGCCAAGGGTGTCGAAGCCGAACTCTATGTAAACCCCTGGCTCGGCCATCTTGCCATGTTCGTGCTCGGTGGTGACGCCGAAGCAGAGGCAATCGAATTTTTGAATCGGAAAAACTCACCAACGCTTATCGGTGGAATATTATGAAAG
>CALDDP010000343.1 GCA_937936805.1 uncultured Gammaproteobacteria bacterium | reverse complement strand
GCGCATGCGCTTGTGCTCGAACTCCTCGCATACCAGGTCACGTAACCCCGGTTCGTTGCGAATACTGCTGCCCATCAGCGTGATCGGGTCATTGATCTTGCTGTGGCTGACAAAATTAACATCGTTACCATTCGCCGCGAGTGCGCTGGCCGTAACCCAGGCAGTAAGTTCGTTACCCCAGACAGCAATTTTCATGAATGGTCATCCTGTTGTTTGAGAATTGCTGCGAGCAGCCCATCGGTTGAACTGTCAAAATTCGTATCGATACCCAGCCGTGACAGCGGAGCAATCAGGGTAGTGGCCATTTCCTTACCGAGCTCTACCCCCCACTGATCGAACGGGTTTATATCCCAGATCACCGATTGCACGAAAACCTTGTGTTCATACAGCGCGATCAACTGACCGAAGCTATAGGGTGTGAGTTCATCGAGCAGTAGGGTGGTACTCGGTTGATTACCGCGGTAATGCTTGAAAAAGGGCGCCGTCACGTCATCGTCAATCACGTTGTCGCCGAGCGCCAGAATACGCGACTGGGCCAGGCAATTGGCAAGGGTTAGCCGGTGTTGCTCCTGTAGTTCGGGGTTGCCGTTATCCTGGTAGCGTCGCGCCGGCACCACGAAATCGCACATAACCGATTCGGTTCCCTGGTGCAGCAGCTGGTAAAACGCGTGCTGTGCATTGGGCCCGATTTCGCCCCAGATGATCGGGCAGGTGTTGTAATCGATATCGTTGCCTTCGCGCGTAACATTTTTGCCGTTGCTTTCCATTTCGAGCTGCTCCAGGTAAGCCGGCAGATGACTCAGGCGGCCATCGTAGGGCAGAATGGCATGTGCGCGAATGTTCAGGAAGTTGATATTCCAGACGCTGATCATGGCGAGTAATACAGGCAGATTTCGATCGAATTCAGCACTGCGAAAGTGTTTATCCATGGCATGAGCGCCGGTCAGCATTTCTCGAAACCCGTGCATACCGATTTCGAGCGCGATGGGTAAACCGATCGCTGACCACATCGAATATCTGCCACCGATCCAGTCCCATAGCTGCAGACGGCTTTTGGGCGGGATACCCCATTCAGCCATCCTGTCAGCGTCGCCCGAGACACCGATAAAATGTCGCCGAAACAGAACCTCGTCCTCGGCACCGCTCGCCTGGCGCAGCCATTGCAAAGCGGTATTGGCGTTCGACAGTGTGTCGATGGTGGTGAACGATTTCGACGAAATGATGAATAATGTCGTTGCCGGATTAAGGTCTCCGAGGTGCTCGGCCAGTTGGCTACCATCCATCGTCGATACGAAAATAAGATCGATATTTCCGGTTGTGGCCAGTTGCCAATCGGAAAGCGCTTTGCTCGCCATGAACGGACCGAGATCGGAACCGCCAACACCGATGTTAACGATAGTGGTTACCGGCAGGCCCGAGTAGCCGCGCCATTGCCCGGCGTGGATGCGGTTGACGATCTGTTCCATGCGTGCCAGCGTTTCATGGATACCGCCAATAATGTCTTTGCCGTCCACATTGAGCTCGCTATCAGCCGGTAAGCGCAACGCGGTATGCAATGCCGGGCGATTCTCGGAGCTGTTGACAGCATCACCGGAGAACAGCCTTTCGATCCATGATTTGAGCTCGCATTCTCGCGCCAGGCTGCAGAGCAGTTCGATAGTTTTGGACGTGACCCGCTGCTTGGAATAGTCGAGCAGCAGGTTACCGCTACGGCGACTGAAGGTTCTGAAGCGTTGGCCTTCATCGTCGAATAATTCGCTCAAATGCAGATGGCCGGTTTTTTCCGCGTGCTGGCGTAAATTTTTCCAGGATTTTTTATCGGTGAGTGCCATCGGACTAGAATTCCTGCTGTTTTAGCCAGGCTCTGAGCCCGGACCCGATTTCAGGATGATTTAACCCGTACTCGACATTGGCCAATAGAAAGCCCAGCTTGTTACCGCAATCGCAGGTTTGACCCTGCATGCTATAGGCCTGCACCGGCATTTCCGCTATCAGTGCGTCAATTGCATCGGTGAGCTGAATTTCGCCGCCGGCCCCGGGCAGGGTTTGCTTCAACAATTCCATCGTGCGGGCGGGCAGCACGTACCTTCCGATAATCGACTGGTTTGAAGGTGCACTACCGATTGCTGGTTTTTCCACCATTGCGATCACGTTATGACTTTCCCCGGGCTGAAATTCGACATCGCCGCAATCGACGATGCCGTATTGATTAACCTTGTCATCGGGTACTCGTTCGACCATGATCTGGGCGGCCCGGTTTTGCTCAAACGCGGCGACTACGGCTTTCAGGTCGGTACTGTGATCGCCAGAAGAATGAAATACCAGCACATCGGGCAGGCTGACCGCGAAATCATCATCGCCTATTAGCCCAGCCGCGCAGAGTACGGCGTGGCCGAGACCAAGGGGTTCGTGTTGAAACACGGTCGAAATGGTGACATCGGGTGGCAGAATATCGCGTACCGAGGCGAGCAATTCTAGCTTACCCTTTCTTTCGAGCGCTTCCTCAAGTTCGGCATGAGTTTCGAAGTGTGCTTCGATCGACTTTTTGCTCGCGCGTGTGACCAGGATGATTTCCGTGAACCCGGCAGCGACCGCTTCTTCGATAACGTACTGAATTACCGGCTTGTCGACAACGGTCAGCATTTCTTTCGGAATAACCTTGCTCGCGGGTAAAACCCGGGTGCCAAGTCCTGCTACAGGAATGACGATTTTTCTTAATTTTGTCAATAGTTGAGCCGCTTATTTAAAGTGAATTCTAGATTATAGTTGGATTGAAAAGCATATATCGATATTTCTCAAAGGCGAGATGTTTATACAGATGAAGCTGGTTCCCGAAAGAATTATCTCTCCG
>CALDDP010000342.1 GCA_937936805.1 uncultured Gammaproteobacteria bacterium | reverse complement strand
GCCAGTGGCTACGCCGCGATCTCGGTGCTGGCGACTACCGAGGGCCTGTTCAACGAATTCCTTGCCGAGCCGAGTGATCAGATGCATTACTTCCGCGATATCAGCACCTTCGGTGGCTGCGCGGGCGGACCGGCGGCGGCGCTTGCCAACATGGAGATCATCGAACGCGAGAACCTGCTCGATAACGTCAACCAGATGGGTGATTACCTGATGGGCAGCCTCACCGAGTTGATGGACAAGCACGAAATGATTGGCGAAGTGCGCGGCAAGGGCCTGTTTGTCGGCGCCGAACTGGTCAAGGACCGCAAGACGCGTGAACCGGTGCATGAATCCGTCGCCGCCGCGGTTGTCGGGGACTGCCTCAAGCAGGGTGTCATGATCGGACGCACTAATCGCAGTCTGCCGATGTACAACAACACGCTTTGTTTAAGCCCGGCTCTTATCTGTACGCGGGACGATATTGACGAAATCGTTAGCGCAATCGATGTTGCGCTGGGAAATCTCGAGACTTAATTGCCGCTAGCTCACTCAGGCAGCGGGAGCCGGCCCCGGGCCGGCTCTTTCAGTTACCGGCTGTGTTGTCTTTCAATACCGGAACCGCCGCCTTGCCAGTAACCGATATCGTTGCAGCCTTAAACGCGGATGACTTTATATTCATCGAATCCGGGCAGGTAATTAATTTACTCTCCGCCATAGCAGCAACCCCGATCGGTAACGACCAGGATTTCCTGGATAGCTGGAATCGTCTCGAACAGGATCAATACATGGCCGATGGCGGCAAGTATCGCAAGCGACGCCATGCCACCTACGCGATTCTAAATGCCGGCGAACCGGCTCAGTTGATGCCTTATCAACCCCACTATCAGACCGTTGACTACAATCCGTTGAACGGTGGGGTGGCGCGTTACTTTGCGCCGATACTCGATGACCTGCACGACAGCACTGCGCTCGCCGCGCTACTCGAGTTCGGCAATATGGTATTCAGTCAGATCACCGGCAATCACAGCTGGCATATCGAACTGCATCAGTTTCGTATCGAGGCACGTGACGGCAAGCTGGCCAAACCGACGCCGGAGGGTGTGCACCGTGACGGGGTTGATTTTGTCATGGTGGTGATGATCAAGCGGGTCAACATCGATAGTGGGGCAACCACGATCTTCGATCTCGATAACCGGCTGCTCGGCGAGTTTACGTTACGTGAATCCTTCGACATGGTGCTGGTGAACGACCGCCGCGTATATCATGGCGTAACGCCTATAACGCCGCTCGATCCGGCTGCCGAGGCCTTCCGCGATGTGCTCGTGATCACTTTCAAAAACAGGGAATCGGTTTAAAAAACGTTATTTGGTTTAGCTTTAACTGATTTATACTCTGCCGGCCTTAAACCTGGTCAATCAACTACTCGAGGTATAGCGTGGAAAGAGAAGCGATGGATTTTGATGTGGTTATCGTCGGTGCCGGACCGTCGGGACTGACCATGGGCATTCACCTGGCGCAGCTGGCTCAACAGCAGGAACGTGAGCTCAATATCTGTATCCTCGAGAAAGGCGCCGAAGTCGGCGCTCACATTCTTTCCGGGGCAGTGGTCGAACCGCGTACCTTGAGCGAATTAATCCCCGACTGGAAGGAAAAGGGCGCACCGCTGAACGTGCCGGTCAAGTCGGACCAGTTCAAGTATCTGACCGCGTCGGGTTCGATCTCGATGCCGACCCCGCCGCAAATGCATAACGAAGGCAACTATATCATCAGTCTCGGTAACCTGTGCCGCTGGCTTGGCGAACAGGCCGAAGAATTAGGGGTTAATATTTTCCCCGGCTTCGCCGCCGCCGAAGTGCTCTACGATGATAAGGGTGCGGTGCGTGGCGTGGCTACCGGTGACATGGGTATCGGCAAGGACGGCGAGCCTGGCGATAATTTCGAACCCGGCATGGAATTGATCGGGCGCCAGACCGTATTCGCCGAGGGTTGCCGTGGCTCGCTAACCGGTGAGTTGATGGAAAAGTACAATTTGCGCGACGGCGTCGAGCCGCAAACCTACGGCATCGGTATCAAGGAAATATGGGAAGTCAAACCCGAGCTGCACGACGAAGGCGCCACGCTGCATACGATTGGCTGGCCGCTGAAATCGGACACCTACGGCGGCTCCTTTCTCTATCACAACGAAAACAACCAGGTCGCGGTTGGATTCGTCATCGGGCTGGATTATCGCAATCCGCATCTGAGCCCCTTCGACGAGTTCCAGCGGTTCAAGAATCATCCCGAAATCCGCCCCATTTTCGAGGGCGGTACGCGTGTCTCCTACGGTGCGCGCGCGATTTCTGAAGGCGGCCTGCAATCGATTCCGAAACTGACCTTCCCCGGTGGCCTGCTGGTGGGTGATACCGCCGGTTTTCTCAACGTGCCGAAAATCAAGGGTACCCATACCTCGATGAAATCCGCGATGCTCGCCGCGGAGGCCGTATTTGAACTGCTGCCGGTTGAATACGACGAAGAAAATCCCGGGCCTGCACTCGAGGCAACTGCTTACCCTGAGAAACTCAAGGATTCCTGGTTGTGGCAGGAGTTGCACAAGGTACGTAACATTCGCCCCGGATTTAAAAAGGGTTTGTGGCTGGGGTTGGCCAACGCGGCGCTCGATTCCTATATTTTCCGCGGCAAGATGCCCTGGACCGTGGGGCATCATGCCGACCACGAGCAACTCGGTGACAAGAATGATTACCCCGTCATCGACTACCCGAAGCCCGATGGTGTGGTCAGCTTCGATCGTTCTTCTTCGGTGTACCTGTCAGGCACCAATCATGAGGATAACCAGCCCGCGCATTTACGCTTGCGCGATGACAGCGTGCCGATCCGGCTGAACCTGGAGAAGTACGATGCACCCGAGCAACGTTACTGCCCGGCCGGGGTGTATGAAATTGTCAAGGTCGATGGCAAGCCGGCGTTGCAGATCAACGCGCAAAACTGCGTGCACTGTAAAACCTGCGATATCAAGGATCCAAGCCAGAATATCCACTGGACCGTGCCGGAAGGCGGCGGCGGCCCCGCTTATCCGAATATGTGACTTTCCGGGAAGCGCCGCAGGCGCTATCCGGGATCTCGTAATATCTTGATAATATCAGGACAGGGTATTTGCAAGACAAAAGATGCTGATTAATCACCAGCCCATAAAAAAGGGAACAGATCTACAGGATCTGTTCCCAATCAAACAGTTCTCTTAGGAGAGAACAATGCCTCACTGTATTATAGATTACTCTCAGGACATTGCAGGGCAGGTGGAAATCGAGGCTCTGCTCGACGCGGTACACCGCGGTGCGATGGAGTCAGCCCTGTTCCCTGAATACGATATCAAGATCCGTGCGCTCGGCTATGCGCATCACCGTACCGGGCAAACCCGCGACTCTTTCGTGCATGTCGCGATACACCTGCTGTCGGGTCGTAGTGACGAGCAGAAAGCGATGCTCAGCGAATGCGTTCTCGCCTGTGTCGAGCCGCTAGTGCCGCAGGTGGTCAGCGTCAGCGTCGAAGTCTATGACATCCACCGCGAAAGCTACCGCAAGCGAGTGCTTACTTAGCCACCCTGTTTAACGTCGTCTTTTAGTGTCATCCCCGCGCAAGCGGCGGTCCGACGTATCGGGATCTTGTAACGATGCCACCCTTGTGAGATCCCCGCTTTCGCGGGGATGACATTAAGTCGCGGGGATGGAACCAGGAAAGGGCTAGGTTACTTTGGGTCGCAGGCCGCCAGCATCATTGCACTGGCATCGTCGTACGAGACTCCCCGCAATACTTCCAGCAGCTCCCAGCTCTCCTCGGCGTCGATACTCAGGTACTCGTTATCCGGTTCCAGGCGTTGTTGATGCGCGCAGATACAAACGCTCATGCACAGGCGCATGCACATCAGGTCAAACATCAGGCTGGTCTCGGTCGTGGTCAGGGGCAGGGTCTGGTGATAACCGCGCAACAGGGTTTGCGCGCTTGCGAGAGGGTCGGCCTGACCATGCATCGCGTAGGTCGCGGCGATGGCGGGCTCCACTACCAGCCACGAATTCATCATGTCACCGAAGTCGATAATACTGGTAACCTTTAAACCCGCTTCATCGACCAGGACATTGCCCCGGTTGGCGTCGTTATGTATGACTGCGCGCCTGAGTTGCGCCTGCACAGGCACTACATGCTCGCGAAATCCTGTTTCGAAGTGCTCGACCAGCGCTCGCTGCGCATCGCTGGTGAGCAGCGGTTTGTAATTTTCGAGCACGCTTAAAGCCTGTTCCATGTTCCATAGGAGCGGGCGTTCCAGCCCGGCATGGGTAAATCCATCCAGCGCTTTATCGAGTAGCGCGAGTCGCCGGCCCAGGTCCTCCAGTACCGCGGTCTTCAAATCGACGATATCAGCCATCACGCGGCCGTGCAGAAACGGCAGCACGCGACAGCAATGTTCAATGCCCCGCGCATCACTGACGCTTTCGATCAGGCGCCCGTTTAGCGATGTCAGCGCGGTCGCGACCAGCGGAAAAACCTCTGCGTCGGCCAGTCGCTGAAACACCAGGTGCTGGCATTCGAGCATGGCCGGGGATTCCAGTGCATTGGCAATTTTAAAGACAAATTTTCCGCGCGGCGTAGCGATCAGGAAATTTAAATCGCGCTCGCCGTTGAGCAGTTTTAGCGGGCCTTCGAGTCCAAACAATCGCTGCGCGATGGCGGCAGCTTCACTGGTATCGAACGCGGGTAGTACACAGCTATCGGACATGATGATCAGACAAAAAACGGCTATTGTACGCGATGTCGCAAATGGTTAACTAGTAGTCGTAGACTGTCA
This sequence comes from uncultured Gammaproteobacteria bacterium, assembly GCA_937936805.1. GTDB lineage: Bacteria > Pseudomonadota > Gammaproteobacteria. The sequence goes on along the minus strand of CALDDP010000342.1, from coordinate 17,000 downwards.
GCAGTGGTATAGCTATAGTCCTGCGCAATTTATTCCAAAAACAACCGGGAGTTTTAATGTCGCTTCGTCTTGGCATAGACACTGGAGGAACCTTCACCGATGCGGTGCTGGTTGATGACAGCAAGCAGATAGTCAACGCTGAGAAAAGCCTGACCACGCGCTTCGACCTGAGCCTCGGTATCGACGATGTCATCGCCAAATTACCGGCTGCAGCGCTCGCCGAAGTCACCATGGTTTCGTTGTCCACCACCCTGACTACCAACTCGGTGGTCGAAGACCTGGGTGCGCCGGTTTGTGTGCTGTTGCCCGGCTATACGGCGGAACAGGTCAAGCAAAGCGGCCTGCTGGAAATACTGCCGGCACAGCTGGTAGTCACGCTGCAGGGCGGCTATGACGCGGTCGGGCGTGAACACCAGCCGCTCGATGACAGCGGCGCGCGTGAAGCCATCGAAAAACTGAGGGAGCAGGTCTCGGCGTTTGCCATTTCGAGTATGTTCGGCACGCGCAACGCCAGCCATGAAATCCGTCTCAAGCAGCTCGTTACCGAGCTTACCAGTATGCCCGTCATCTGTGGTCACGAGCTGGCGTCGAGCCTGGGTGCACCGCGCCGCGCGCTGACCGCCGCGTTGAATGCGCGCATGGTGCCACCGATCAAGGAGCTGATTACGTCGGTGCAGAAAAACCTGGAGCGCCACGCAATCGATGCCCCATTGATGCTGGTGAAAGGCGATGGCTCGCTGGCCGGCCTCGAAAACGCGATCGAAAAGCCTATCGGCACCGTGCTCTCCGGGCCTGCCGCCAGCGTCATCGGTGCCTGCAAGTTGTCGGGGCTCGATAACGCTATCGTCGCCGACATGGGTGGTACCACGACCGATATTGCTATTGTCAGTAACGGGCAACCGGAGCTTTGCGACGATGGCGCCAGAATAGGCGACTGGCAACCAATGGTCGAAGCAGTGCGCGTCAGTTCAATCGGACTGGGCGGTGATAGCGAGCTCCGCTTTGGTGGCCACAAGGGTCTGTCGGTGGGACCGCGCCGGGTTGTGCCCACCAGCTTGCTGGCCCATCTTTATCCAGAAGTGATTCCGAAACTCGAGGCTCAGCTCGCCGGCATGGCCAGCGCGCGCAGTAATCGTTTCGTCATGCGCCTGGAAAATAATCAGGCTCTGCTGACACAGTTAAGCGCGGTTGAGCTCGAGGCCTGGGAAATGTTGTCGGAGAAACCGGTCGAGCTGGATGCAATCGTGCAACAGGATCGGGTCTACGCCCGCGCGCTGGCTAAACTGAAACGCCTCGGCCTGGCAATCTACAGCGGATTTACGCCGTCGGACGCAGTTCATGTGCTGGGTATTAATTCGCACTGGAGCACGCACGCGGCGGAACTGTCGGCGCGCATCTGGATGCGGCAGATGCGTTTCCTCTATGGTTATGGCAAATGGGACAGCGATGATGTCGAGGCTGCCTGCACCCAGGTTTATGACCTGGTAACCGCGACCATCCGGCGCTTGCTGATTGAAGTCGGCCTGAACGAATTCGATCTGGCGGACAAGTCGGGCAAGGCCGGCGGTATCGTCGATACGATAACCCGCATGGTTGTCGGCAGCCACCAGACCCGGGGGAGAAAACCGCTGTTCAATCTTGATTTTGCCAGTGATTACCCGATCGTTGCGGTAGGTGCGCCGGCTGCAAGCTACTATCGCGATGTCGCCGATAGCATGTTCATCGGGTTACATCTGCCGCAACATGGCGATGTGGCCAATGCCTTCGGTGCCGTCATGGGCAGCGTGATTCAACGTGCCCAGGTAACGGTTACCCAACCTCAGCACGGAACCTTCTGCCTGTTTCACGAGGACCAACCGAAAATTTTCGATAACCTCGATGCCGCCAGGCAGGAGGCGCAGCAGATCGTTACCCGCGTGGCCGAGCAGAAAGCACTGGCGGCCGGTGCAATCGATCCAGCCGTAACGCTCGAATTTGACGATGTTCATGTGCAGGATGAAATCGATGGTGAACTGTTCCTCGAATCGACCGTGATCGCGACCGCAATTGGCGCCGCCTGTGACTGGCGCTCGGAATCCGGCGCGTGAACCTGGACCAGCGCCTGCATCAATATGGCTTGTTCGCGCGCGGTGTTACCCGTCTGACCGCCGCGGAAATCAAAACTTACGGGTTCGCCGCGGATAAACCGGCCCTGCTGCTGGTAGGTAACATCGGTTCGAGCTACTGGCCGCTATTCAGCCAGTCCGCAGAATACCTAGATGGCGCGGCGGATCCCCTCGATCGCTGGAGTCGGCGGGTCGCGAACGAGCTTGCCAGCGAGCTACCGGTGCAACCGCTCTATCCGTTCGCGGGCCCCCCTTACTACCCGTTTCAGCAATGGGCGCAGCGTGCCGAATCACTGGCGCAATCACCGATCGGAGTGATGATACACCCCGAATTCGGGCTCTGGCACTCGTACCGGTTCGCGCTGCTGGGTGCTGAATTCGACGTCACGGAGCCTGCGCTGCAAACCGGTTCTCCCTGCCTTGACTGCGCCACCCGGCCCTGCCTGCACCGCTGCCCGGTCGACGCCTTTGATGGTAATGGTTACGACGTGGATCGCTGTGCCGACTTTTTGCTGCAAACCCCGCAGGCGGAATGCCGTTCCCGGGGTTGCCTGGCACGCTACGCATGTCCGGTTGCAACCGGGTTGAGCTATCTGCCCGAGCAGGGAAAATTCCACCTGGACGCGTTTTTGAACGCCCGCAAATGATTGAAAAAAATTGAGTTTTTGCCATTTTTGTTTCGCGATACTCATCTATACTTGAATTTCTAACCTGACAGATTCTCGGAAAAGATAGCAGGCCGACTCGCCTGCAAGATATTACTGTTCCATATGGCAAAACTCGGCAACATCTTATTCAATCGAACGCTTAACCAGTTTCTTGAGTGCAAAGATCTCGAAGGCAAGAAGGGCCTGTCGTTGATCGGCAAAATCAGGGAAGCGGCCAGCGATAACCTCGACAAGGTGTTGACGACGATTACGCAGGCAGATGAACCCCACCAGGAAGTGCTGAAAAACATTTGCCGGGAATCGGTCGAGGGTTTTTCCGAGGAGTATTTCCTCGGCGTACTGTCGCATGACGATACGGAGTTCCGTGAAGCCGCCAGCGACATACTATCGCAGACCACGGCGGTCGACTCGGTAAAACTGTTTCAGCGCCTGCATGAACCCGGCGCGTCCCTGCCAGAAGTGATCGAGGTGCTGGCGTCGCAGCAGAAGTCGCTGAAACCTCAAGATATCATCAACCACGCCTTGAAGCTGGAATCGGATTACGCTATCGAGTTGTTGAAGCTGGTCGAGGGTAGCGAACAACCGGTCGATTTGTCGGAGCTCAGTTTCCAGCTCGATAAAATCGAAAGCCCGATTTTTAAAATTAACCTGTTGAACTACCTGGGTAGCGTCAACCAGCCCAAGGTGCCGTTAATAGTTGCCCGCTTTTTAGATGATTCCAACAAGGTTGTAATTCTGGAAGCGCTGAAAACCCTGGATCGCTTAAAGATCGATTTCGATGCGTCGGTTTTACTTCACTATACGGAATTGATGTCAGGTGTCGAGCTGGAGCTCGTGCTCAAGATCATCGCCAAGCAGGCCGACGCCGACCTGGTGCCGCATCTGTCGGCCTACCTGACCTCGAAGTCGAGCGAGATGAATGATTTTTTTGCCCGTATCATCGCTGTCAATGCGGACCGGGACAGTTTTGAAAAATTCCTCAAGCGCCTGATGATCGAGGACGACTGGAACCAGCAGCAGTCAGTCGCCTGCGTGCAAAAGGTATCCAATCAAAACCTGTCGGATGTGGCGCGTCAATTGACCGATCACGACCAGGAATTCGTGCGCAATACGGCGCAGACGCTGGTGATCAATCTGATCGGCGATGAAGACCTCGGCAAGATCGAGGAATTCGCGCTCAGCGATAACTGGCAGGTACGGGAACGCGCAATCCAGTCGCTTTCGAGGTCGACCAATCGCGCCGCGATTACAATCCTGAAGAAACAGGTCGAAACTTATCCCGAGGATTACGTGCTGGTGTTGCGCGCGATCAAGCAGCTTGGTTTTGGCAAGGGGCTCGAAATAGCCTTCGATGGATTGAAGAGCGAACAGGCCAACGTGCAGCGCGCATCGCTCGAGACCATCGAGGCGATCACCACCGAGAAACACGCGGTCAACGTGCGCGACAACATACTCTGGAACCTGCCGTTGCTGACCAACGAAATGCGCGAGTTTGCCAAGATGCTGATGTCGCAGATCACCAGGGATTTTGATCTGCCGGATATCCAGATAGACGAACAATCGAACACCAGTACCGGCGTGGTCGATCTGCCGCTGTTTGGCGAAGCAACCGCTTCCCTCAGGCCGGCGTATGTCTCACCTCTGGATCTACTCAGACCCGGCGAGGTGTGGATGGATCGCTACCATATCAGGGAAGAGATTGGCCGGGGCGCGATGGGGCGAGTGATGCTGGCCGAAGACGACATGGTCGATGAATCGCTGATCCTGAAGTTCATGCTGCCCGAGCTGACCGTTGATCAGCAGTCGACGGAGCGATTCAAGCGCGAGGTAAAATACGCGCGTAAGGTAAGCCATCGTAACGTGATTCGGGTGCACGATATTCTGCTTAAGGATGGTGTCTGCGCGATCTCTATGGAGTATTTCAATAGCCGTGGACTCGAGGCGGTGCTGAAAGAAATCAATTTTTTCGAGACCGTCGAGGGACTCAAGATTCTCCACCAGATCTCCGGTGGCATGGCGGCCGCACACGAGCAGGCCGTGATACATCGTGATCTGAAGCCCAGCAACATCCTGATCGACGATAAATGGCTGGTGAAGATCGTGGATTTCGGTATTGCCTCGGCCGGTACTGCCGCGGAGGCTACCCTGACCCAGACGGGTTCGATAATCGGCAGCCCGGCTTACCTTGCGCCCGAGCGCGCCGAGGGTTGCGATGCCGACGAACGCAGCGATATCTACTCGCTGGGAGTTATCGCCTACTACATGTTCAGCGGCAAGTTGCCCTATATCGGCAAGCCGATGGAAGTGCTGTCGCTGCATCGCGCCGGCGACGCGCCGCCGATAATGAAAATCAATGAAGAAGCCTCGCCGGAAGTGTCGAAATTAATTGTAAAAATGATGGCGGTCGATCCGAAGGCTCGCCCGCAATCGATGGCGGATGTGCACGACGAAGTCAAAGACCTGCTCGACCGGCTCGAGCTACCCGAGGAAATCTCTTAAGCTTCCTCGCACCGAAAGGGTTACCGCTATCTTTCAGTGTCATCCCGGAACCCTTCCAGGTCATTCCCGCACCTCCTCAAGTCATTCTCATACCTCCTAAGTCATTCCGATACGTCGGACCGCCGCTTGCGCGGGAATGACAGGCAAAAGGGGAATGACTTTGCAGAGTTCGGGGACGACCGGGGAGTGATTAATCCCGGGATTGCACCGCGGTGAGTGCGATCAGGTTATAAACGTCGTCGGTATTACAACCCCGGGACAGGTCGTTGGCGGGTCGTTTCAACCCCTGCAGAATAGGCCCGATCGCAATCGCGCCACCGAACCGCTGGGCCAGCTTGTAGCCGATATTGCCGGCATTCAGATCAGGGAAGATCAGCACGTTGGCACGGCCTTCGATCTGCGAGTCGGAAATTTTCCTGGCCGCGATTTCCGGAACGATTGCCGCATCAAGCTGGACTTCACCTTCAACCGCGACGTCGGGCATCATCCGGCGGGCCTGTTCGGTTGCTTCACGCACCTTCTGCACCAGGGGATGACTGGCCCTGCCGTCGGTAGAGAAGGAAAGCATGGCGACTCGTGGTTCATCGTCGATGAACTGGCGCGCCGAACTCGCGGTTGCGACCGCGATTTCAGCCAGCTGTGCCGCATCGGGATCGACCTGCAGGCCGCAATCGGCGAATATCATCGCCTGTTTAGGCTCGTGGTGCGCGGCTTCAAACAGCATCAGCATGAAGCTCGATACAGAATTATATCCGGGCTTGACGCCAACGATTTTCAGAGCCGACCGAACCCGGTCACCGGTGGTATAGACGGCGCCGCCAATCGAACCGTCGGCATCGTTGGCATGCAGCATCAGGTCGGCGAAACACAGGGGATCCAGGGCCTGCGTCTCGGCCTGTTTGCGGGTCACACCCCGGTGCTTGCGCAATTGCCACAATTCGTGACTATATCTTTGGTGATATTGTGAACCGCTCGGTTCTTCGATTCTAATGTCGGTTAAGCAAAAGCCTGACTCGTCAGCCCGTTGCTGGATAATGTCGGTCTTACCGATGAGTACGCAATTTGCGATACCGTCAGCCTGCGCGCGTTGCGCTGCTGCTATGACGCGCGGGTCTTCTCCCTCGGCAAGAACGATAGTTTGTCGATGGTCACGGGCTTTTTGCAGTATGGAATCTAAAAATTGCATAGTGTAAATCGGATAATCGCATACTTAATGACGAGAAATTGGTGCAGAATGATGCACACATACAATTGGGGTGTCCACGAGAACAGGCGTTTAAACTGATGAATTTTGGTATACAGTATACCAGGCTTTCAGTATATTCATGCTCACTGCCTGTTGCAGATGCGCAGAACCACTCAAAATAACCAGGGGCGGCAACAAATGATCATAGGAATACCTGCGGAAATTCATGCCGATGAAAGGCGCGTCGCTGCTTCTCCCGAAGTGGTGCAGAAACTCATAGCGGCTGGATTCGAGGTAATCATCGAAACCGGTGCGGGTGCCGGCGCCAGTTTCAGCGATGATGTTTTTCGCGAGGCCGGTGCCAGTATCGGTGAGGATGCCGAGAGCGTTTGGGCAGCAGACCTCATTATCAAGGTGCGCCCACCGGAATATAACAATGACCTGAATCGACACGAAGTCGATTTAATGAAAAAGGGTGCCAACCTGATCAGTTTCATCTGGCCGGCGCAGAATAAGGAGCTGTTGCTGCAGCTTGCCAAAAAGAAGGCGACCGCGATGGCGATGGACAGCATTCCGCGAATCTCTCGCGCTCAGAAACTCGATGCATTGAGTTCGATGGCTAATATCGCCGGTTATCGTGCTGTTATCGAGGCATCCAGTCTGTTCGGTCGTTTCTTCTCCGGGCAGATTACTGCCGCGGGCAAGGTGCCACCGGCCAAGGTGCTGGTTATTGGAGCCGGTGTTGCCGGCCTGGCGGCTATCGGCACCGCAAAATCACTCGGCGCTATCGTGCGGGCATTCGATACCCGGCCTGAGGTAAAGGACCAGATCCAGAGCATGGATGCGGAGTTCCTCGAGCTCGAGTTTGAGGAAGATGGTACCGGTGAGGGCGGTTACGCCAAGGTCATGAGCAAGGAATTCATCGATGCCGAGATGGCCCTGTTTGCCGAACAGGCCCGTGATGTCGATGTCATTATCACCACCGCGCTGATTCCGGGTAAGCCGGCACCCAAGCTGATTACCAACGCGATGGTACTGAGCATGAAGGACGGCAGCGTCATCGTCGACCTGGCTGCCGAGCAGGGCGGTAACTGCGAGGATACGGTACCCGGCAAGGTGGTCACCAAGTACGGCGTCAATATCGTCGGTTACACCGACCTGCCGAGTCGGCTCGCGGCGCAGTCGAGCCAGCTCTATGCGACCAATATCTACAACCTGATCATGGAGTTATGCCCGAATGCGGACGGTTGCGCCGAGATCGATATGGAAGACGAAGTGGTGCGCGGGGCTACCGTGGTTCACGAGGGTGAAGTCACCTGGCCGCCACCGGTGATTGCGGTCGGTGCCGAGCGCAAACCAAGTTTTGGCGGTCAAATTCTCAAGTCCAGTTCCGAACCGGAAGAAAAGGTCGAGGCGGAGAAGAGTGCCTTCGTCAAGTTGATGCAGGGTGCCTGGATGCCGGTGATTCTGGCCGGGCTTGCGCTGTTCGGCCTGGGGCAGGTGGCGCCACCATCCTTCATGGCGCATTTTACAGTTTTTGTGCTTTCCTGTTTCATTGGGTACATGGTGATCTGGAACGTCAGCCCGAGCCTGCACACTCCGCTGATGAGTGTCACCAATGCGATCAGTAGCATCATCATTCTCGGTGGCCTGACGCAGATTTCGGCCCCCGACAACCTGATATTCATCCTCGCCGCAATCGCGGTTTTTATAACCTGTATCAACATCGTCGGCGGCTTTTCGGTTACGCAACGCATGTTGCAGATGTTCAGGGGGTAAGCGGCCATGACTCCCAGTTTGATTACGGTTTCATATCTTGGCGCGGCGGCGCTGTTTATTCTTGCGCTTGGCGGGCTGAAAGACAACGAAACGGCGCGTCGCGGCAACATGTTCGGAATTGTCGGCATGATTATCGCGGTGCTGGTGACCATTGCCGCATTCGTCAGCAACAAACTCGAGATCCTGATCGTGATCATGGTCGCAGGTGGCGCGCTCGGATTCGTGCTGTCGCGCCGGGTGCAGATGACGCAGATGCCGGAACTGGTGGCGATTCTGCACAGCCTGGTCGGGCTTGCCGCCGTGTTGATCGGTTTTGCCAATTTCATGGATGCCTCGATCCAGTTTACCGGGGTCGAGAAAACCATCCACGAAGTCGAGGTTTATATCGGTATCGCGATCGGCGCGCTTACCTTCACCGGGTCGGTGGTCGCCTATGGCAAACTCAGCGGTATGCTGGGCGGGCAGCCGATGCTGTTGCCGGCGCGTCACTGGCTGAATCTGGCGATGTTTGTCGCGGTGATTGTCGTCGCGATCAAGTTCGTCGGCGAACCGGATCATCAGCAGGCAATGATTTACCTGCTGATAATGACCGCGATTGCCATGGTATTCGGCGTGCACATGGTGGCTGCGATCGGTGGTGCCGATATGCCGGTTGTCATTTCGATGTTGAACAGTTACTCCGGCTGGGCCGCGGCCGCAACCGGTTTCATGCTGTCGAACGACCTGTTGATCGTTACCGGAGCGCTGGTCGGCAGTAGCGGCGCAATCCTGAGCTACATCATGTGCCGGGCGATGAATCGGCAATTCATCAGCGTGATTGCCGGGGGCTTCGGCACCTCAGGCGGTGGCTCCGCCGGCAGTAGCATCGAGGGTGAGGTGCAAACTATCGATACTGCGGGCGTCGCCGAACTTTTGAGCCAGGCCAAAGAAGTCATGGTGATTCCGGGTTACGGCATGGCTACCGCGCAGGCACAGCATGCGATTGCGGACATTTCGAAAACCCTGATCGAGAAGGGCGTTAATGTGCGTTTCGGGATTCATCCCGTGGCGGGGCGTATGCCCGGGCACATGAATGTGTTGCTGGCGGAAGCCAAGGTTCCTTATGACATCGTTTTCGAGATGGATGAAATCAATGACGATTTCCCCGATATCGACGTTTCGATCGTAGTGGGCGCCAACGATACGGTCAACCCGCTGGCGCAGGAAGACGCCGACAGCCCGATCGCGGGTATGCCGGTGCTCGAAGTCTGGAAAGGTCAAACCACCGTGGTGCTAAAACGCGGCATGGCGGCCGGTTACGCCGGCGTCGACAACCCGCTGTTCGTCAAGGAAAATACGCGCATGCTGTTCGGTGACGCCAAGGAAAGTCTGGATCTACTCGCCAAGGCAATCTGACCCGCGCCCTTTTGCGTCATCCCCGCTTCTGCTCTGTCATCCCCGCGTAAGCGGCGGTCCGACGCATCGGGATCTCACAACAACGTTACTAACCGGTCACATGGGTAACAGGTAACAATCTACTGGTGCCGAGAACAAGCCGGCGATTAATCGACCGATACGGTTCGACCCCTGGCCCACTGGCGTAACGCGCTGATCTTTTCTCCCATCAGTACCGACAGGGGTTTGGTTTTCTCGATTTCACGGATGATATCGGCGGTTGTAATCACTGAACCGCGGTCATGCGTCGCGTAGATCGCCGATACCACCAGTTGCTCGATTTCAGCTCCGGAAAAGCCCTGCGTCAATTCCGCCAGCTGCCCTATGTCCAGTTGCGACTGGTCCAGCTGGCGCTTGTCGGCATGGATGGTGAATATACTGGCGCGGACCTCGGCATCCGGCAGATCGACAAAAAAAACTTCGTCGAGGCGCCCCTTGCGAATGAGTTCGGGCGGCAGCTTGTCAATATTGTTAGACGTGGCGACGATGAAAACCGGATGCGTGTTTTCCGCCATCCAGGTCAGCAGAGTGCTCAGCAGGCGTTGCGAAGTGCCGTCGTCATTCTCGTTGACCGCGAGACCCTTCTCCATTTCATCGATCCACAGCACGCAGGGCGCCATGACCTCGGCGGTTTGCAGCGCCTTGCGGATATTGCGTTCGGTTTCACCGTAATACTTGTTGTACAGACTGCCGACGTCGAGGCGTAACAGCGGTAAACCCCAGACTCCCGCAACCGCCTTGGCGGCAACGCTTTTGCCGCAGCCCTGGACGCCCAGCAGCAATATCCCCCTGGGACGATTCATGCCGGGTATGTCGACCGTTTGATGAAAGAACTTTTCACGCTGGATCAACCACTGCTTCAGTTTTTTCATGCCGGCAAGCTCGGCGAAATTACTGGCGTCGAACTCGCATGAAAGTACGCCATCCAGGTTAAGCAGGCGGTACTTGGTTTGCATCACCTCGGGTATATCGCTTTCCGTAATCGCACCGTCGTCGGCGATGGCACTGTGGACCAGGCGACGCGCGTCGTTGAATGCAAGTCCCCTTATATTGCGCATCAGTAAATCGAGTGACTTTTCGGTGAATTTGACCTGCTTGCCCTTGTTGTCGTTGGTGTAGGCTATCGCTTCTTCACGGATGATTTCGCGTAATTCCTCGTCACCCGGCGCGTCCAGTTCGAAATCGACAGACAGCCTGCGAATCTCGGCCGGGGTTTCAATTTCGTGGCTGAGCAATACGATCTTGCTGCGCCCCTTGTCGAATGACATCGCCAGTTCCTTGAGCATGCGCACGTGCAGCGGATCTTTTAGAAACGGGTGAAAATCGAGCAGAATGTAAATACTGTCAAACGTGGCCGCCGTGATATGCGCCAGAATTTCTTTCGGCTCTTTTACCTCAGTGTCCGCATCGAGATTAAAGTCCAGGCGTTGCAGGCCGGTTGCCACCGACCAGGTCGCCACGGGTATGCCTATGCCGAGCGCTATGCCCTTGAGCAGGTTGATCGCGCGTCTTTCTTCCAGCGTTTCTAGCACCAGAATCGGTGTATTGGCCTGTAGCAGGCTTGAGATTTCGGAGCGGGTCACGGTTATCGCTAATGAAAGTGCAGTTGAAACACCAATATTAGTACGAATTGGGACATTGTCGATTGATTCAGGCAGCCCGGCTCTGTAAATTTGCCGTTTACAGCACTTGCAGGCAGGTGAAACCCCGTATGTTAAACATGCAATTCGACCAGCCGGTCGCAATAAACACCAGTGAAATGGAATGGGAAGCCAGTCCGATGCCCGGCGTATGGCGCAAGCCACTGGCGCGCGAGGCCGCCGAGCACGGGCATACCACCAGCCTGGTGCGCTATGACGCGGGGTCGAGTTTTTCACCACACCTGCATCCGCGGGGCGAGGAGATTCTGGTTCTTGAAGGGGTATTCTCCGACGAACACGGCGATTACCCGGCCGGGACCTACATCCGCAATCCGCCCGGCTCGAAACATTCGCCGCGCAGTGATCCCGGCTGCGTGCTGCTGGTCAAGCTCGACCAGTTCGAGCCCGCCGACGACGTTACCGCGCGCATCGATACCAATACCAGCGAGTGGTTTCCCGGAGAAGGCAGGGTCAGGGTAATGCCGCTGCATTATTTCGATACCGAGATGGTGGCGTTATACAAATGGCCGGCGGGTGCCCGTTCGGAACCGCACCAGCATTTCGGCGGTGAAGAAGTTTTCGTGATGAGTGGAGCGATGCTGGACGAGTACGGTCGTTATCCCGCCGGCAGTTGGATACGCAACCCGCACAACAGCGAGCATTGCCCGTATGTCGAGGAAGATACGGTTATCTGGATCAAGACCGGTCATATGCTTCCTTAATCCCTGCCGAATCAGGTAAACTTTCGTCCCGTTCAGCGCTCTAAGTTGCGCTGTCAAAGCAGTTATCAACGAAATATCTCGGGTCGAGGGCTAGATACTTGTCACAGCAGGAAATTGTAAAGTTAAAGCAGGCGGTTAGCGCCAAGATTGTCGGTCAACAGGGACTCATCGAACGTCTGTTAATCGCCATCCTGGCCGATGGTCATCTGCTGGTCGAAGGTGCCCCCGGGCTGGCCAAGACACGCGCCATCAAGGTACTCGGCGAAAGCATCGAAGGTGATTTTCACCGCGTCCAGTTCACCCCCGACCTGTTGCCGGCGGACCTGACCGGCACCGAGATCTATCGTCCGCAGGATGGCAGTTTCAAGTTTCAGCGTGGCCCGTTGTTCCATAACCTGATCCTGGCGGACGAAATCAACCGTGCCCCGGCCAAGGTTCAATCGGCCCTGCTCGAAGCCATGGCCGAGCGCCAGATCACGGTTGGTACCAAAACCTACCCGCTGCCAGAAATTTTTCTCGTCATGGCGACGCAGAACCCGCTCGAACAGGAGGGCACTTACCCGTTACCCGAAGCGCAGCTCGACCGCTTCCTGATGCATGTGCGCGTGGATTATCCGGATGGCGCTGACGAAAAAGCGATTCTCGCACTAACCCGCGAAGAAGCCCGTTCGCAACGACGCAGTGAATCCATAGCGCCCTCGGTTATCAGCCAGCAGAGCCTGTTCGAGGCCCGTGATGCGGTGCTCGATACCCACCTCGACAGTAGTCTCGAGGACTACATTATTGAAATCGTGCTGGCGACTCGCAGTGCCAGCCGCTACGGCGACGAACTCGGCAGCTGGATTGAGCACGGCGCCAGTCCGCGCGCCAGCATGGCGCTGGATCGCTGCGCGCGCGCTTACGCCTGGCTTGCCAACCGTGATTATGTTGTGCCCGAGGATATCCAGCTGATCGCCCCCGACGTGTTGCGACACCGTATTATTTTAAGTTTCGAGGCCGAGGCCGAAGGCAAGACCGCCGATAGCTGTATCGATGAAGTCCTCGCCCGGGTCGCCGTGCCATAACGGGATAATCATGGAAGCAGGCGACGACATTGTCCGCGTGAAACTATCCACGTTGATCGGCCTGAACCGGGACGCGCGCAGTTTGCCGCTGATTTCGAATTCGGTCAAAGCGCAAATGGCTGGCGGCCACCTGTCCGCGTTCCGCGGGCGCGGCATGGAGTACCACGAATCGCGCCCCTATCAGCCGGGGGACGATATCCGCGCTATCGACTGGCGCGTCACCGCGCGCAGCGGGCGCACGCACACCAAGGTTTACCGTGAAGAACGCGAACGTCCGGTGCTGCTGTGGCTCGACCTGTCGCGGTCAATGTTTTTCGGTACGCAAACCTGTTTCAAGGCGGTGCTGGCGTCAAAACTGGCGGCTTTACTGGCCTGGAGCAGTGTGCAGGATGGCGATCGTGTCGGTTACCTGGTGTTTTCCGAACAGCAGCATATCGAGTCCCGTCCCGGGCGCGGTAAACACAGCGCACTGCAGTTTATCCAGCAACTGGTCGCACACCCGGCCTGGGATATGGCGACCAGCGATGGGCGCGAGGCGGAAACCGGACTCAAGGCGCTGAAACGCCTGCGCCAGGTCACCCGCCCCGGCAGCCTGGTTATCCTGCTCAGCGATTTCCGCTTCCTCGATGCGGATTGTCGTGGCCAGCTGGTCGAACTGGCGCGCCATAACGACGTGGTGATGATACATACCTATGATCCGTTCGAACGCATGCTGCCGCAATCCGGTTACTACCGTGTCACCGATGGCAGCAGCAGTATCGATATCGATACCTCGAGCAGCAGCGTGCGCGCGCGCTACAGCGAACGTTACGACCTGCACCTGCAGGCGTTGCAACGTCTTTGTAACGAACTGGGCCTGTTCCTGATCGACATCGCAACCGATGCCGATATGCTCACCGAGTTGAAAACCGGCCTCGGGTTACAAAGCCGATGAACGAGCTCGAACTCAGGGACATCCATCTGCCGGAGGCGAGTCTGTGGTGGCCGCCGGCGCCCGGGTGGTGGATTTCCCTGCTGCTGCTGTTGGTGGTGCTGGTTATTCTGCTGCTGGTGGTTCGCTGGCTCAGGCATAAACCGCTGCGCCGCCTGTCATTGCACGAACTCAAACGTATTCGACAAAGCTATGCCAGTGGCTCGAGCGATAAAGCCGTGCTGGCCGATATTGCCGTGTTACTGCGTCGCACGCTGATCAGCTATCACGGCCGTGGCGCCTGCGCCGCCAGTGCCGGCGATACCTGGATCGAGCAACTGCAGCGAATCGCGCCGCAACAGGGTTTCAGTAACGAGCAATTGCAGCTACTGAGCCGCGACCGCTATAAGCCCGATTTCGCATGTGATATCGAAAGCCTGCTGCAGGCCTGCGAACGCTGGCTGCGTGCACTGCCCCGGAGGGAGCCCCGTGTTTCAGCTTGAGTGGCCACTGGTGTTGTTGCTGATCCCCCTGCCTTTGCTGGTATACCTGGCATTACCCTCGTCGCCGCTGCAGCAGGCCGCGCTGCGAGTTCCGGTGATCGATGATTTCCGGCTTGGTGAGATGCAGGCAGACGAAGTAAAGCCGCGACGCTGGCGCCAGTGGCTGGGTCTGCTGGCGTGGTTACTGCTGGTGCTGGCAGCGAGCCGGCCGCAATGGCTCGGAGAATCGATTGCGATTCCGGTCAGTGGACGCGACCTGATGCTGGCGGTCGACCTGTCCGACAGTATGCGCACCGGTGATTTCAAGATCGGGGATCAGCAGGTCAACCGGCTGCAGGCCACCAAGCGGGTGGCGAGTAAATTTATCGAGCGTCGTCGCGGTGATCGGCTCGGCCTGATCCTGTTTGGTACCCAGGCTTACCTGCAGGCCCCGCTTACTTTCGACAGCACCACAGTCAATCGGTTGCTGCAGGAGTCCGCGATCGGGCTCGCCGGTGAGCGCACCGCGATCGGTGACGCCATTGGACTTGCGATCAAGCGTCTCGACCTGGAGTCGGACAATTCGCGGGTGCTGATACTGATGACCGACGGCGCCAATACCGCGGGTGAAGTTACACCCCTCAAGGCCGCGCAACTCGCTGCTGATCGCGGGCTCAGGATATATACCATCGGTATCGGTGCCGACGAGCAGATCGAAACCACCTGGTTCGGCATTCGGCGTACTAATCCATCGGCCCAGCTCGACGAAAAAACGCTGCGCACGATCGCAGGCTTGAGCGGTGGGCAGTACTTTCGTGCACGCGACAGTGCAGAGCTTGAGCACATCTATGGCCTGCTCGATGAACTCGAACCGTTGCCGCGCGACACGCAAAATCTGCGCCCGATACAGGCGTTGTTCATGTGGCCACTGGCCATGACGCTGTTGCTGGTTGCGATCCTGGTCACGCCGCGCATATGGAGACGACTGTGATCGAGCAGTTTCACTTGCTGCGTCCGTGGTGGTTGCTGTTGCTGATTCCGCTGACAGCAGCGCTATGGTTACTGCTGAAAAATCGTCACGATAGCGGCAGCTGGCGTACGGTCATCGATCCCCGCCTGCTGCCCTTCGTGCTCAGTTCAGGCGATCAAACTAGCCGTCGTGGCTGGAGCCGCTGGCTACCCGGCTGTGTCGCCCTGCTGGCCATCATCGCGCTGGCGGGCCCGACCTGGGAAAAGTTGCCGCAGTCGGTTTATCAAAAGGAAACCGCGCTGGTCATCGCGCTTGACCTGTCGCGTTCGATGGATGCCACCGACCTGAAGCCGAGCCGCTTGACGCGGGCGCGCCACAAGATTGCGGATATACTGAATCTCCGCCAGGAGGGACAGACTGCGCTCGTGGTATACGCGGCGGATGCTTTTACCGTCACCCCTTTAACCAGTGACGTGGATACGATCCTGGCCTTGCTGCCGGACCTGGAAACCGGCTTGATGCCGGTACAGGGCACGCGTGCCGATCGTGCGTTCGGACTTGCCCTCGAATTATTCGAAAACAGCGGTATCGCACGCGGTGACGTGTTACTGGTTAGCGACGGAGTCAGCGATCTCGAAGTAAACCGGATCGAAACCCTGCTTGCCGGGAAACCGGGCCAGCGCGTCTCGGTACTTGCCGTTGGCACCAGCGAGGGCGGACCGGTGCCACTAAAGAACGGCGGGTTTTTGAAGGATCGTGACGGTGCCATCGTGATTACCAGCATGCTCGGCGAAAACCTGCATCGAATAGCGCAAGACGGCGGCGGCGTATTCGCCGCGATTAGTGCGGATGATATCGATATCAATACCCTGTCCTACATGATGGATTCAAACATCGATGATCGCGAGGCTCGCCTGAGTGATCGCTCCACCGATATCTGGCGTGAACTGGGTCCGTGGCTGCTGTTGATCGCATTGCCCCTGGCAGCGCTGAGTTTCCGCCGGGGCCTGATCTGGCTGGTTCCGTTCTACATCGTGATATTGCCACCCGATGCGCAGGCATTGGACTGGCAGGCGATGTGGCAGAACAATGACCAACGTGCGAACCAGTTGTTCGCAGAGGAAGAATTTGCCACGGCGGCAGACATGTTCGACAACCCGGAATGGCAGGCCGCGTCGAAGTACCGCGCCGGTGATTACGCGGCCGCGCTCGACACCTGGCAACAGCTCGATAGCGATGACGCGAAATACAATCGCGCCAATAGCCTGGCCCGACTGGGACGCTACGAGGATGCGCTTGCCGCCTACCAGCAGCTACTGGATGAAAATCCCGCTCACGATGATGCGCGTTTTAACAAGCAAGCGTTGGAGGAGTGGTTGAAGAATCAGCAACAACAGCAGGGGGAGCAGCAACAGCAGCAGGGAGAGCAGCAACAGGGAGAGCAGCAACAGGGAGAGCAGCAGCAAGGAGAGCAGCAGCAAGGAGAGCAGCAGCAAGGAGAGCAGCAGCAAGGAGAGCAGCAGCAAGGAGAGCAGCAGCAA
>CALDDP010000341.1 GCA_937936805.1 uncultured Gammaproteobacteria bacterium | reverse complement strand
GGTAACGCTGACTAAGTCAGCGTTACCGGCACTGAGCGTGAAGGTTACTTCATGGGTACCGGTTTTCTTCATTTCGGTTATCGGGTCGAGTAGTGACTTGCCCGCCGACTTCGAATCTTCGCCACGGTGATGGTTCAGTGACGATATAACGTCGTCGGCAGTCAGCGATTTACCGTTATGGAATTCGACGCCCTTGCGCAACTTGATGACCCATACGGTGGCATCCTTGTTGGCATCAAAGGATTCCGCCAGCTCGGGCACCAGTTTCCCGGTGTTGTCGGTTTCGAACAGGTGGTTGGCGTATGCGAATACGGTATTCGTCATAAATCCGTTTTCATGGCTGCCGGGGTCGAGTGAATCGGTCGTCGAGCCATGTGCGCTACCCATCACGAACCTACCGCCGCGCTTGGGTGTTGCGGCATGCACAGATTGCGAAAGCAGGGAAGTTGCGAAAGGAGCAGCCAGGCCGAGCGCGCCGGCGCGCTTGATAAATTCGCGTCGATCGAGTTTGCCTTCTTTCGCCGCTTTTTCGAGATCTTTGATGTCCACCATTTGTCTTATTACCTCAGGTTTGGTTGTGGTTATCCATGAATGTTATTTGTTGCTGGGATGATTTTCTGCTGGATGCTTTTATATCAAGCTTGTTATATGTATCCTCATTGAACGCTCGTTTTAACACGAATCGACCGATAATATCAACGATGTGGCCAACAATTGACCACATCGGAAGTTAACAAAAACCTGACCCGGAGGTATAAATCTGAATAGAAGTCAGGTGGTCAAACTTTAACCAATTTCCTGCTTACGGCGTCCCATATAATCTCTCAGAGCTTCGTCTATGGCAGGATCGATATCCGGTTGTTGGTACTCTTTCAACAACTGTTTCCAGATCTGGTTGGCGCGTTGCTCAGCATCGACTGAACCCGCTTCCAGCCAGGTCTCGTGATTGTCCCAGTTGGAGAGTAACGGTGCGTAGAATGCGCTTTCATACCTTTCCATCGTATGGGGGCTACCGAAGAAGTGCCCACCGGGACCGACTTCACCTATCGCTTCCAGGGCGATGGTCTCCTCGTTGACTTCGAAGGGTTCGAGGCTCGCGGCTACCATCTGCAATATTTCGGCATCGATAATCAATTTCTCCAGTGATGCAGTCAAACCTCCGTGTAGCCAGCCGGCAGCATGTTTGATCAGATTGGCCTGGCCGGTAATCGCGCCCCATAAAGACAGGCAACTTTCATAGGCGGATTGCGCATCCGGGCTATTTGCAGCGTTAACATTACTTGAGCGAAAGGGCACGCCGAGGCGTCGTGCCAATTGGCCCGAAGCCTGGGCGGCTTGCAGATATTCGGGGGTTCCAAAAGCCGGAGAACCGGATTTCATATCGACGTTTGAGGTAAATCCACCATACAAAACCGGACTGCCGGGGCGAACGATCTGGGTGAGGGCGATACCGGCCATGGCCTCGGCATGCTGCAGGGCGAGGGCACCGGCCAGTGTTACCGGCGCCATCGCGCCGGCCAGGGTGAAGGGCGTGATTGCCACCGCCTGTCCGAATTCGGCCATGGTGATCAATCCCTCGGCCATCGGAATATCGAGCTGCAGGGGTGTATTGGTATTGATGATGCCGCATAAAGCCGGCGAGTCGATCAAATCGGCAGGAGGCAAACCGAGACTGATGGCGACCATCTCGATCGCGTCCAGCGTTTGCGCGCGTCCCATCGTCCAGGGTATCCAGTTCTTGTCGAGCAGGGTGCACTGGGCGTAGAACAGGTCAAGATGTCGGCTTGTGGCCGGCAGGTCCATGGCTTCAAAACCACCGCCACCTTCCTGGTGCAGTATGTCGAGACTCTGCACGAGACGCAGGAAATCACACATTTCGGCATAAGTACCGTTGCGACGACCTCGGTCGTTATCCATCACATAGGCTGGACCACCCACCGAGGCAAATACGGCATGTCCGGCACCCAGGGTCAGGTTTTTCTCAGGATTTCGTGCCCGCAGCGAAAAAGACGCAGGTGCCCTGGTGACAAGGGCTTCGATCAACTCGGAATCGAAGCGAACCAGGTTTGATTCATGGTCAACTGCAAAACCCGCTGTGCTGAATCGCTGGCGTGCATCTTCGCAAAGAATGACCATGCCGGTTTCCTGCAGGATGTTCAAACCCGCCCGGTGAATAGTCTCGATCGCGTCAGCACTCAACAGTTCGTGAGGGGAGTGCTTATACTGCAGTGTTTTCCAGGGTAGTTGCGCAAGCAAACCCGAAACGCGCGGATTACGGGTGCTGCGCCGACGGCTTCTGCTAGTCATGATATTGTCCCTGGTCTTATTTGAGTCAAGTTTGTTTGAATCGTGGCACGTTCACGTTTTGTAACCAATCGGGCAGGATTTTCACCATATTCACGCGCAAACCTGTGTCCTGAATAAACCGCATCGGCGATGCTCGACGGAACCAGACAGTCACCGATCCGGACTGCATCAATACTCAATTCACGATACAGTTCATCGTCTGGTTTACGACCGGTAACCAGCAGCAAATTGTCAGTTTCATGCTCACTTGTCTGGCCGCTATAGATACAGCTGGTAGTGAGGATGCCTTGTGCAACACGGGTTATTTGTTGTGTAAATACCGCCTCTATGCCAAGCGATATCAACCTGGTCTGGATAAACGCCTGCTCATCCGTCATTGCGGTCCAGCTGGAAATAGTCGTTGCCGGAGTCAGGTATTTTACGCGGCAACCAGCCAGTAAAAATTTTTCCGCCAACGCTCCGGCCATCATGTAGTGCTCGTCATCGTAAATCAGAACTTCGTCCCTGATTTCGACCCCGGCAAATACATCGTCCGGGGTCAGAGTATTTGAATTATTCTCGATCGGCACAGGATAGCGCACGGTGGCGCCGATACCATCCCTGCGCCAACGGCTGCCGGTTGCGATGACAACTGCATCGGCTTCGAATTCT
>CALDDP010000340.1 GCA_937936805.1 uncultured Gammaproteobacteria bacterium | reverse complement strand
TGATCGTAAGCGTGAAATCATCGCCTCAACGCGGCTGCGCGCCATTTCGGTTTTTTCGATTAGCTGAGAGCGTTCGGTCACCAGCTTGTCTTTTTGCTGGCGCAAGCTGGAATTTTCGTTTTTCAGTGAACCCACGGTGTCGATGAGCTCGTCGATACGCTGCTCAAGCTGCTTGAGGTCGTCTTCGGTATATACGTTTTTATCAGAATCCATAGTGCAATCATCGGGCCTTATGCCGTGCAGGTCAACATGCAGTTGTTTTTTGCTGTCGGGTACGGGTGTTAGAATGCGAAAATTATACAAAACTACGAGTTTTCTACAATGCTGGATTTCGATATGGTGCAGTTCGCGCTGGAACAGCTGGGTGCGACTGCAGATGCCGCCGAATCGCACGGAACTCTGAGCGCACTGCTTATCGACAATGCCGGTTTCGCGGCCTGGCTGGGGCATACACTGGACGAGCTGCCCGATAAGGGAAATGTGCTGGCTGCCGAACGGCTCAGCCTGCTCGAGCAACTCTTTGAACAAACCCGCGAACAGTTGAACAACGAGGATTTAAGTTTCGAATTGTTGTTGCCGGATGATACTGACGATTTTGGCCTGCGCCTGTTGGCTTTGGCGAGGTGGTGTCAGGGCTTCCTCTACGGTTTCGGCGCCAGTGGCGTCGCTGCCGAAGACTCGCTGGATGATGAAGCGCGTGAGTGTTTGTCAGATTTGCTCGAAATCAGTAAGCTCGGCTATGACGAAGAAAGCAGCGATGAGAGCGAACAGCAATACACTGAAATTGTCGAACATGTGCGCGTGTTAACCCTGTTGTTGAATGAGTCGTTAAATCCGCTCAAGCATTCGTCTAGCGTGCATTGAAACTAATTCGTCTTGTACGCACTGTTTCCGCAAAGGAATATTTCACGCTATACCAGGGCGTCGGGTTGCGGGCGGATGAATACGAGATTAAAACAGGTAAACTGTCTTCCCGGTCAACCGTTCCAGCGCTGCCGCTGATGCGGGAATGACAGTAAATAGAAGGGATGGCAGTTTTAAGTGCACAACGGTAACAGAAGGCAGGAAATATCCTGGATTTAGGCAAGAGTCACACGATGAAACCAACCGAGTTTAAGCGCAGGCGCAGCCAGTTAATGAAGATGATGGGTAAGAATACGATTGCGATTCTGCCATCCGCCTCTGAAATTATCCGTAATCGCGACACCCACTTCGCTTTTCGTCAGGACAGCGATTTTCTCTACCTGACCGGATTCAACGAACCGGACGCGGTAATGGTGTTGAAGCCCGGTCGCAAACACGGTGAATATATTCTGTTTTGCCGCGAGAAAGATCCAGAGCAGGAGACCTGGAACGGACGGCGTGCCGGTCAGGAAGGTGCAATCGAAACCTATGGCGCAGACGATTCGTTTCCGATTGATGATATCGACGACATTCTGCCCGGGTTGCTCGAGGGTACCGATAGTATTTTCAATATCATGGGTCGTTATTCCGAGTTCGACAATCAGTTGATTGGCTGGGTAAACCATATCAAGCGACAGTCCAGTCGCGGCCTGCATGTCCCCTCTGAATTCGTTTCCCTGGACTACCTGCTGCATGACATGCGCCTTTACAAGAGTCGTGAAGAACTGCGCCTGATGCGCAAGGCGGCGGCGATCAGCGTGCGTGCCCATGAGCGGGCGATGAAACTATGTGCGCCCGGGATGCACGAGTATCAAATCGCAGCGGAGTTCGATCACGAGTACCGCCATCATAATGCGCACCATGCCTACCCGGCGATTGTCGGTGGAGGCGCTAACGGCTGTATCCTGCACTACACCGAAAATAACGATGAACTGCATGATGGTGATCTGCTGTTGATTGACGCCGGCTGCGAAGTCGAAGGATATGCTTCGGATATCACGCGTACCTTCCCTGTCAACGGTACCTATAGCAATGCCCAGCGCGAAGTTTACGAGATCGTGCTTGCCGCGCACCAGGCCGCGGTCAAGAAGGTCTTGCCCGGCAATCACTGGAACGATCCTCACAACGCGGCGGTGCGTGTTATCACGCGCGGATTGATTGAACTCAAGCTGCTTAAGGGCACGGTCGCCAAACTGATCAAGGAACAGGCCTATCGAAAATTTTACATGCATCGCACCGGACATTGGCTTGGACTCGATGTCCACGATGTCGGTGATTACAAGGTGGGTGATCAATGGCGCCTGCTCGAGCCGGGCATGGTGATGACGATCGAGCCCGGGATCTACATCCCGGCGCATAGCCGCGGGGCCCATCGCAAGTGGTGGAATATCGGAATCCGTATCGAAGACGATGTACTGGTAACACGGCAAGGTCGCGAGATACTCACCGATGCGTTGCCGCGCAAGATTGCCGATATCGAAGCCCTGATGGCGAGTTGAATGCGTGATGTAGCAATTATCGGTGGAGGCCTGGTCGGCTTGTGTGCTGCGTTGGCCCTGCAGCATTCAAAGCGTTGCATAACGATCATCGAGGCGGGCAATCTTGAGCAGGTGCAGGCCGGGGGATTGAATGCGCGTTCGATTGCGCTGTCCGCGAGCAGCATACAAATTTTCAGGGCGCTGGGAATCTGGCCGCAGATCGAAGCGCTGGCGGCGCCGATTCGACAGATCCATATTTCATCGCGCGGGCGCTGGGGCGTGACCCGGTTGCAGGCAGCAGATTATGAACTCGATGCAATGGGCTGTGTCATTGAAAACCAGGCGCTGGGACGTTGTCTGCTGGATGCAGTCGAGGCTTCACGCAATATAAAACTGCAGCAAAAAGCCGAGTTTGAATCGATTACCCAGGATACGACGGTCAACGTCGGCTATCGTAAAAAAGGGCGTTTGCAGCAGCTTGAAGCCGGGTTTGCGTTGATTGCCGATGGCGCGCGTTCTCCGGCGCGAGCCGCGCTTGGCATTGGCCATCAAACGATCGATTATGGCCAGGCAGTCGTGATCAGTAACGTCGAGGTCAGTAAACCGAAAATCGATACCGCCTATGAACGTTTCACACCGCATGGACCGCTGGCGATGCTGCCCCTGGGTGGCAAACGCTATGCCTGTGTCTGGACCATGACCCCGCCACAGGCGGCGCAGGCAGGCGAGCAGAACGAGGTCGAATTTGCTGCAGCCCTGCAGGACTGCTTCGGTTATCGTCTCGGTCTGATCGAAGCCGTCGGCGAACGTTTCTCAATCCCCATTCAGAGAACCCGCGCAGATGCCCTGCAATGCGGACGCTGTCTACTGGTCGGCAATGCGGCCAATGCACTGCACCCGGTAGCCGGACAAAGTTTCAATCTGTCGCTGCGCGATATTGCCTGCCTTTACGAATTGCTCAGCGAGCAGTCGCTGGTAGATCTCGATGCCGACAGCTTCAGCGCGCTTGCAGATGAGTATGAAAAATTACGCTTGCTGGAGCAGCGCCAGGTTATCCGGTATGGCGACGGACTGGTCACACTGTTTTCGAACGAATTGCCGTTGTTCGATCATTTGCGTGCGACGGGACTTGGCCTGCTCGACCTGTTGCCCGCGCTGAAAGCCCAGGCCGCGCTGGCAGGTATGGGAATGGCCTTCGGCGGTAATCGCCTGTTGCGGGGGCATTTGTGAATTCTGACAGTTTCGATGTCATAGTTGCAGGTGCCGGGATGGTCGGTGCCTGCACTGCACTGGCGCTGGCTGGCAAGGGTTTCCGCGTTGCGGTGGTTGAGGCGGCAGCCCCGTCAAACAAGATCATTCGTTCCGACGAAGCTTACGACCTGCGAGTTTCGGCCATCAGCCCGCGTTCACGCGGTATTCTGCAGGGGCTTGGGGTTTGGCAGCAGCTTGATGATGAGCGTGTCTGCTATTACGAACAGATGCAAATCTGGCATGAGCATGGTAAGGCCAGCGTTGCCTTCGATGCGGTTGATCTGGCGCGTAGCAATCTCGGCGCAATCGTCGAGAATCGACTCTTACAGCAGATGCTGTACCGGGTCTGCGAGCGTGAATCACGAATCGAATGGTTCATGCCGGATAAAATAGAGACGTTACTCGAAAACAATGTCGAGGGGGTTGAGCTGCGGCTAAGCTCCGGACGCTGCCTCAGCGCGGGATTGTTGCTAGCGGCGGATGGACGCCATTCACCCACACGCTCGCTGGCCGGAATCGATGTACAGCAGGGACAGTATCGGCAGACGGCCATAGTTGCCAACGTCGAAACCGAGCATTCCCATCGCCATACGGCCTGGCAACGATTCCTGGGCACCGGACCATTAGCGTTCCTGCCGCTGGCGAACGGGCAGAGCTCGATCGTCTGGTCCTGCGACGATGATTTTGCGGCAGAGATTGCCTGTGCCAGTGATGACGAGTTTTGCGACGCTCTTGGCGAGGCTTTCGAGTTCAGATTAGGCAGGGTTGTTTCCTGTAGCGCTCGAAAGAGCTTTCCGCTCGGTTGGCATCACTGTCAAAACTGGCTAAAAGACCGGGTGCTGTTGATCGGAGACGCGGCGCATAGCGTGCACCCTCTCGCCGGACAGGGGGTGAATCTCGGTTTCAGCGATGTCGAAATACTCGCACAACTGGTCGGTGATCGGTCGGATTCGATCCCGCAGAAACAGCTGCGCCGTTACGAACGCCAGCGTAAAAGTGAAACCTGGGTCGCCGGCAACAGCTTCGGCGCCTTGAAATGGATCTATGGACTGGAGCAGGGATGGGTTACCCGGTTGCGTGATCTTGGTATGCGTGCAGTCGATGAAACACCATGGTTTAAGCGCGCATTGCTGGAAAAGGCCATACACAACATCAGCTGAAGAGATTTAATTGATCATTTCAGGCAGTCGGCGGGAACCAGGTGCAGGCTGAAATGGAGAAACTACCGCATAAAAAGTTATGCAAGGCAGCGGTCAGGGCTGTAATTAGTTCTTTTGTTCGAGCCTGACAGGCTTTATTCTCTGTGCTATTCACGATTTACGGGGATGAACCCGTGACGAGGTAGATAACCGATGGGAAACAAAACGCCTCTATACCAGTGCCATCTCGACGCCGGCGCCAAGATCGTCGATTTTGCCGGCTGGGACATGCCGATTAATTATGGCTCGCAAATTACCGAGCACGAAACGGTGCGCACCGACGCCGGGATGTTCGACGTCTCGCATATGACGGTCGTCGATGTCAGCGGCGACGATGCCAAAGACTACCTGCAGTATTTGCTCGCCAACGACGTAGCCAAGCTGACCCTCACGGGTAAAGCGTTGTACAGCTGCATGCTCAATCCCGAGGGCGGAGTAATTGACGATCTAATTGTTTATTATCTGCGCGACAATTTTTACCGTGTGGTGATTAACTCGGCCACACGTGAAAAAGACCTGGCATGGCTCGAGCAGCAGTCGCAATCTTATCCGAATCTCAAGCTCAGATTTCGCGACGATGTCGCCTTGCTCGCGGTGCAGGGAATGCAAGGGATAAGGCGATAAAAATTTTTGCCGAGTATCAACAGGATACCCTGCGGCAACTGGCTCGTTTTCAGGGTGCCGAGTTTGATGATTGTTTCGTCGCGCGCACCGGGTATACCGGGGAAGACGGCTTCGAAATACTGATGCTAAGTGAACAGATCGCGGATTTATGGAATCGCCTGCTGGCCGCTGGCATCGCACCCTGCGGTCTTGGCGCGCGTGATACCCTGCGTCTCGAGGCCGGGATGAACCTGTACGGGGCCGACATGGACGAAACCACCAGTCCGCTCGTTTCGGGTCTGGGCTGGACCCTGGCGATGAAGGATGAGCGTGAGTTTATTGGCAAAGCAGCGCTCCAGCAGGAACTGGCGGCAGGGGTTCAGCAAAGTTTTGTCGGTCTGTTATTATTAGACAAGGGTGTTTTGCGTAATCATTTGACAGTAATAACCGCTCAGGGCAACGGTGAGATTACTTCGGGAAGTTACTCACCGACCCTGCAGCAATCGATAGCAATGGCCCGGGTTCCAGCCGGCGCTGCGGGTCAGGTCGAAGTTGAGGTTCGCAACAGGTTGTTGAAAGCGGAAATTGTTAAGCTTCCTTTCGTTCGCGAAGGAAAGTCCATGTTAACCGATGGGGGTAATAATAAATGAGTGAAGTGCCAACAGAACTGAAATTTTTGTCGTCACATGAATGGGTCCTGGTGGAAGACGGCGTCGCCACAATCGGGGTATCCGATCATGCCCAGGAACTGCTGGGCGATCTTGTCTACGTCGAGTTACCCGAGCAGGGCAGTACGGTCTCTGCAGGTGATTCGGTTGGAGTCATCGAGTCGGTCAAGGCCGCCTCTGATACCTATGCTCCGTTGTCCGGGGAAATCATCGAAGTCAACAATGAGCTCGAAAACGCGCCGGAACAAATCAATAATGATCCCTATGGCGACGGCTGGATGTACAAGCTTTCCATAGAGGATTCAGAAGAAGTCGAAAATCTACTCGACGCAGGCGCCTACACGGATAGCATAGCCGACGACGAGTAGCCCGCCTGCTGGTCATGAAGCTCGACGTGTATCCTTTTTCCTGTCGATGAAAATTGACATGGCTAGCCCATTGTCGCGCGATGCGACCTGGCCTGTATAACCGCGACAGGATCTGGAACTGAGATGCCGAATACTAGCAATA
Source organism: uncultured Gammaproteobacteria bacterium (assembly GCA_937936805.1). GTDB lineage: Bacteria > Pseudomonadota > Gammaproteobacteria. Next base: position 6,346 of record CALDDP010000340.1, on the reverse strand, counting down.
CCGGAATATTGCGAATCATCAGGGCGACCGGGTATTCGTGGAAGGGTTTGTGTGCGGCCTATCGCCATGAAGCGGCGTTTCGCCAGGAAATCTGGTTGTGTTGTGTGATGATTCCACTGGGTCTTTATCTCGGCGATAACGGTATCGAGAAAGCCTTGCTGGTGCTGAGCGTAAGCTTGCTGCCGTTAACCGAAATTCTGAACTCGGCCATGGAAGCGGTGGTAGATCGCTTTGGCGGGGAGCATCACGAACTATCGGGGCGCGCCAAAGACATGGCATCCGCCGCAGTTGCAATGGCAATTATTTTAGCAATCGTCGTCTGGACCCTGGTGCTGTTGTTTTAAGATCGCCTGTCATCCTCCGGTTTGCAGGTCGGTCAGCAGCGCGTCGAGGTCGTGCACCGGTGGGCGGCAACTAAAGCCTTCGCAAATCCACGCGCTGATCGGCTTGTCGCTCGATCGCTGGGCGATTGCCGCCGGCAGGTCCTTGGCGTCATCGGGAATAAAGTAAGCCATCTGGCCGGGTTTCAATGCTGGCAGTATCTGTGAGCGCCAGCGGGCCAGCAGAGGCCGTTCTCCGCGCAGGATAATCTGGCAAGGAGGCTGGTGCACCGCCTCGAGCAGGGCCACAAAGCTGGCGGCGTGTAAGGGTGTCTGGTTGACATTGTCGGCCACCGATTGCAACGCTTTTTCCGCATTTTGAGTATAAGCCTGGCACCCGGTTAGCAAACCCAGACGGTACAGGGCCAGTGCGGCGACCGCATTGCCGCTTGGCATCGCTTCATCCGGCCATGATTTCGGCCGCTGGATCAGTTTTTCGTGATCGCTGGCCGTAAAGAAGAAGCCGCCATGGTCCTTGTCGGCAAAGTAATCGAGCAATTGGTCGGCCAGTTTGACGGCGAAAGCCAAATCGGCATCGCTCCATTCGTACTGCAGACAATCGAGAATCGCCTGTAACAGATGCGCGTAGTCGTCGAGGTAGGCAGGCAGCTGCCTGTCACCTTTAGCGCTCAGGGCAAGTAACCTTTCATCTTGCCAGCATTCATTTTTAAGCGCGTGCAGACATCGCCGGGCGATGTCGAAATAGTCCTGACGCATAAAAACGCGTGCGGCGGATGCCAGCCCGCGAATTACCAGTGCGTTCCAGCTGGTCAATACCTTGTCATCGAGCCCCGGGCGGATGCGAGTTGCACGAACCGCGAGCAGCTGAGCGCGTATGTCTGCCTGTAACGCCGCGTACTTCTGTGCGTCAAGACTAAATTTCTCGATTATCTGCGGGGTATCGTAGTAGCTGTGTAAATGCCACTGGCCCTCGAAATTAGCCGCCTGATCAAGCCCAAACTGGCAGGCGAAAGCCGGGTAGGCTTCGCTACCGATGACTTGCTCGACTTCGGCTGCTGTCCACAGGTAGAACTTGCCTTCAATACCCTCCGAATCAGCATCGAGTGCCGCGTAAAATGCGCCTGAATCGGTACGCATTTCACCTTCCAGCCAGGTGACGATACCGTCCACTGCATTTGCAAACAGGGGTTTTCCGGTCAAGCGAAAAGCCAGTGCAAATACCTCCAGCAACTGGCCGTTGTCATAGAGCATTTTTTCGAAATGCGGAATCATCCATTTATCGTCCACCGAGTAACGGTAGAATCCCCCGCCGAGATGATCCTGGATTCCACCCAGCGCGATTTTTTCCAGGCTGAAGTCGATTGCCTTATAGACCGGGTCCCCGGGTGATTGCTGAAATGCCCGCCGCAGCACCTGCAGCAGGATAGCGGGTTGCGGAAATTTCGGCGCCTTGCCAAAGCCGCCGCACTCGGCGTCATGCGCTTCGAGTAACTGGCTGTCGAAAGTCTTTATCGCACCGATGTCTGCCGCCCGCTGATTCTGATTTTCGCGCATCTCGATATCTATCAACGCCTGCTGGATAGCCTGGCTCTGCTGATTTATCTTGTCTGGTTCCTGCTCGAATATGCCGGCGATACGATCGAGTAAATCAGAAAACGCGATCATGCCGTACCTGGGTTTGTCCGGGAAATAGGTGCCACCAAAGAAGGGCAGGCAGCTATCGGGAGACAGGAACATCGTCAGCGGCCAGCCACCGGGTTGGCGGGTTATCAATTGATGCGCGGTCTGGTAAATCCGATCTATATCCGGGCGTTCTTCGCGGTCTACCTTGATATTGACGAAATGCTTATTCATCAACGCGGCGGTTTTTTCATCTTCGAAGGACTCATGCGCCATCACATGGCACCAGTGGCATGCGGAATAGCCTATCGATAGCAGGATGGGTTTATTCTGTTCGCGGGCTTCGTCGAGAGCCTTTTGCGACCAGGGCAGCCAGTTGACCGGATTGTCGGCGTGTTGGCGCAGGTAAGGACTGGACTCCGCGGCAAGTTCGTTGGCCATGTTGCTGCACTCCGGGTTATTTCCGTGCGATAATACCATCCTGATCACGCATACCCATGAGTTTGAATCAGATAATTCTGCAATGATTGCATTTCCATCGATAGACCCTGTGGCGATCGCCCTCGGGCCGGTCAAAGTACACTGGTACGGGCTCATGTACCTGTTCGCGTTCGCCAGTGCCTGGTGGCTGGGCAGGCGCCGGGCGGCCTCAGCAAATTCGATCGTCAAGCCCGAACAGATTGATGACCTCATCTTTTATGGTGCCCTTGGTGTAGTGCTCGGTGGCCGTATCGGTTCGGTTATTTTTTACAATTTCGACAGTTTCCTGCAAAACCCGCTGTACCTGTTCAAAATCTGGGAAGGCGGTATGTCTTTCCACGGCGGTTTTATCGGCGTGCTGGTGGCGATGGAGGTTTTTCGTCGAAAACTGGGCTGCAGGTTTTTCGAATTAACCGATTTTATCGCCCCGTTGGTGCCGCTGGGGCTGGCAGCCGGTCGTTTTGGCAACTTCATGAATGCCGAGTTGTGGGGTGCGCCGGGTAACGTTCCCTGGGCGATGAAATTGTCCTGTGAACAGTTTCCACCGGATCGATACGTCGATTACGCCGGACCATTGTGTTTTAGTGCGCGCCACCCGACCCAGCTATACGAAATGCTGCTCGAAGGAATTCTATTGTTTGCGGCGTTGTGGCTGATATCGGCGAAACCGCGCCCGGTAATGACAGTTTCCGGGTATTTCCTGTTGCTCTACGGGCTCGGCAGGAGTGGCGTGGAATTAATTCGTTTGCCGGATGCCCACATCGGTTATCTGATGAATACCGAATGGCTGACGCGGGGCATTGTATTATCGGTACCAATGATTATAGTTGGCGTTATTCTGCTGATTCTGGCAAAAAGGGGCGGCAAATATGCAGCAATATCTTGACCTGATGCGATATGTGCTCGAGCATGGTAGCGAAAAAAAGGATCGCACCGGTACGGGTACCCGGTCAGTTTTCGGATACCAGATGCGTTTCGATCTAAGCCAGGGATTCCCGCTCGTAACCACCAAGAAACTCCATTTGCACTCAATCATCCATGAACTGTTATGGTTTTTACAGGGTGACACTAACATTGCCTATCTGCGGGAAAACAAGGTTCGCATCTGGGACGAATGGGCCGATGAAAACGGTGATCTGGGCCCCGTTTATGGCGCCCAGTGGCGTTCCTGGCGAGCTGCCGATGGCCACGTAGTCGACCAGATCCAGCAACTGGTGAGCGACATCAGGACCAATCCAGATTCGCGACGTCTTATCGTCAGTGCCTGGAATGTCGGCGAGATCGAAAATATGGCCTTACCGCCGTGTCACGCTTTTTTTCAATTCTATGTTGCCGATGGTCGCCTCTCCTGCCAGCTCTACCAGCGCAGTGCTGATATTTTTCTGGGGGTTCCGTTTAATATTGCATCCTACGCGCTGTTGCTGATGATGGTGGCCCAGGCAACCGGGCTGGAACCGGGAGACTTCGTGCATACGCTAGGCGACGCTCATCTATACTCCAATCATTTACCACAGGCACGTTTGCAGCTGGAACGCGAACCCTTTAGCCTGCCGACCATGGTGCTGAATCCGCAGGTAGAGGATTTGTTCGCTTTTCGTTTCGAGGACTTTGAACTGAAGAACTATCAGTGTCACGAGCATATCAAGGCAGCTGTTGCGGTGTGACCTGGCGCGGCAATAATAAACGGGAAACTAGATTAGATGAATGAACCAGAGCTCAACAATATCAAGGTCGACGTGGAAACTCGATACATCGAGGATCAGTCTAATCCGGAACAGAATTACTACGTGTTTGCCTACACGATTACGATTAAAAATAAAGGCAGGCAGAATGCGCAACTCCTTACCCGCCACTGGGTAATTACCGATTCCAATTCAAAAATTCAGGAAGTGCGCGGCGATGGGGTTGTCGGCGAGCAACCGTTGCTAAAACCCGGTGAACAGTTTGTATACACGTCGGGAACGATGCTTGAAACGGCGGTAGGCACGATGAAAGGCAGTTATCAAATGCTGGCCGATGACGGGTCGCATTTTGATGCGCCGATCGAAGAGTTTGTGCTGTCTACCCCCCGAGTTTTGCATTAGTTGTATAGCCTGTGGCGATCTATGCAATAGGTGATGTACAGGGCTGCTACTCGGAGCTCTGTCGGCTACTGGAGAAAATCGGTTTCGATGCATCCCTGGATACGCTCTGGTTTTGTGGCGACCTGGTCAACCGGGGTCCCGAATCGTTGGAAACTTTGCGTTTTGTTAAATCACTGGGCAGCAGTGCAGTAACGGTACTCGGTAATCATGACCTGCATTTGCTCGCGCTGCATCATGGTGTAAAGAAAGCTCGTGACACCAGTTGCCTGAAAAAAATTCTCAAAAGCCCCGATCGCGATGAGTTGCTGGACTGGTTGCAGCAAAGACCGCTGTTACATTACGACGATATCCAGAATACCGTGCTGGTGCATGCCGGTATCCACCCGGCCTGGGGGCTGAGCAAAGCGCGCAAACTCGCGGGTGAAGTGGAGACGGCGTTGCGGGGTAAAAAAGCCGCCAAATTCCTCAGGAAAATGTATGGTAACAAGCCAACCGCGTGGTCAGATGACCTCGATGGCGCCAGGCGTTTGCGCTTTATCACCAATGTTTTTACGCGCATGCGTTATTTCAGAACATCACAAGAGCTGGATTTCGACGCCAATGGCAGCCCGCGCAAGTATTTGCGCAGTCGCCTTACCCCCTGGTATGAGATGAAAGCCAGGCTTCGGGATGATATACGTGTGCTGTTCGGGCACTGGTCCACGCTTCCGGTGGGATGCTACGGACGATTTTTCGCGCTTGACGGGGGCTGCGTCTGGGGTGGGCATATGGTGGCTTTGCGAATCGATTTCGAGTCAGAAGACTGGTTTTTTGTCGATTCATACACCAGTCAGCCGACAAAAACTGCAAATTAGCGTCGCCCGGTGCAGATAATCAACGATTCAGGTGAACAAAAATAACGATCCGTGTGTAGTTTCGGTTTGGGCCGCCAGCCAATTGCCGTAATCGGATAATCTCAAAAAATTACCGTTTCCCCGAGTTAATTAATTCACTTTAGGTAACCGTTTATTGTTTAAATGAGACGTTTTTCCCTATCTTCGTCTTTTTAACAACTATAATTTATTTACCTCCGCAGTTTAAGCATGGGCATAAATTGTCGCGACAATTTGAAAGAACTGATTAACGACTCAATTGCCTTTGCCCGGAATACCTGCGATTCAGAAAACAGCTTGATACGCCCGCTGGGAAACTGAATGACTAATGACCTCGTGGCTATCTGGCAAAGCGCAGGTTTTGTTAGTCAGTCATAACAGGAAGCCGAGGATATAACCATGATCGCAGGTGAAGAATCTTGAACAGGAATCAACTGTTTGCATTATTGCTGACGCTTTTGTCATACGCCGTTTTTCAACCGGCGGTAAATGCTGCCAGCGTTGAGTTAGTGCCATCTTCACGAGTTATTCTGAAGATCGTCGAAGGTATGACTATCGACGATATTATCAAGCGAGTTTATCCAAAAGATAAGGATCTATGGCCACAGATCAAGGTAAAGCTGATTGAAACGAATCCGTATTCATTTGTGCAGTATTCCGATCGACTGATCACCGGTAGCCGCCTGAAGCTGGTAGACATCAAGCGAATCCTGGACCAGGAAGACTTAAGCCCGAAAATAAAAGTGGGTTATGTTGCAAAAATCGCCGGTCTGGCTACTGCCAGGGATATCAATAGCCGAATACTCGAGTTGCAGGTCAACTCGCGAATTTTCGAAGGTGACCGGCTCGAAACAGAGCCTGGCGCGCAGCTTTACATACTCATGGATGACGGTGCTGAATTGCACCTGAAAGAGGATTCGGTACTCAAAGTTAGTGAATATGCAATTAC
>CALDDP010000339.1 GCA_937936805.1 uncultured Gammaproteobacteria bacterium | reverse complement strand
GGCAGACGGTCAGCCACGCAGTGATTTGCCACTCGTCGAATGGACGGCCAAGTACTGTCTCTACCAGGTACAGGCCGCGCTCGATGAAATTTTGCGCAACTTTCCAGTCAAATGGCTAGGGGTGATAATCCGGCACTCGATTTTTCCGTTGGGACTCAATCTGCGCCCACCCAACGATTCGCTTAATCATCGGGTAGCATCGCTACTGCTCAAACCGGGCGAAGCGCGCGACCGCTTGACCGCGGGTATTTATCATAGCGATGATCCCGATGATATTACCGGCTGTCTCGAGGATGCATTGCACAAGGTGATCAAGGCAGAGCCGATCGAACGGCGCTTGCGTCACGATCAGATCAGGCAGCATGGACTTGAAGATTATTCGCAGTGGGTCAACAATCTGCTGGAGTCGGGTCAGGTAACGACGCAAGAAGCTGATATACTACTGCAAGCCCGGTCAGCGACCGCCCGGGTTGTCGCGGTCGATGATTTTACGCCCGACCAGATGACCGGTAATCCCGGCGTAGCCAGATCGACCGGAGCGACTGGTAAAACAGTTAAAAAGAAACCAGTCGCTAACAAGAAGCGGGCCAGCAGGGCAAAATAACCACCCTGGTATCGCCATTGATTTAAAGCCGTTACCAGTTTTGGGGAGGGAGCAAATGGAGAAGGTTTGGCTTAAAAGCTATCCTTGCGGGATCCCGGAAGAGGTCGATCTCGATGCCTACCAGTCAGTCACTGATGTTTTCGAACAGGCAATCAATTCTTATGGAGAGCGACCGTGTTTCAGTAACCTGGGGACGACGCTGACCTATAACGACATGGATCGTTATACCGATCAACTCGCCAGTTATCTGCAAAACCTGCCCGGAATGGAGAAAGGTGATCGCGTAGCGGTCATGATGCCTAACGTGTTGCAGAATCCGATTTCAATTTTCGCGGCCTTGCGCGCCGGCTTCGTGGTGGTCAATACCAACCCGCTGTACACCGCACGGGAACTCGAGCTTCAACTGTCAGATTCGGGCGCAAAGGCTATCATCGTGATGGAAAATTTCTGCCACACGCTTGACGAAGTCATCGACAGAACTTCGATTCAGCATGTGGTGACTACTCAACTTGGTGACCTGCTGCATTTCCCTAAATCACTGATAGTGAACCTGGTGGTCAAGTATGTGAAGAAAATGGTGCCGGAATTCTCGCTACCGCAGCGGGTCACCTTTAAAAAAGCCTTGCAGCTGGGTTCGGCCCAACGTCACCGTGCGGTGTCATGCAGCCATGATGACCTCGCTTTTTTGCAATACACCGGCGGTACCACCGGGGTGGCCAAGGGAGCCATGCTGACCCATGGCAATATGGTTGCCAACATGCAACAGGCGTCAGCCTGGCTAAAGAATGATATTGCCGAGGGCAAGGAAGTCATTATCACGGCGCTACCGCTGTACCATATCTTTTCACTCACCGCTAATTGCCTGACCTTCATGAAGGTTGGCGCACTGAATTACCTGATTACCAACCCACGAGATATGCCCGGTTTCGTTAAAGAATTGCAGCAGCTGAAATTTACTGCAATAACCGGTGTTAATACCTTGTTCAATGGATTGATGAATACACCCGGTTTCGAGCAAATCGATTTTTCCGGGTTAAAGCTTTCGCTGGGTGGGGGCATGGCGGTGCAACAACCGGTGGCTGAGCGCTGGCAAAAACTGACCAATACGCCATTGCTCGAAGCCTATGGACTGACCGAAACCTCTCCCGCGGTATGTATTAATCCTCTCACCCTGCGCGAATACAATGGCAGCATCGGTTTACCGGTGCCTTCCTCCGAGGTTTCAGTGCAGGATGACAAGGGCAATCTGTTACCCCAGGGAGAAACCGGGGAACTGTGCGTACGCGGCCCCCAGGTTATGAAGGGATACTGGCAGCGACCCGAAGAAACCGCCAGGGTGTTATCCGACGACGGCTGGCTTAAAACCGGCGATGTCGCACAAATGGATGAAGATGGTTTCTTCAGAATCGTTGATCGTCTCAAGGATATGATCCTGGTGTCAGGGTTCAACGTGTTTCCAAACGAAATCGAAACCGTTATAGCAGGTCATGAAGGGGTGCTCGAGGTGGGTGTTATCGGCGTGCCCGATCAATCCGGTGGCGAGATCGTAAAGGCAGTCATCGTGAAAAAGGATCCTGCACTCGATGCGGCGGCGATAACCGCGCACTGCCGGGAGAACCTGACCGCTTACAAGGTTCCAAAGTTAATCGAATTCCGCGATGAGTTACCGAAAACCAATGTTGGCAAGATACTTCGGCGTGAACTCAGAGAGTCTCAGTGAGCCCCCGCGGAGGAATTTTTTGTTGAGCTGAGTAATCAGCTACGACCGCCTGTACCGTCGCGAATTGCTGCGCGCGGCCCCGGCTTAATAGCCGCTGATTTTGGCGTGCAGCGGTTTGCTGTCCTCAAAGCGCTGCATCTGCTCGTCGCTCGCGCTGGTCTGATGGTCGCGTTTCCAGCTTTCGATACTCATCCCGTAAACGTATTCCTGGGCGGTGGCATAGTCGAATTCCGGATCGACCTGTTTTGCGGCAGCAGAGTACCACTTGGACAGGCAGTTGCGACAAAAACCCGCTAGCGTCATCAGGTCGATATTCTGAACGTCGCTACGTTCTTGCAGATGGGCTACCAGGGAACGAAATGCGGCGGCTTCCGCCTGGGTTTGCTGGTCTTTGGTCATGACTTGTCACTCAACTATAATGAGCTGCTTTTTTAGCAAAAAATTACCATGCCGGCAATCGATATAAATAGCTGGATGGGTTCCTTGCTCGATCAGTTACTGTGCAATAAACAGCGCCAACTGGTTGCCTTACAGGGGCCTCGATCCTGGTGCGACGAGCAGTTTGAAAAACTGTTCGCGGCGGATGATTCGATGCTGGTACTGTCGAATCGAAAGCTGGTGGATACGGCGGTTGCATTCGGCGCGGCCGATGCCTGCCTGGGTAGTGAATCCAGGATCGTTGTGCTGGATCTTTACGCAGGCTTTAATCCGGATGTATTGTGTATTGCCGCCGGGCTGGTGCAGTCGGGCGGGGTGTTAGTGACGCTGTCGCCGCCAGCCGAAGACTGGGATTTGCGAACCGACCGCTACGCTTGCTGGCAAGATCAATCGACGTCGCCAAAGGCGCGCTTTGTCGAGTATTTTTTCGCTGCACTTGACGCGGATGCCAGCACCGGAATCCTGTTGACTCCCGGGTACGAAGGCGGACCGATTCCGCCACTGCCGAAGCTAACCCCAACGCCAATTGAGCGGGGGATGACTGCGGAGCAGGGTCTCTGCTTGCAGCGAATCGAGCAATGGCTGGCAACCGGGCAAACCGGTATCGCGCTGATCAACGCTGATCGTGGTCGCGGCAAGAGTACCTGCCTGGGGTTATTGCTCAAACATTTGCCGCAGGGCATGCGTGTACTGGTAACTGCCAGCTCCCGCAAAACCACCGCGCAATTACTGCGCCTGGCCCCGGACGCTGAATTCGTTGCGCCTGATCGTCTGTTGACGCGTTACCCCTCAGCAGACCTGGTGATCATTGATGAGGCGGCGATGCTGCCTCAGTCGATGCTACGGCAATTGCACAGGCTATACCCGCGGCTGGTAATGGCAACCACCAGTGGCGGTTATGAAGGTACCGGGCGAGGATTCATGCTTCGTTTCGTGGCACAGATGGAGGCTGCCAGATTGATGCGGCTTGAGCTCGAGATGCCGGTGCGCTGGTGCCAGGGTGATCGACTGGAAGCCTGGCTCAATCGAACATTAATCCTCGATAGCGGACCACCGCTCGGCAACCTGCCAAAGGAACAGCTGGAGTCTTGCGAACTGCTTTTGCTCGAAAATCCGGGAGACGCCGCGCATTTACCCCTGCTCAAACAGGTCTACCGGCTGATGAATGCGGCACATTATCGCAGCCGCCCATCGGATTTGCGCATGCTGATGGAGAACCCTGACCTGGTGCTGATTGTTGCGCGCAGTGCTGATCAGGTGGTTGGTGCTGTCTTGTTGAATATCGAGGGTGGTCTCGATGAGGCCTTGTGTGAAGAAATTTTTCTTGGGCGCCGGCGACCCCGGGGACACCTGTTGGCGCAGATGTTGACCGCGCAGGCGGGCATAAAGAACTTCGCCGGGTACCGGGGCTTGCGCATTCAACGTATCGCTGTGGCCGAAGGCTGTCGCCGCCAGGGCCTCGGAACCCGACTGCTTGAGCGCGCGCGACAGTTCGGACGGCAGCACGACTTCGCTTATCTGGGTGCCAGCTTCGCGCTCGATCCGGCTAGCGCTGGTTTCTGGCAACAGGCGCAATTCTCTCTGGTTCATGTCAGTTACGGCAGAGGTAAATCCAGTGGTGAACATTCGATCGCTGTACTCCATCCGCTGGAGCGGAGACTGGATGAAGACATCGAGCAAATGCAACAGCGCATTCAGCAACAGTTACCGATCTGGATGACGCAGTTTTTACAAACGATGGATGCGGCGCAGGTTGTAGCGCTATTGCGTTTCGCGGGGTTTGACGCGGTGCTCAATCAGCTGGAGCAACGGGAGATTGAAGCTTTTGCCCGCGGTAACAAGGGATTCGAGCTATGCTTTGTGAGCTTGCAGAAGTATGTCATGCGTTGTGTTGCGCGCTCCTGCGATGATCCGGGTGCTCTTTTGATCGAGAAAGCAGTACAGAATCGTAACTGGGAACTGCTCGAGCGAGAGTCCGGCGCCGAGGGTCGCAAGCAGTTGCAGCAGCGCTTGCGCGGGCAGGTCGAAGCCCTTTGCAAAGACTGTTAACATGACCCGGCACAGTGAGGTATTCATGCCGCAGAAGATTATCGATTTCTGGTTCGCCGACGACACCCGCAAGCTCTGGTTCAATTCGACCCCGGAGTTCGACCGCATGCTGTGCGAGCGTTTTGAGGATACGCTGAAGCAAGCAAGCAGGGGCGAGCTCGATCACTGGATGGAAGATGCGCCGGGCTGCCTGGCACTGGTTATCGTTCTGGACCAGTTCCCGTTAAATATTTATCGCGGCAATGCGCTTGGTTTTGCGACCGAGGCGCGGTCGCGAGATGTATCCAGGGTCGCGATCGAAAAAGGCTTCGACAGCATGCTCCCTGTCGAACAGAAGGCATTTTTGTATATGCCGTTCATGCACAGCGAAGACCTTGCCGACCAGGAACTGGCGTTGAAACTATTCGATCAACCTGGCCTGGAATCGAACCTGCGTTTTGCCCGTCATCATCATGCGATCGTCGAAACCTATGGACGCTTTCCGC
>CALDDP010000338.1 GCA_937936805.1 uncultured Gammaproteobacteria bacterium | reverse complement strand
CTGGTCAGTCACATGCACGGCGACCATGTCGGCGACAAACACATCGCCGCACCCGGTGACGGCGAATGCAAAACCACGAAATTCCCGGTCGCATCCTTGCCTAACACCAATACCGTTAATATCGCGCTCGCCAAGGGGGCGAAGATTGTTACCGGTAGTGAAATGCCCAAATTCTTCAGCGCCAAGCTTAAAACGCTCGGTGGCGATCCAAAAAATTCGCAACTGGTGCGCTTTGGTGCGTCACGCATGATCGGGGGTATCACCATAACTACCGTTCCGGCGGTGCATTCGAACGGAATAGCCGGTGCTATGATCGGGGGCGAGCTCGGTGACATGCTCGATGCCTCGGGCCTGACCGCCTATGCCGGCCCTCCCACGGGCTACGTGCTGACCTTTTCCAACGGACTTGTCGTTTACCTGTCCGGCGACACCGGTATCACCGCCGAACAGCAAACCGTGGTGCGTGATCACTACAGGGCCAAACTGGTAGTGATGAATATTGGCGATACTTTTACCACCGGCCCGAAGGAAGCGGCATGGGTTATCAATGAGCTGATCAAACCGACTGCGGTAATTGCGTCGCACGCCAACCAGCCTTCAACCCAGGGCGGAAAGGTAATCGCCGGTACTCGCGTCGATATATTCAGCAAGGCGAGCAAGGTTCCGGTGCATGTACCGCTCAGCGGGCGTACCATGAGCTTCAGCGAGTCCGGAAAATGTACCGACGGTTGCCAGTAGCGATTCCTGGCGACAGGCTGCTAACCGGGGGTTCGCTAAAATGATTAAGATAGGTAGAATAGCAGGAACTTTAGCGTAAGATTTACACGATGGACATGCCTTCGATACTCCTTTCAATCGTTATCCTGCTGCTGCTCGCGGGCCTGATACTGTACGGTTTCAAACCCTACGATTACGGCGGCGGCAAGAGACATGCAAAGAAATCTGAAAAAAGTAAGCCTTTCGCAGGCAAGTCCTCAGATGCCAGGTGGCGCTCGGTCAAGATCCGCCCCGGAGCAACCCCATGTCGCTCGATCGCAGAAGTAACGGGTCGAATTTTCCTCGCGCAGGATGCCCCGTCCCTGCCTTTGCAAAACTGCAGCAGCGAAAACTGCCAGTGCCGTTATGTCTTCCTCGAAGATCGGCGCAGTGGCGATGACCGCCGACTCGAATTCGACAGATTCGGTGACATGATACCGGGCTACGCGAGCGACAGGCGCCATGTGCCGGGCCGTCGTTATGCCGATCTGGCGGCTTGAACCCGTCACCCGGTTGCCGCAGCATTAGCGAAAATCGCGCATAAAAAAAGCCAGCTATATGCTGGCTTTTTCGTGTAGCGTGAGTCTGCGGATCTATTCGTCGTCGTACTCGGCGTCGGGACGATCCACTAGCTCGACGTAAGCCATCGGCGCCTTGTCGCCTGGACGATAGCCGCACTTCAGGATACGCATATAACCGCCCGGGCGTTCCTTGTAACGCGGACCCAGGTCGACAAACAACTTGCCCACGGCCGCCTTGTCACGCAGGCGACTGAAGGCGACACGGCGATTGGCCACGTTGTCTTCCTTGGCCAGCGTAATCAGGGGCTCGGCTACGCGACGCAGTTCCTTGGCCTTGGGCAGGGTGGTGCGAATGACTTCATGGTCAAACAGGGAAACAGCCATATTCTTGAACATCGCCTTGCGATGTGAGCTGTTACGATTGAGCTGTCGCCCGCTATTACGATGACGCATCGTTTAAACCTCTTAACTCGCTAACTTGCTGTCGTTTTCGATACTGGCCGGAGGCCAGTTTTCGAGCCGCATGCCCAATGACAGGCTATACGACGCCAGCACGTCCTTGATTTCAGTCAGGGACTTCTTACCCAGATTGGGGGTTTTCAGCAATTCGACTTCGGTACGCTGGATCAAATCGCCAATGTAGTAAATATTTTCCGCTTTCAGGCAGTTAGCCGAACGCACGGTCAGTTCGAGATCGTCAACCGGACGCAGCAGGATCGGATCGATATGTGATTCCGGCTCGTCTTCGACTTCTTCGTCCGACCCCTCCAGATTCACAAATACCGAGAGCTGATCCTTGAGGATGCTGCCGGCAATTCGAATCGCTTCTTCCGGATCGATAGTACCATTGGTTTCGATATCGATAATCAGCTTGTCCAGGTCGGTACGCTGCTCCACACGCGCGGCTTCGACGCTATAGGCAATCTTGCGCACCGGCGAGAATGACGCATCGAGCTGCAAATGTCCCAGTGCCGCGTCTTCTTCCGAGGTCTGGCGCGTATTGGCTGGCTGGTAACCACGACCCTTGACCACGTGCAGGGACATTTCGAAGTTGACGCCCTTGGTCAGCGTAGCGATGACGTAATCCGGATCAACCACCTCGATGTCGTGATCGAGCTGGATATCGCCCGCGGTAACCACGCCCGGTCCCTTCTTCGAGATGGTCAGGGTTGCATCGTCCTTGGAGTGCATGATAATGCCCACGCCTTTCAGGTTGAGCAAAATATCGATTACATCTTCCTGGACACCGTCGATGGTAGTGTATTCGTGCAGTACACCCTCGATCCGGCAATCGACGATCGCACAACCACGCACCGACGACAGCAGGATACGTCTTAGCGCATTACCAAGGGTATGACCGAAACCACGTTCCAGCGGCTCGATCGAAACTTTCGCATGGTAAGTCTGCTGTTCTTCGACTTTTACATGCTTCGGCTTCAATAAATCAGAGTACATTTTAGACATAGATAACCCGCTAATTATTTGGAATAAAGTTCAACTACGAGCTGTTCGTTGATATCTGGCGGCAATTCACCGCGCTCAGGCATAGCCTTGAAGACACCTTCGAACTTGGTCTGGTTAACGTCAACCCAGTCCGGGAAACCGATCTGCTCAGCCAGCGCCATAGACTCGGCGATACGCGCCTGCTTGCGTGATCTCTCACGTACGCTGACGACGTCGTCGGCAGTCACCACGTAGGATGGAATATTGACTATTTTGCCGTTGACCATGATCGCCTTGTGGTTCACCAGTTGACGCGCTTCGGCACGCGTGGAGCCGAAACCCATGCGGTAGACTACGTTATCGAGGCGAGTTTCGAGCAACTGCAGCAGGTTTTCACCGGTGGAGCCCTTAAGGCGCGAGGCTTCCTTGTAGTAGTTGCGGAACTGGCGTTCGAGAATTCCATAGATGCGACGCAGCTTTTGCTTTTCACGCAGCTGCAGGCCGTAGTCCGACTGGCGCGGTTTACGCGTGCCAGCGCCGTGCATCCCCGGGGGATTGTCGATCTTGCACTTGGTATCGACCGCGCGGCGCGAGGACTTCAGACTAAGGTCTGCTCCTTCACGACGCATCAATTTACATTTTGGTCCGATATATTTTGCCATTAGTGTTCCTGCCTATACGCGACGTTTTTTCGGAGGCCGACAACCATTGTGTGGTATCGGGGTAACGTCATCGATGCGCGAAATCTTGAAACCGATAGCGTTCAGGGCACGTACCGCTGAATCGCGACCCGGTCCTGGTCCCTTGACCATGACTTCGAGGTTCTTCATGCCCAGTTCCTGGGCCGCCTGACCCGCGCGTTCGGCCGCAACCTGCGCTGCAAACGGGGTTGATTTGCGCGAACCGCGAAATCCCGAGCCACCCGCGGTAGCCCAGGTCAAAGCATTACCCTGGCGATCGCTGATGGTGACGATGGTATTGTTAAAGGTCGCATGTATATGCGCCACGCCGTCAGAAACGACGCGTTTTGTTTTCTTCTTGGTACGTGTTTTGTCTACCATTTACCTAACCTGTTTTGTTAGCCTGCTAATGTCGGCTTATCGCTTCAACGGACGACGCGGTCCCTTGCGTGTGCGTGCGTTTGTCTTGGTACGCTGTCCGCGCACCGGCAAGCCACGACGATGACGAATGCCGCGATTGGTACCGAGATCCATCAATCGCTTGATGTTCATCGATACTTCGCGCCGTAAATCGCCCTCGGTGGTATAGCCATCGATTCTGCTACGAATTTGTTCGAGCTGCTCTTCGCTTAACTCACGCACCTTGGTTTCCGGGCTAATGCCGGTAGCGCTACAGATTTCGGCTGAACGGGTCGAGCCAATGCCGAAAATAGACTGCAACGCAATCACTGTGTGCTTGTGATCCGGTATATTTACACCTGCAATACGAGCCATAAAAAAACTATCTCCTAAGCCGCTAGGCCAAAATGGGCGCAAATTCTAGCTGTCGCTCGCCCAAAATTCAATAAATCAATCAATAAAACAGACACGCGCGAACTCGGTACTCCTGCTATGAGACATCTCAGGATGCAGAACGTCCCAAATTGGCCAAGGCAAGGCGCAGTCCGCAGAGAATGGCATGCCCTTTTCAAGGACTGCAACGCAGCATTGGCCGATTTGGGGCGTTCCCTTCGGGTCAGCCAGGAAGCGGTCATCTGCGTTGTTGTGCTCCCTTGAATTAGCTACAGCTAGTCCTGCGGTCGCACGCCTAGCAGCTAACCGCTTCCTGACTGACTGAATCCTGAGATGTCTCATAGCAGGAGTACTAACCCTGACGCTGCTTGTGGCGCGGGTCTTTACAGATCACCCGTACCGAGCCGTGGCGACGAATTACCTTGCAGTTTTTGCACAATTTCTTAACTGACGCTCTTACCTTCATGGCCTTACCTTAATCCCGGGACTAGCGCACCACACCGGCGCCACCATAACCCTTAAAATTCGACTTCTTCATCAATCCATCGTACTGATGACTCATCAGATGCGCCTGCACCTGCGACATGAAATCCATCACTACGACGACGATGATCAACAAGGAAGTACCTCCGAAATAGAAAGGTACGTTCCAGAACAAAATTAGAAATTCCGGCAACAAACACACCGCGGTGATATACATCGCGCCCACCAGGGTCAGGCGTGACATTACCCCGTCGATATAATTAGCCGTCTGGTTACCGGGACGAATCCCCGGAATAAAAGCTCCGGACTTCTTCAGGTTTTCCGCCGTGTCTTTCGAGTTGAACACCAATGCGGTGTAGAAAAAGCAAAAGAATATGATCGCCGAAGCGTAAAACAGAACGTAGAGGGGCTGCCCAGGAGACAGTGTCGCCGAAATGTCCTGCAGCCAGCGCATGCCTTCGGCCTGACCGAACCAGCTGCCCAGCGTGGCCGGAAACAGGATGATGCTGGAGGCGAAGATGGGTGGAATAACACCCGCCATGTTCAACTTCAGCGGCAAGTGGCTGCTTTGCGCGGCATACATCTTGCGCCCCTGCTGCCGCTTGGCATAGTTCACCGTAATGCGCCGTTGCCCGCGTTCGACGAAGACAACAAAGTAAGTTACCGCCAGCACACCAATAAACAGTGCCAGAATGACCAGTGAGTTCAGTTCGCCGGTGCGCACCAGTTCAAAGGTGCCACCGATCGCCGAGGGTAATCCGGCGACAATACCGGCAAAAATCAATACCGAGATACCGTTACCGATACCCCGCTCGGTGATTTGTTCACCCAGCCACATCAGGAACATGGTGCCGGTCACCAGCGTGACAGCCGCGGTAAAAATGAAAGACGGGCCCGGATTGACCACCAGCGCTGCACCGCCGCCGCCACTTTGGCCCGACAATGCAATCGAAATTCCGATCGACTGGAAAGTTGCCAGGGCCACGGTGCCATAACGCGTGTACTGGGTAATCTTGCGTCGGCCTGATTCGCCCTCCTTTTTCAATTGCTCGAGTTTGGGCACCGCCACGGTCAGCAGCTGCATGATGATCGAGGCTGAAATATAAGGCATGACGCCGAGCGCAAAAATCGACATGCGCTCCAGCGCACCGCCGGAAAACATGTTGAACATACCCAGGATGCCGGTACGTTGCTGCTCGAAAATCTCGCGCATGACGTTGATATCGATTCCAGGCACCGGTATGAAGGTTCCGATACGGAATATGACCAACGCCGCGATGACGAAAAAGATACGTCGACGCAGCTCGCTCAGGGAACCCCCTGAGAGACTGCTAGCCAGCTGTTGTGCGGAAGGACCGGCCACAATAAACCTACGCTACCTGGCCACCGGCAGCTTCTATTGCTGCACGCGCGCCTTTGGTCACGAGAACGCCGGGTTCGACGCTGACTTTGCGGGTCAACTCACCCGACAGGATGATCTTGGCCCGGTGGGTCTGCATTGGTACCAGGTTGGCATCGATCAACGCTTTCAGGTTGACGATGTCGAGACCGGAATTTTCGATTTCACCGAGGCGGACCTCTGCCGAAAAACGGGACTTGCGCGAGGTAAAGCCGAATTTGGGCAAACGCATCTGCAATGGCATTTGTCCGCCTTCGAAGCCCGCTCGTACTCCACCGCCAGAACGTGACTTCTGACCTTTGTGACCACGACCCGCGGTTTTACCACTGCCAGAGCCGATACCGCGACCCACACGTTTGGACGCTTTGGTAGATCCCCTGGCGGGTTTCAAGTTATTCAGGTACATCACGCTTCCTCGACATTCAGCATATATTGAACCTTGTTGATCATGCCGCGATTTTCCGGGGTGTCGATCACTTGCACTGTCTGGTGCATACGACGCAGACCCAGTCCCGCGACACAAGCCTTGTGTGA
>CALDDP010000337.1 GCA_937936805.1 uncultured Gammaproteobacteria bacterium | reverse complement strand
ACTGGTAAACATGACCTGCTCGACCACCTTTCCCTCTTCATTGATCAGGCTGGATTTCATCATCAACCCATTTTTTTCGTTAATCCAGAATTTCATACCGTAGCGGTACTGATCCCTGGGATCGATATGAACTACCACGGTAGTCATGCCGGCAACACGATCATTACCCAACAATTTCATTTCATAGAATTTTTCCAGTCGGGCAATATCTTCCGGAATGAATATCGGCGAAAAAGAATTCTTGCGCGAAAAATCCACCACGACTTTGCGGCTCGAAGGCCAGATACAGGTCAAGTTCTGGTTATCCCTGATAACCTCGCGGGCTTCCCCGTTAAGTGAAATAAGCCGTTCCTTCTCACCATTGGCATCCTTGTAATGCGATATCCGCATGCTCTCGAGTTGATTTTCATGCATGTAAACGAAATCGCCCCGATAGTTCAGGTTGCGCATCGCCGTGGACATTTTTTGCACCCAATCCATCGCCGGATCGGCCATAACCGGGACGCTAATCAGCGCCGAAAGCAGGACGGGCAGTAGATTTTTAGCGGGCGATATCCTCATTCGTCAAGCGTCACTGCCGGGCATCAAAACCGGCGACCCGTGCCTGCGGAATAAGTCCCTGCATCGAATTGGATTGCTCGGTGTGATTGACGAGGTACGCGTTCAGTTTTTGTTGCACTCCGGGCTCGGGCGACTTGCTCTCCACCTTCCAGCGTGTGCCAGGGGTTTGCACTCTGGTCGATACTGGCACCGCACCAGTCCGCACTTGCTGTCCGGCAAGCTGTTCTATTTTCTGCTGATCGGTGGTACTCACGAGATCTTCATCAAACTGACCCGACTCCTGCTTGAGAGGTTGCCACAGCGCTACCGTAACCAGCGCAACGCTCGCGGCTACTGCGAAACCGGCCAGCGGCTTCAAGCTCAGCCAGCTAAGTAACGGGTGTCCCAGTACTGATTCCTGTGCTGCAGTCGGTGCGGGATCGGGTGCCACAGCCTGATCACGGATCTGCGCCATCACAGTATTATGGAAGTCGGTATCGATCGCCTGGGGTAACTCGTTGCGCATGGCCTCACCGATAATGCGGTAACGGCGCGTGCGATACTGTGAATTGACGTCACCAATTACTTCATCGATGGTTGCATCGATATTGTCTTCGCTATAGTCGTCCAGCAGGAGCGATAATTTCTCTTTTGTATCTGTCATATCCAGGCCTCAAGTTAGCCAGTATTAATCCACTGGCTGCTAAAATCTGTTACTTAGTCACTCTAACAGGGGTCTAAGTTCCTTATCGATTACATCTCTGGCGCGAAAAATTCTGGATCGAACCGTGCCAATAGGACAATCCATCACATCTGCTATCTCTTCATAGCTCAAACCATCGATTTCGCGTAACGTAATTGCCGATTTCAGATCATCCGGCAATTTCTCTATCGCAGTGAAAACCGTTTGCCTGATTTCATCGGTCAGCAACAGATTTTCAGGATTGGCATATTCCTTGAGACCGGACTCACCCTCGAAATGCTGGGCATCATCGACATCGACAGTGTAGCCAGGCGATTTACGCGCTCGCGATGCGAGGTGATTCTTCGCCGTATTGGCGGCAATCCGGTAAAGCCAGGTATAAAACTGACTATCGCCCCTGAAGCCATTAATAGCGCGGTACGCCTTGATAAAAGCGTCCTGGGCGATATCCTGACATTCCGCATGGTCTGATACAAACCTGCCAACCAGGTTTACCACCTTATGCTGATACTTCTGCACCAGCAAATCAAAGGCGCCTGTATCCCCGGCCTGTACCCGTTTCACCAACTCTGCGTCGAGCAGATTAGTCCCCATTTAAATCCCTGGTTATTTATAGTTTTCGGAGATAATAAAAACTTATCTTCCTAACTTTGACATAAGGACTGATTATATTATAGAAAGTTCTGCCGAAAGCGCGCTTTTGAGTTATGAAGAATTTCACTATACTGCATCGAACCCCCTAATCTAAGGTCGATATGAGCAAACAATTCGAGTTTGACGTCATTGTCATCGGTTCCGGAGCCGCGGGCCTGTCCGCAGCCCTGCATTTACCGCCTGCGCTTCAGGTTGCAGTTCTGGCCAAGACTCCGGGTGAACAACATTCCAGTTACTGGGCACAGGGTGGTATCTCGGCAGTGCTTGAGCCCGAAGATAGTATCGATCAACATACCGCCGACACCATCGCGGCCGGTGCCGGTCTATGCGACGAGTCGGTCGTCAGGCTTTGTGCCGGCGCCGGCAGGCAATGCATCGACTGGCTCGCATCCCTTGGCATGCCATTTACGCTTGATCGCCAGGAAATCAGTGACAGTGGCTTTCATTTGACCCGCGAAGGCGGGCATAGTCGGCGTCGGGTTGTTCACGCGGCCGACGCTACCGGTAAAGCCTTGCAGGAAACCCTGCAGGCGCATGTACTGGAACGGGGCAATATAGAGGTCTTCAACCAGCACATTGCTATCGACCTGATACACCGGCAACAGAAGTGTGTTGGTCTCTACGCACTGAACCGGCAGGATCAACATGTCGATGTGCTCAAGGCGCGTAAAATAATCCTCGCGACCGGTGGTGCCAGCAAGGTTTACCTGTACACCAGTAACCCGGATGGCTCTACCGGTGACGGCATCGCGATGGCATGGCGCGCCGGTTGTCGAGTCGCCAATATGGAATTCAATCAGTTCCATCCAACTTGCCTATATCACCCCGAAGCAAAGTCCTTTCTCATTACCGAGGCAGTTCGCGGTGAAGGCGGAAAGTTACTGTTGCCGAACGGAGATCGGTTTATGCCCGGTTTCGATGAACGCGCGGAGCTCGCCCCACGTGATATCGTCGCACGCGCGATTGACCATGAAATGAAACGCCTCGGTATTGATTGCGTATACCTGGACATCAGCCATAAAAGCAGCGCCTTCATCAAGTCGCATTTCCCGACCATTTATCGACGCTGCCTGGAATTTGATATCGATATCACCAGGCAACCCATACCGGTTGTGCCAGCGGCGCATTACACCTGTGGCGGGATAATGGTCGATATCGATGGGCGCACGGACCTGGAGAACCTTTACGCAGTAGGCGAAGTTGCCTGCTCCGGATTGCATGGTGCCAATCGCATGGCCAGTAATTCTCTGCTCGAATGCCTGGTGTTCGCACGGGCGGCCGCGGATAAAATCGCCGCAGAGATCGATACTGACGATATATTACCGCCGCTGGCGCGTTGGGATGAGTCACAGGTCACCGATTCTGATGAAGACATCGTAGTTGCGCACAACTGGGACGAACTGAGGCGTTTCATGTGGGATTACGTCGGTATCGTACGCACCAACAAACGCCTGGAGCGGGCCCTGCACCGCACCGATTTACTAAAAAGCGAGATAAACGAATATTACGGTAACTACAAGGTGTCTCCTGATTTACTCGAATTGCGGAATCTTGTCGTGGTCGCAGAATTAATCATCCGCTCTGCGTTAGCACGCAAGGAGAGCCGCGGCCTTCATTTTACCCTCGATTATCCTGAAACCAGTGACAAGTACCAGTCAGCCACGATCCTCGAACCCGACAGGTTCAAGCAAAGCCCGGCTAAACTGGCCTCTATTTGATCGACAGGCGCAGCACGAGAGCGTGGCCTTGAGAACTATTTTGCGTTCAACGCGGATGCCAGGATCGCTACATGATTGAGCAACAAACGATAACGCTGCAGACCGAGGGCCGGTCTATCATCGATATCACTGGCCAGGTAGAGGAACTATTGCGGGTCTCCGGGATCGATCAGGGACTCTGCCACGTGTTTCTCCATCACACCAGCGCTTCGCTGATTATCACCGAAAACGCAGACAGTAACGTACGCCGCGACCTGGAAAACTATATTGCCCGGTTGGTGCTAGACGGCGATCCGGCATATCTCCATGACCAGGAAGGTGCCGATGATATGGCTGCGCATATCCGTTCGGTCCTGACACAGACCGAAATTACCATTCCGATACAGCGCGGCAGACTCGCGCTTGGCAGCTGGCAGGGTTTATTTCTATGGGAGCATCGCTATCACGCCCATCGTCGCAACCTCACCGTTACGCTGTCCGGTATGTCGGGATAATACATAGTATTGATATTTGGATGTTGCCATCTCCGCATAAAACCGGAGAATGAGACCTTATTATCCCGACCTTTCGAGGGGAAAAGCATGAAAGTAATCCTGTTAGGACCGCCAGGTGCGGGTAAGGGCACTATTGCCAAAGCCCTGATGCAGCATGACGGGTCGGTTCAGATTTCTACAGGCGACATCCTGCGCGCTGCGATCACCGCAGGCACAACGCTCGGCAAGCAGGTCGAGGCTGCCATGGCGGCTGGCAACCTGGTCACCGATGAGCTGATAATGGACATCATGGAACAGCGCCTGCAGGAGGAGGATTGTCAACAGGGATACTTACTCGATGGGTTCCCCCGCACTATCCCCCAGGCGGAAGCGCTAAAGGCACTGTTGGCGAAACTGGGCGAAAAACTCGATTGCGTGCTAGAGCTCGATATACCACGGGATGTGATTATCGATCGACTCACCACGCGGCGCACCTGCAATAACTGCGGTGAGATTTACAATGTCAAATCTAAACCACCCAGGGTCGAGGACGTTTGCGACGTCTGCGGCAGTGAAATTATGCAGCGCGACGACGAAACCGAGGAAGCCATCGAGAATCGTCTGCAGATTTATAATCAGCAGACCGCCCCCCTGGTCGATTTTTACCGTAATGACGGCCTGTTGGTGAGCGTGCCATCATCCGATATTGAGCCGGTAATGCAGGCGATCAGGCAACGAATCTAGTTCAACGCTGCAGGTTACCTGGTCTCGATTTCGATACGCTCGATGCCGGCAACAAATACCTCTACTCCATCCAGCGTGGTGAATCCATCGCTGTGAATATCGCTTTTCATAACCCGGTAAGACTTTTGCGCGCCTGACTGCGTATTGATGACACGCACGGTTACAATCGCGCTGCGCTGATCGACCTCGAGATAAATCATGACTGCGGCCGCGATGGCCATAACGAGCATAAAGGCAATCGCACCGTTACGCATGATTTTTTTATTGCGTTCAGCGGCAGGATTGGGAATTTCCCTGAGTCCCGGTTTCACACGTGAAGATAACATCCACATGCAAATCATGATTACTGCCAGAGTAATGAGAATCTTGCTAATCATTTATACTCGAAGTTTGAATTCGGTTCTAATTGCGGGAATAGGTAACCAGATGGTCAACATTGAGTCGGATCCCGATACGTTCGTTAATTTTATGGTTATGGTGACTGGGCGCAAGGCACATCACCTCGATTCCGCTATCCAGGCGTAAAAAATACAGGAAGTCTGCGCCGCGGAAGGCTTTTTCGACGACAATGGCGGATTCGGTCGATTCATCGTCGTGGACTATATCATCGGGCCTGATCAGTACATCCACTATCGTGCCGCTCTCGGCATCGATCTTATGCTTGCCCCTAATCAGCCCCAGATCGGTTTTCACCGTGGTCGGGCTTTCCACCGTAGCCGGAATAATAACACCCTGCCCGATGAAGTCAGCCACAAACCGATTTGCCGGCCGATGATAAAGATCGTATCCGCTGCCCTGCTGCAGGATGCTGCCTTCATTCATCACGCAAATCTGATCGGCCATCGCAAAGGCTTCATGTTGATCGTGGGTCACCAGAATAGCCGTGTTATTTTCCTGCTTAAGTATATTTCTGACTTCGCGCGCCAACTGTTCTCTCAGATCGACATCCATGTTGGAGAACGGCTCATCCAGCAACAGGATGCCCGGAGCCGGAGCGAGCGCCCGTGCCAGCGCGATACGCTGCTGCTGACCGCCCGAAAGCTGGTGCGGATAGGCCCTGGCATAGGCCAGCATGCCGACCATGGCGAGCATTTCCTGGATGCGTGATTGCTGTTCCCGTCGAGGCATTTCTCGCAATCCAAAGCGGATATTGTCTTCCACTCTTAAATGTGGAAACAACGCGAAATCCTGGAACACCATACCAATATTGCGTTGTTCGGGAGGAAGATTGAGCTGGCGTGAACTAACTTCGATATCGTCTATGAGGATACGCCCGTTCCAGGCGGGTTCAAAACCGGCAATGGCCCTTAGTACAGTGGTTTTACCGCAGCCGCTGGGGCCTAGCATACAGCCGATCTGACCTGGTTGCAGTGAGAAACTGACCTCGTTTAACACCTGCAGATCATCATAACCAGCCTGCAGATTCTCGACCTCCAGTTGTGATGTCATGAGCCAACTCGCGAAGCGCTGATACTATGACTTAACAGGATAACAGGTAGCAGTCCGACCACCACTATCATCAGTGCCGCGGTAGAAGAGTCGGCCAGACGCTCATCGGCTGCGAGTTCGAAGGCTCTGACCGCGAGCGTGTTGAAGTTGAACGGACGCAGTATCAAGGTCGCCGGTAACTCTTTCATTACATCGACGAACACTATCAGAAACGCGGTCAGCACGGTGCCCTTCATCAAGGGTAGATGTACTTTCATCAAAATCTCTGTCGGAGTATACGAGAGTGAACGTGCTGCCTCGTCCATCGAAAATTTCACTTTTCCCAGTCCCGATTCAACCGCCTGGATCGAGATCGCAAGAAAGCGAACCATGTAGGCAAACATTAACGCGAACAGACTGCCACTTAACAACAATCCGCTCGAAACACCGAAGTATTCACGCAGCAAACTATCGAGGCTGCCATCGAGCCAGGCAAAAGGAATGATTACTCCAACGGCGACTACCGTGCCGGGAATAGCATACCCGGTCGCAACTACGCGAATCGATGCCGTAACAGTTTTGCTTTTCAACATGCGTTTACCGTAAGCCAGGAACAGCGCCAGCACAACCGCGATTAGCGCAGCACTGAGCGCCAGCAGAATGGTGTGCGTCGTAAGTGCGATGAAAGACTTGTCGACCATGTAATCATAGGTCTCGAGGGCCCAGAGTCCAAGTTGCACGACGGGCAATAGGAAGCCCAGCAGAAGCGGCACGAAACAGGCACAGAAAGCAAGACACGCCCGATAACCATTGAGCCGATACTGTGGCAAGGCGCTGTAGCGGTTAGTAGTATGGTGATACTGTGCGCGTTTGCGCGACCCGCGCTCGATAACCACCAGCGTGAATACGAACATCAGCAGTATCGCCGCCAGCTTGGCCGCCGCGGCGGCATCGCCAAGCCCAAACCAGGTACGAAAAATTCCGGTAGTAAATACCCCTAGCCCGAAATAGGAAACCGTACCGTAGTCCGCAAGGGTTTCCATCAGGGCCAGCGAAAGACCTGCGACAATAGCGGGACGAGCCAGCGGCAATGCAACACGGTAGAAACTCGACCATACAGAGCATCCGAGGGTCCGGCTTACTTCAAGCACGCAAACCGACTGTTCAAGGAATGCCGCGCGTGATAACAGATAGACATAAGGATAAAGCACCAGCGAAAACATCGTCATCGCTCCCCCGAGCGAGCGAACTTGCGGAAAATAATACTCGTGCACCCCCCAGCCCGTGACCTGCCTGATCCAGGTTTGTAGCGGACCCGCAAAATCAAACATGCCGGTATAGGTATAGGCAATTATGTATCCCGGAAACGCCAGCGGCAGCAGCAAGCCCCAGGTGAAAAACTTCTTGCCCGGGAATACACAGACGCTGGTTAGCCAGGCGCAGCCTACACCAATAATGAGGGTACCGATGCCGACTCCCAGCATCAGAAGCGCTGAATTAACCAGGTATTCACCAAGCACGGTATCGGTTAAATGACGCCAGATCTCGCTCGAGGGGTATACAACGAAACTGAGAATTGTGAATATCGGCAAACTGAACAACACGGCAACCAGAAATATCCCTGGCTTCCACAGGCGTTGCATAGATGTATAGCTTGCGAACACTGAGCTCAATAGATTAATGCTCTAAGATAGTTAAAAGCCGGCCGAACCAGGCATAATCATTTTCACTGACACGGTCAAATAAATTAGTTTGCAAACTCGTTTCGGCGCTAAAATTGCCCTGGGAAACGATCCAGGTTCGCCTCGGGAGCACGAATTCTAATGAATATTAGTGTAAACGCAAATAATAACAGTTCTCATTTGTATTAAATATTATCTATGAATGCACCTTCGATCAATCCAGACCTGCTAAAAGAAAATCAATACCAGTGGCGTGAGGTCGCGGACTATTTAACGTCGCAGCAGATTCAGGCGGCTGATATCGAAAAAATCGAACGTCTGGCGGTAGCAAGTAACTACGCCCTGGATCAGATGCGACGTACACCTGAGTCGATCGACAGGCTACTTGGCCTTGAAGAATTCATCCTCGACCCGGAGGTAATAAATCTTGACGCGGATGAGAAAATTGACCTCGACAAGGTCAAGCAACAACTGCGCCGCTATCGCCATCAGAAACTGGTCGAAATAATCTACCTCGATGTGGTCGCATCGAACCCGCTTGAGAAAACCTTGCATCACCTGAGCGATCTCGCGGATCAATTAATTCGCAGTGCCTTAAAGGCCTGCCAGCAGCATTTGTCAGCCAAGCATGGGCAACCGCTGGAAAGTAACGGCGATGCAATGGAACTCAATGTTATCGCCATGGGTAAACTGGGCGGGCGCGAACTTAACTTTTCCTCCGATATCGATCTCATCTGCAGTTACGACAGCGAAGGAGAACTTTCCGGTTATGGACAGTTGAGTTACCAGGAATACTTTAGCCGCCTGGTGCGATTGCTCAACCAGGCGCTCAGCGATACCACTGCCGACGGTTTCGTATATCGCGTTGATCTGCGTTTGCGCCCCTGGGGTGAATCCGGACCGGTAGTGCTTAGCCATAGTGCACTCGAGCACTACTACCAGCTGCACGGCCGTGAATGGGAGCAATACGCGATGGTGAAGGCGCGCGTATTGACCGGTAGCGAAAACAGCCGCAACTACCTGGCTTCGATGTTAAGACCTTTCGTATTTCGTAAATATCATGACTACCGCGTGTTCGACGGTCTCGCCACGCTCAAGGCAAAGATCGATGCACAGGCAAAATCCCGGGAGATGCGGATAAATATAAAGGTTGGTCCCGGGGGTATACGCGAGATTGAGTTCTTCGTGCAGGCTTTTCAAATTCTGAAGGGAGGACGCAACCATCAACTGCAAAGCAGCGAGATTTTCAAATGCTTTAGCGCGCTCGACGAACATAACATCGTCGATAGCAACACGCTGCAAAAACTTCGCGCCGCTTACTGTTTTCTGCGCCAACTTGAAAATCGCATACAGATGTTTGACGACCGGCAAACTCATGATGTGCCCGAAAATACCGAGCAGCAGCTGCGCATGGCAGCAACCATGAACCTGGCCGACTGGAACACGGTTGTCGAACAACTGCAACTCCACCGTGATCAGGTTGGCCTGTGCTTCAATGATTTATTCAAGCAGGAGGTCGAGTCCAAACCTGCACCAGTGATCGATGACAGCTTCGCCGATACGATTGACGCTAACCGACAATGGGAATTCATCGAAACAGCGGGCGTGGACGATGCGCAGGAGATAAATCAGTCACTGAACCGGTTTCTGCAATCAAAATCATGGAGCTACATGTCGGCCCGGGCGAGGCAGCGCTTTACTACCCTGCTACCGGGATTGCTCGAAACTATCCGCTACAGCGATCAGCCGGGAGAGTTGTTTGACCGATTTATGCGCCTGTTC
>CALDDP010000336.1 GCA_937936805.1 uncultured Gammaproteobacteria bacterium | reverse complement strand
TGACCTGTGGCTGCACCGCGTAATTCAACCACTGCAGCCAGCTGGCACCGACCGATTTAATCGCCTCCGCCTGCACCGGGTCCATGTCCTCGATATCCTCGGCCAGCAACTTGCCGTAAAAACCGATGGTGCCGACACTGAGCGCGAGAAATCCGGCAAAAGGGCCGAAGCCGAACAGTTTGACGAAAAAGATCGCCAGGATTATTTCCGGAAAGGTTCGTGACACCGCAAGAATCCCGCGACAAAACAGGTAGACCGGCCGGTAGGACAGGTTCCTGGCGGCCCCGAGACCAACCGGGATAGACAGCAGGATACCGATTACGGTCGACGTGATCGTCATCCACAGGCTTTCCAGTATTCCTTCTTCGATCGAATCCCAGCGCGACATGAAATCGGGTGGGAAAAAAGCCATGATAAATCGTTTGCCGCGAGTGGCGCCTTCGGTCACCCGGGTCCAGTCTACTTCCATGGTGCCGAGCGCGAGAGCGAGGTAGATTGCGACGCCGACCCATAATCCCCAGCGTAGCGTCGGATTGGTGATAAACGGCGGGCGTTGCCAGCGCCGACTGATGGCGGGCTGATTCAAGAGACGGGCTTCAATGTGCTGACGTTTGAATCCGGCTCGATATCCGGAATAACCTCGTCTTCGTCCTTGACCGGCTCGATGGTCGCTTCCCAGTCCTCTTCGCCGTAGATATCGGTCAACACCTCGGATGTCAAATCTTCCGGTGGACCGTCGTAGACGATCTTGCCAAGCTGCAGGCCGACCACCCGCCGGGCAAACATCTGTGCCAGTAACACGTCATGTATATTGATGATGGCGGCCAGTTGCCGTTCATCGCACAACTCACAGATCAGGCGCATGATCTGGCGCGAGGTTTTCGGATCGAGGCTTGCGGTCGGTTCGTCGACCAGCAGTAAATCGGGGTTCTGGATCAGGGCGCGACAAATACCCACGCGCTGGCGTTGTCCGCCGGACAATTCATCGGCGCGTTTATTGGCCATGTGATCGAGTCCGACGCGCTCCAGTAGATTGAAAGCTTCGTCGATATCCGATTGCGGGAACTTACGCAAAAAGCTGCGCCAGAAACCGACGTAGCCGAGTCGTCCGGATAAAACGTTCTCCATCACGCTGAGACGTTCCACCAGCGCGTACTCCTGGAAAATCATGCCCATGCGCCGGCGCGCGCGTCGCAACTGGGAGGATCCCAGGTGTGTCAGCTCGAGATCACCGAGGTAAACCTTGCCGGAAGTTGGCTCTACCAGGCGATTTACGCAACGGATCAGGGTGCTCTTGCCGGCGCCCGATGGACCGATCAGGGCCATTACCTGGCCCCTGGGAATTTCGATGTTAATGCTCTTGAGCGCGAGATCTCCCGTTTGATACTGCTTTTCCAGGTTTTCGAGTCGTAGCATTTAACTATTCCGATGAATGATCACTTTGCCGCCGGATAAAATTCCGCGAGCGGGTAAATAAACCGAGCCACGAAAAAGGTTTTGTGGCTCGGTCCATAACGCTAACAAATACTACTTACAATCGTAGCTGACGCCGTTGGCGGTGTCGATTTTGCGGATCACGTCCCAGTCAGACTTGTGGTTGATCGCAATAAAGCTGCCTTCCTTTTTAAACTCTTTCTGCAAATCAGATCCTTCCCATTCGAAAGTGAAGAAAGCCTGTTTGATCCTGGCCGCTACTTCGGGATGCAGGTTGTGCGCATGACCGTAACCGGTAGTCGGGAAGGTGGCAGATTTATAAATCGAAACAATCTGATCCGCCTTGACTACGTCGCGATCAAGCATGCGGTTCATCACCGAGTTTGCTACCGCGGCGACTTCATAATCGTTGTTGGCGATCCCGAGTACTGAATTATCGTGTTTGCCGGAAAAAGTTGTTTTGAAATCGACTTCCTTGACCAGTCCGAACTCCGACTTGAGCAATGCCGATGGCGCCTTGTTACCGGAGTTTGAGGTCGGTGAAGTGAATGCCAGCGTGCGACCCTTGATGTCTGCGGGAGATTTTATATCGCTACCCGCAGGGACGATAATCTCCATCTCGTAACCGTAGGAACCGTCTTTCGACGCCATCATCGCAAACGGCACCAGCCCGGCACAGGATACCGCTACCGGGTTGCCACCGGTATTGACCCCGGCGATGTGCAGGCGGCCGGATCGCATTGCTTCGTATTGCGCGGCATAGGATTGTACCGGGAAGAAAACAACCTTCTTGCCGGTAACTTCCGACATGTGCTTGATGAAGCCGTCCCAGACCTTGGCGTAAATCGCCGGGTCTTCGACCGGTGTGTAGGAGAATATGATCGTGTCGGGGTTGACCCATTCTGCCGAGTCGAGCGGCAGGTCGGCGACCAGGTCATGATCACGGTCGCAGTATTGCTTGTCCAGGGTGCCGCGAAAGCAATCCTCGGCCAGTGCGCTGCCAGAGAAGCACAAGATGAAAAACAGTCCTAACAGTTTGTGGTAGGTCGAAGTGGAACTAGTCATTATAATTATCCTCACTATGGGTTAATCGACGGAATTATTATTAGCCGGGAATACCGGAGTTTTTCGCCGAAGCGAGCTCATTATCATGATTCGATTGTGAGGATGCAACTCTTGCGGGCCTGTTGCTGGCAGGGATTGCCTGTATAACTGCTCTACGCGCACCGCTTCTCCTGCTATGGAAAACAGCTTATGAATCACCTGCTCGACATCGAACGACTCAACAATCGCTATTTTGCGATGCGTCATGGTCATAGCCTGGCCAACCAGCAGGGGATTATCGTCAGCCATCCCGACAATGGCTGCGAAAACTATGGTTTGAGCGGGCTAGGGCGCGAGCAGGTGCGGGCAAGCCTGCGGCAACATAGTCAGCTCGATGCGAAAACCATGGTTGTCAGCTCTGATTTCAAACGCGCCAGGGAGTCGGCGGGTATCGCCTGCGAGATGCTTGTCTGCGGTGTCTCTATCTGCGAGGAACCGCGCTTGCGTGAACGTCATTTCGGTGAGCTGGAACTGGCTTCAGACGAAAGCTACGACCAGGTATGGCGACAGGATGAAGCCAATCCTGATAGCCAGGCCCGGGGCGTAGAAAGCGCGAATCAGGTAATGGCCCGGGTAACTGCAGTGATAGCTGATTACGAGAATCAGTACTCGGCGGCGACCATATTACTGGTTTCGCATGGCGATGCATTGCAGATCCTGCAAACCGCCTTCGCCGGGCTCGATGCTTCATCTCATCGCCAGCTCGAACACCTGCATACAGCGGAAATTCGGCAATTACTGCTGAATGGCGATAATCGACACCCGTAACCGCAATTTCGACCGGGTTTTTTGGGACAATGATGAGTTTCGTGAATCGGGTGGCATTTTATTTGCTTTATTATGGTTATTATTTGCTATAAATCAGTTAGACAGTTCAATTGACAGTACTGCCAGTTACCGTAAACTTTTCCAGTCCGGATCTACTGTGACAGTATCAGGGACATGTAGTGAGCTTCGATTACAAAGAAATTCGTTCGCGCCAACACGCCAGTGAAACCCAGTGGGCTTCCTACAGCGACCTCTTCATGGTGCTCGCCTTTATCTTTTTGATCATGTACATGGTTTCCAGCTTGCGCACTGGCATGATCTCCGTCTCCTCGCATGCCGAAATCAAAGAAGTCAAGCAACAACTCGAAATCTACGAAACCGTCAAGGACGAATACCTGACGGAGCAAAGCAATGCGCAGGAAAAAAGAATATACAAGGAAATCATTGAACAGATTGCATTACTCGAAGATGAAGCCTCGGCGAAAAAGCAGCGCCTTGCCGCCGAAGCCAGGGAGCAGGGGGAGCGGGAATCCGCGCTGAATCAATATCAGCAGCTGGTCGTGTCGATGATGAATGCCAACACGGTAGCCCGTGCCGAAGCCGTCGAGGAAATGTCGTCGCAGAAGCAGCAGAACCAGGAACTGCAGGAACAGGTTAGCGAGAGCAGCGAAAACCTCGAGTCGCTGCAGCAGCAGTTACAACAGGAAGAGCAAAAGCTGGCCGAACTGGAACAGCAAAACGCCGCCGAATCGAAACAACAGCAACAGAAAATCGAGAACCTGAAATCAAGCTTCGAAGATAACCAGAACCGGCTGGCTTCGTTGGAGCAGTATATTCGTACCGAAGCGCAGGAACGCGAGGCTTTGCAGAAAGCACATGCCCAGGAGGCGGAAAATCTGGCCAGCAAATATGAAGAGCTGAAGGCGCAGCACGAAGCAGGGCAGAGTCAGGTCGCGACCCTGGCGGAAACGCTTAAAGCCGAAGCCGAAGCGAAGGAAATGCTGGAGCAGTTGCATCAGCAACAAACCCGGCAGCTTGGGCAAAAGTTTCAATCTTTGAAAGCTGAGCTCGACCAGAGCCTTAGTAACCTGGCTTCGCTCGAGGGTCAGATTGAGAAAGAGACCATCGAAAAGGCGGCACTCGAAAAACAGCATTCGGAGCAGACCAGGAATCTGCAGGACCAGTTACAGAAGCTAAACAGCGAGTATGGCGAGAATCAGACCAGGCTGGCGAATCTCGAGCAGGAATTGCAGCAGCGGATTGCCGAGAAACAGGAACTCGAAGCCAGCATGAT
>CALDDP010000335.1 GCA_937936805.1 uncultured Gammaproteobacteria bacterium | reverse complement strand
AGGCCCTCGTGCGCGGCGGCCACCATGTCAGGGTGATTGGCGAGGCCCAGGTAGTTGTTGGCACAGAGGTTTATCAGATCATTGTCCCACTCCTGCGTATGCACGCTGGGGCCTTGCGGGGAATCGAGGGGTCGCTCGTGTTTGTACAGTCCCTGTGCCTCGATAGACTCGAGTTCCTGTTGTAAGTGCGCGATAAACTGCTCAGACATTATCTTTGCCTCCCGATCTGGTCCCAGACTCCCATACTACCTAAAAAATCAGGCTGGCGTGGCCTGTTTTTGTGCAACGAGGTATAGCACCAGCCCGCACCCGGCCAACAGTATCAACCCGGGCAGTACCAGGTCATAGCCTCCCCATCCCCAGATTAACGAACCGATGAATGGCGCCGACGCGGAACCCACCAGGTACACCAGCGCCAGCCCGCCGGACTTGGCGCCAAACTGTCGTTCGCCGAGCAAATTTCGCGCAATGACGGGGCGGATGATGCTGACCACGCCGTAGGATCCGCCAAACAGGATAACAAATGCGATTAACAGGGCCGGAGTTACGCCGGCGACAATCAAAAAGGCAATCGAGGCCGCCATCAAAACGAAGCAGGTAACTGTAATACCGTGGATCGAGACGCGGCGTTCGGCCGCAATCATTGCCAGGCGTCCGGCGACCTGCATCGGGCCAATAAATGAAATTGCGATAACCGCAACCTCCGGGTTGATCTCGCGTTCACTCAAAATAGGCAGCAAATGGTGCAGGGTAATCCCCTGTAACATCGCGGCGAGGCCGAAACCGAGCGCGAGGCACCAGAATATCGGAGAACGCAGGAATGGCTGTTCTGCCACGGACAGATGGGGATTGCTGCTGTGGCGGTGCGCGCCTGCCTGCTCCACCGCGCCGGCACCCAGCCACATCAGCGGTGCGACCACCAGGATCGCGACCGCGCCGAAAAACACCACCGTGCTGCGCCAGCCAAACGCCAGCACCAGGCTGTGTGCGACCGGGAAACTGACGGTGCCGGCGAACCCGGCCACCAGGGTTACGAAAATGATCGAGCGCTTGGCCTCGGCTCCGCGCGCGCGCGTGATCAGCGCAAAACAGGGTTCATACAGGCTACCCGCCATGCACACCCCGATAGCAGCCCACAGCAGGTAGAACTGCCATAGCTGTTCGACCAGGCTAAGCATAATCATGCAGCTACCGCCAATCGCCGCTGCCGAGGTCATCATCAGCGCACCCCTGCCCGCATCGATCAGGCGCCCGTAAAGCGGCGAGCAGAACGCCGACACGAACACCGCCAGGGTTATCGCAGCGGTCAGATCGGCACGACTCCAGCCAAGCGAACGCTCCCAATGTAACAGCAGCGCCGGGAAGCTGTAGTAGATGCAGGCCCAGATCAGCATCTGCGCGATGGCCAGAAACAGGATTGGTCGGTCTTTCATCTACTAAACCTGAATCATCTGTTTATCCCGCAACTCGAACACGCCAGAGTAAACCAGTGGATGAGAATACACGTTGTACAACCTGAAACCGTATGCAATGAAAATATCCGTTGCTATGATGCCACCCAATTCCAGGCATGGATACCAACAAGATTTTCGTCCATGTGTGATCAACAGAGCTGCAAACAAACCCTCGCCGACACTGGTTCGCCGGCTTACGCTTTCGCACCTGTGCAAATTAAGCTGTTTTTAACGGTTACCTCTACGAGGAGAATTTAAGTAATTGATTTCACTATTACTCGAATTCAGTAAACTATCGCCGTCATTATGGAGAATAAAATGTCATCGAACAGTGAAGATCTGAACCTCGCCATCTTTTGTGATTTCGAGAACGTCGCCCTGGGTGTCCGCGACGCCAAAATAAAGAAATTCAATATCAACCTGGTGCTGGAACGCCTGCTGGTCAAGGGCAGCGTGGTGGTAAAAAAGGCCTACTGTGACTGGGAAAGGTACAAGGAGTTCAAGGCGGTCATGCACGACGCCGCGTTCGAGTTGATCGAGATACCGCATACGCGTCAATCAGGTAAAAACTCGGCCGATATCCGCATGGTCGTCGACGCCCTCGACCTGTGCTACACCAAGGAGCACATCGACAGCTTTGTCATCGTCAGCGGTGATTCCGATTTCTCTCCGCTGGTGAGCAAACTCAGGGAAAACAACAAGATGGTGATCGGTATCGGCGTCAAGAGCTCGACCTCGGATCTGCTGATGAGCAATTGTGACGAATTCATATTTTATGACGACCTGGTGCGGGAAGAAGAGTCCAGCCAGCAACGCAAACGCAAACCTCCTGCGCGCAAGAAAGCAGCCACTAAAACCGAAGTTGCCCAGGCTGAAAAGGTGAAATCCGAAGACGAAAAGATCGACGACGCTATCGGGCTCATTATGGAAACCGTCGAAGCCCTCCATGCGGAACGCGGCGATCGCGACAAACTCTGGGGCTCGATGGTCAAGCAGGCACTGAAACGCCGACGCCCCGGTTTCAACGAACGTTACTACGGGGTGCGTTCATTTGGCGATCTGCTGGAAGAGGCCGAACGTCGGGGACTGATTGGATTAACCTCGGACGAGCGTTCGGGCGGCTACATAATTCAAAAACTCAGTGACTAGCCCCCTGTCCGCTCACCCTGTCCAGTGCAAGTGCTACAGACTCATCGTTACGGGCCTGACGCAACTGGCAGGATGTTTACTGGTAAATAGCGAAAGTCGGCAGCGGGTAAGAGAAACTTCGTCATGAACGGCGCGTCCCGGTTGCAACCTCGACTGGTCGACGCAACAAATGCGTTAAAACTCTCTGCCGCCGTCGGGGACTCAAGTCCTGTAGTAGCGCCGCGTTAACTCGTTTAAACTATTGGAATTCGTTAGTAAGTAATTTTGCTGCAAGCTCGCTGGCCGCCTCTATATTACTGCTTCCGCGCCGATATACATCTCGTTGCGGAATTTGGCCAGACGTGGACACAGCCGACCAGCACTGACTCACTGAGGTTGAAATTATGGGCAAGAAAGACAACCGGAAAGAATCGGGGGAGCGCCAACAAAGCGAGCGCAAGGGCACCGAGGGGAAACTCGAACGCAATTTGTACGAGGAGACTCTTGTCGACTTGCAAGCCGAACTGGTCAAGCTCCAGGAGTGGGTTGTCGCCAGGGGGGAACGCGTAATTGTCGTTTTCGAAGGTCGCGACGCTGCGGGCAAGGGCGGCGTGATCAAGCGCATCACGGAACGGGTGAGCCCGAGGATTTTTCGAGTCGTCGCCCTGCCCGCTCCAACCGAACGTGAAAAAAGTCAGCTTTACCTGCAGCGATACATCACCAATTTTCCGGCGGGCGGCGAAATTGTGCTGTTCGACCGCAGTTGGTACAACCGGGCGGGGGTGGAACGGGTGATGAGTTTTTGCAGCGAAACACAGTATCGCCAGTTTCTTACGTCGTGCCCTCAATTTGAGAAAAGCCTGGTGGACGAAGGTTTTCGGTTAATCAAGTACTGGTTCGATATCAGCAGCGAGGAACAGGAACGACGCATGCGGGCTCGCATAACGGATCCGCGAAAAATCTGGAAACTGAGCCCGATGGATCTGACGTCGAGACGCCACTGGTATGATTATTCTCGCGCCCGGGACGACATGTTTGCGGCCACTGACACGACTTATGCCCCCTGGAACGTCGTCAGGGCCAACGACAAGAGGCGGGCGCGGCTTAATTGTATCAGCCACCTGTTGAACAGCATCCCATACGAGAAAACACCACGAAAGAAAGTCCGTCTACCCAAACCCGATTCCGCAGAAGCCTTCGACGATATGGCAACACTGGCGAGCCGCCGCTTCGTACCTGAGCTGTTCTAACCCGGGCGCGCAGTCATTCAGGGAGACGTAAATACCGGATGCAAAACGATTGATACGGGCGCCGAAGCGATCGCGTCATGTGGTACGTTGAGCACCGATTATTAAAAAGGATTTAGCCGAAGCGGGGTGTCGTGGATCGATTTGGCTAAGGCAGATCTGCCAGCCTGCTAATCCTGTACTGGACGACGTGGTTGCCTTCCTTGTCTTTCCCCACCCCGGTAAATACGTCGCCTGATATTTCAGCCTCGACAGCTATGTCATATCGATCAACTTTCTTTCCGAACAGGGCTCGCGGTTTTCCATGAGTGACGATCGAGATATCAGCGAGGAATTTCGAGCCATCGACTGTGTAATTACCGACAGCATAGTGTTGTGCACCGGCACCCCAGTAAGTCCCATCCCTAAGCAACGCCGTGGCCCGAGGCTCCCAGTCATAGGTGGTTAACATCTCAATCTTATAAATTCCATTTACACTCATCGCGTCACTCCGATACTTAAATGAAGTGCCAGTATACCTTGAATGAAAAACAGATTCATCAATCGAAAACGCAACCGGGCAGTGAGAGGGTTGGCAGCCTTTTTTTAAAAAATTGAAAACTTCGCTACACCGGGGAACAACCTCGATAACTTTTAATTGTCACTCGCTGACGCAATTACGACCTTTACCCTTGGCTCGATAAAGCGCCTTGTCCGATAGTTTCAACACATCCCAGGGAGAGGCCTTGTTCCCGCCTGAATCTGCAAAGCCGATCGAAACGGTTACCTTTACCGAATTGTTTCTGACCGGCTTCACCGGGGCACTGTTATTCCTTCTGCCGGCGCGCCTGATGATAAAAGGTTTGTTCGCAATTTCCTCACGCAGGGCTTCGAGGTGGCGTACTGCTTCCTGTGCCTTTTTGCCCGTGAAAACGATGGAAAACTCTTCGCCACCGTAGCGGTAGGATTGTCCCCCGCCGGACACTTTACTCATTTTTGCCGCGATCATACGCAGCACGGCATCGCCGGCATCGTGTCCGTAGGTATCGTTAAACTTCTTGAAGTGATCCACATCCAGCATGGCTACGGTGTATTGCCCGCTGATCTTGCGAAACTTGTCACCAAGCGCACGCCGTCCCGGCAATCCGGTTAACTCGTCCAGGTATGCCATACGCCAGGTTTCCTGCAGGATGGCATACAGGCACATTAACAGGGCCGCACTGCCAAACACGTTCAGACTGCGGCTCCGATCACCGAAGTGCAGCGGAGTCTGATCGCCGAAATGTAGCTGCGCAACCAGCATAAAAAGGACGCCGAATCCGGCAGCCATGTGTAGCGAAGGATTCAGAATGCAAAGGGTTAATAGAATATACAGGGCTGCAAAGGAGACGATCAGCACCGTTTGCGATTGATTCGTCCAGTCGAAATATTGCGGCGGTAACCAGTCAGTCAGGAAAAAAAATGTCGCCCAGGCAGGCGAGATCATTATCACCGTTAGCGAAAAGACACCGACCAGCAGTAAAATCGCGTAAGCCGGAATCGCCTTGACAGTGAAAATCCCACGATCGGGTAAAATCGTCAGAACCACTAACAATAGCGGTATAAAAGCTGACAGCAGGCTGTATGCAAGATCGCCCTTCGCCCAGTCCAGACGCAGTGCCACATTCGCGATTACCACCAGCAGGACATAGAAAAACAGGGAGCTGCGACTGAAACGAATACTGAGACCGACAACGATTATTGCCAGCATGTGCGCCAGGTAGGTTATTCCTATGGACGCCGAAACAGGCAATTGGTAATACTTCTGATAACCGTAAAACGCCCCAATTAGTAGCACAATAATGGGAAAAAGACTCTTTACGACTTTCATTCAATCGCTTTGCGGTCCGTTAAACATCTCTTCATTACAATCTCGCCGTTTCTCTCAGCATTGAGTGTAGTTGCTATTCAGGCTTTATCTTCTTATCTGTACATGGTTTTACTCTCCGTCCACGGAATAACCGCGTCCGCTTTTCGCAGCCTGGCCTGAAAATTCTGTTTTCGAGGCTATACTCAAATTAGTCCGTCTAGAGAATAAAACAATGAAGCATTGCAAAAAATTTATCCTGATGGCCCTGCTTAGCCTGGCGCTGTCGCCTGCATACGCCGCGATGGTACCAACTGCCCAATTTAGCGCCGAACCGGAACGTGCGCGGTTAAGCATCAATATCGATCAGCGCCAGCAGATCGAACAGCAATTGATCGAGTTGGGCGTCGCGCCAGCCGAAGCGAATGCGCGGGTCAGCCAAATGACCGACCAGCAGATTGCCAGTTTGCAGGGGAAGATCACCGAGCTACCCGCCGGCGCGGCGGTAAGCACTGTCGAACTGCTGTTGATAATTCTTATTGTCATCCTGTTACTGTAATACCTTCGCGCATGCACCATGAGGAGCCCACATCAAAGCTTTCCGCCTGGGTGTGATTCCCGCTTTCGCGGCGGTCCGACATATCGGAATGACCAGTAAGTGGGATCACAGGGAGTTAGCGTTTCATTGGCAAACCGCGACCGGGTTGCAAACTGGTTTTTCAGGGACTCGGATACTGGACGAAAATGGTCTCGAATCCGTCAGGACATTCCACGCTGATGCCTGTTGCGCAAGGCTGGTCATAGCGAATCCATAACTCCCCATCCTGAATGTCCCAGTCAGCAATGTAGCTCCCGGTTATGGAAAAAGCCGGAAGATTGGAGGTACTCGACAGATCGATGATATTGACCTGTTGCGAATGGGCACCCACGTTGCAGGTAATCACCAGCAATCCAGCGGGCCTGGAATCAATCTTAACCAGGTTCAGACTGGCATTGCCTTCCTTACTGTTCCCTTCGCTTGCGTCAGTCAGATCGCAACTGAAATTATAGATTCCAAATGGTAGATCACGCCGATAAAGCGACATCCGGCTTTCGGATATACCGCCCGACAATATATGCCAGGACCAGTCTGCATCAGGCTTATGATCAGCGTTCAGGTTCAGACAGAATGCTGATATCAGCACCGCCAGGTAGCGGTAATTTGTCATCACAGGATAACTCCCCGCGTTTCCCGGCCGAGCGTGAGGTATTTATCGTTTTGCGTATTATTGGCGTCGACATAAATCATCGATCTATTGTCAGCATTAGCGGCAAAGAAGTAAATCCCGGCTTCGAATCCTAAAGTTCGTCAGGTATCGCGTTTCCTCGAAACGACGAAGGTTTCATCATTGAACCAGATACCGTTGTGTTCATGCAAAACATCGGCGGTAGCGTCTAGATAGTCACCCGACGATACCACCGGCTCAAGGCGCTCATCTTCGATCTGGCCGACATAAATAGCCGCATTCCACGCGGCGAACAGGGTCGAGGTGCCGATTGCTTCACCAATTTCGGTGGGCAGGGTATGCATGTGATAACGCAGCAATGACTTGGCGTCGGAACCGGCATTGAAATTGTACTTTTGCGCGCTGCGACCAAGATATTCCTTGAGGGTCTTGATCAACTCGTGGCGATCAACCGTGAACGGATCTTCATCGGGCCAGATTTTGCGCACCAGTTCGAGCCCCGGGTCATTACCGCAGGATTGCGCGGTCAACAGGCGACCGCCTGGACGCAGACTTTTCGCCAGCGGCGCAAGCACGTGTTTGACCTTGAAGTCTGCGCTCATGCGTGCACGCCAGGGCTGTGACGCCAGCACCAGGTCATAATCGCCACCGGCGGCCTGACCGCGTTTGGGGATTACGTCGTCCAGTAAAAAGCGATGATCCTCACGGAACAGGACCATCACCGATGGTCGCACATACATCGGGTTGCCGGATTTCTCGTTTGCCTTTACCTGCCAGCCATCGACCAGTTCCTCGTCCATGCCACGCAACTGCTCGCCAAATTCGTGCGCTGAATCACCCTGCAGGGGGACCTCCAGCCAGTTCAACGCGGCCGCCTTGGCGACATCATTCGGCATCAACCAGGGGGCCTCGGCATAGTACAGGTTGGTGATGATAATGACGCTGGACGGATGTTCGATAAAACGATCGGGCAGTTTCTCCAGGGTCAGGCGCACGTCTTCGAGGCTCACTTCCTTGCCGACGATAAAAAATGGAATCGTCGGGAAGCGGCGATGCATCGCGCGCATCAGGTGACTCAATACGGTACTGTCACCGACTCCGGCATCGAACAGGCGCAAGGCCGGCGGTGAAGGACGAAGATGCGCGAGTTCCTGCGTGGCCCGTTCGGCCACCCGCCACTTCTCGTTACAGGTATTGACGAAAGCCAGGTATTTCTGCCGATTGTCGTAGAATCGAAATGGGCGATCATCGGTAACATTATGTTTCATTTTCTTATCCCCCTTGCTGCCAGACCGGTTTGCCTCGTTACCGGGTGTGATGACGCTACTATCTGCTTGCGACGAATGCAGCCTGATGTAATCGCGAAGCCGTTGCGCTGTCTCAATAGTTACATTTCTACCGGCGCGGAGTCGCAAACATAGCTTGCCGTCGTTAACTGCCTGGCGGCCAAAAGTAGATTCGGCAATGCCGGCGACCCGACAGTAAGCCTCAATTTCGGTTAAAAGCGCGTCGCTGCTGTCACTCATCACGGCCGGTCCACTGCTCCCCAGTAGCGCCAACCCTACTCCTGGGAGGAGACAATGACAAGTTTTTCAGCCCAATAAAATTATAACCGGGATTAGTGGGCAATTGCCCACACGGAAATATCGCTAAGCAGATACTCGCTTCATCAATTCGTAATTTTCGTCGGTGTAGCGACAGGCGACGCCCGAGTTCCAGTCGAACAGTGAACGTTCGATGCTGGTCAACGCTGCGAGGTAGACATGAATGCCCCGGCATGGCTTGCCATCGGCCGCCTCGACCGAATGGATGCCGTCGGGTTTAAGCGCGATGACATCGCCGGGACCCACGCGCCTGCTCGTTTTGTAGACCAGTTGGCCGGGCTCACGCAGGTAAAAGTGATTATCTTCTGCGCCGTCGTAAACACCTATGGTTGCGGTTGTCTGATGATCATGTGGCGGCACATGGGTACCGGGCGGGAAGCGCACATTCCAGATCGAGATGCTATCGTCTTCGAACAGGAGCTCATCATCGTTTTCATAGACCGGCATCGCTGCCTTGATCGCTTCCGGATCCTGGAACATGTCATGCATCAACTCGCGGACCTTCTCCCTGGCGTCAGCTTCAAGCGCCGCATCCCTCAGTTGTCGAATAAATTTACCAAGCTCGAAATCGGGCATTTGCAATGTCCTCCTGTTGAGTCAGTCAAGCAATGCTTCTTCGTAAGGGTAGGTGGTCA
The DNA here is from genome assembly GCA_937936805.1 of uncultured Gammaproteobacteria bacterium. Taxonomy (GTDB): domain Bacteria; phylum Pseudomonadota; class Gammaproteobacteria. Next base: position 11,707 of record CALDDP010000335.1, on the reverse strand, counting down.
ACAATTCGTAACCATCTTCGGTGATCAGGACCTGCTGTTCAAGCTTCACGCCGTCACGCTCACCAATCGGACCCATGTAACTTTCGATACATACCACCATGCCTGCCTCGAGAGTATAGTCATAGGGATTCTCCTGGCGAAACAGGTGCTTGGCCTGCGGATACTCATCGCACATGCCGACCGCGTGCATGATGCAGGGATAAGCGTTTTCACGACATTCTTCCGGCACCGGGTAGGCACGTCGCTGCATTTCCTTAAGGGTCATGCCGGGGTAGACCAGTTTCAGGTTATGCTCGATTTCATCTACCGCCATGCGATAAACCTGTTTCTGCCGCCGGGTCGGTTTGGCCGGACCGCAATGGAATGTTCGCGACAAATCAACGAAGTAACCGAACGGACCGACCATATCGGTGTCGAAACCAACCAGGTCACCCGATTCGATTTTGCGCGCACTGGCTTCCTGCAACCAGGGATTGATACGTGAACCCGAAGACAGCATCCGGCCTTCGTGCCAGTCGCCGTTATTGGCGATGTTGGTGTAATTCAATAATCCCCACAACTGTAATTCAGATACGCCCGGGCGCAGTGCCTGCTTGACCATCCCCGCACCGTGCTGGCCGACCGCAATCGCCCAGCGCATGCAGGCGATCTCATCATCAGACTTGATCAGGCGGGCGGTTTCGGCGATACGCACCCCGTCGATAACCTCGATGCCGCGTTCCTCCAGCGCCTGGGTTACCGAGGGATTGACGTATTCGATCGCGACGCGTCGGTTGCTGCTGCCGATTTCATCGAGATAGGCGGCCACATCGGTGGCCAGTCCCTGTGCGGCAGCATCAATATTGGTGCCACCATCGAAGAAAGCATGCGGCCTGCCGGGACGAAAATCATCTACCTGGGGTACGTCGTAGTAACAGCCGTAGAAAACGGTAGGACCGTCCTGCGGCAAAAACAAATAAACGGTGGGAATATGCGATTGAAACAACATGTAACTGCGGTAATCCACCGCGTAGCGCAGGCTGATCGGGTTGACCAGGATACACATCGCGGCATCATGCAGCCGCAGTTGCTGCTTGAGCCGCGCCATGCGGTAACGGGACATCCGCTCGAGATCGATTTGCGGCATCCCCTGGAAATCGGTCAGGTCGCTCCAGTCATCGTTGAACACCAGGTTGTCGATCGAATTTACACTCATTTGCGGGGCAGACGATAGTAGGATTGAATAGCTGAGACGACTCGATCTATGCCTTCATCATCGATATCGAGATGGGTCACCAGTCGCAACGGCGGATTCTGCCGACCGATCAGGATTCGACGTTCCTGCAAATGTATACGCAAAGGTTCCAGGTCGCTATCCCGCGGCTCGATAAAAACCATGTTTGTAAAACACTTGACCGGTAGCTCCTCAATCGTACTGATACCATCGGCCAGTTGCTGTGCCCTTTCATGGTCGTCGGCGAGTCGCGCGATATTATTGTCGAGCGCATACAGGCCACAAGCCGCTATCACGCCAGCCTGGCGCATACCGCCACCGAGCATTTTTCGTAAGCGACGTGCCGTCCTGATAAACCCGGTCGACCCGCAAAGCATCGCACCAACCGGTGCGCCGAGCCCCTTGGACAGGCACAGCATGACACTGTCGAACGTCGCTACGATATCGGCCGCGGGCAGGTTCAACGCAACCGCGGCATTCATTAGTCGCGCGCCATCGAGGTGCGCCTTCAGCCCCTGTTCACGCACGGCTTCGATCAGCTGCCGATGCTGCTCCGGGTCCTGCACGCGTCCGGAGACGGTGTTTTCCAGCGCCAGGGTCCGCGTTACCGGATGATGCGGATCGTCTTCCTTGATCGCAGCCAGCACCTGCGGTAGCGCCAGCGCACCGAATTCATCGGTGGGTAACGGGTGCATCACGATTCCGCCAAGCACCGATGCGCCACCCGCCTCGGAGACAAAAATATGGTACTGATCTCCCAGCAGGATTTCTTCACCGCGCGCATTATGCGCCAGCATCGCAGCCAGGTTAGCCTGGGTCGCGCTGCTCAGGAACAGCCCGGCCTCCTTGCCCAGCAGCTTCGCCGCGGTCGCTTCGAGCCGATTTACGGTCTCGTCTTCGCCATACACATCGTCCCCTACCCCGGCATCGAGGATCGCCCGGTACATGCCTTCTCCTGGGCGCGTTACGGTATCGCTGCGCAGATCGACTATAACTTCTTCAGACATTATTTTGATTGGCAATTAGCTGCGCCAATATTAGGCCGGAATCAGCGTCAAGGGAAAGGATTTTTGCGCCCGGAAATGTAGCATGCCTTTAACCCGAGGCTGGAGTAACATCCACGCATGAGCGTTTCCCGACCTACCGACACCAGAAACCTGATCGCCGCCTGCGCAGCGATTACCGTGTTCGGCTTTGCGTTCGGCATGACCTACCCGCTACTGTCCCTGATCCTCGAATCGCGTGGCGTCCCGAGCGACATGATTGGCATTAATTCGGCGATGATGCCGATCGGAATCCTGTTATTTTCGTCGGTAATCCCGGTCGCAGCCAAACGCTTCGGGGCCCGCAACGTGGCCATCACCGCGGCGATAGTGACGGCGATGGTAATGCTTTCCTACAAGGTCTTCGACACGCTTACCGCCTGGTTTGTGATTCGCCTGATTCAGGGCATGACGATATCAACCCTGTTCGTATTGAGCGAATCATGGATAGTCGGCTCGGCAGGTGACCAGAACCGGGGCAAGATTGTCGCCATTTACGCCAGCGTGTTATCAGGCAGTTTCGGTGCCGGACCGCTGCTAATCAGCTTCATCGGCATCGAGGGCTGGACACCATTCGTGATCGGCGCAGCCGTGGTCGCAATAGGTGTTATCCCGTTTATTTTTATTCGCGAAACCCTGCACGACGAACCCGAGGAAACCCGGCCCTCCGGTATTTTCGATTTTGCCCCGAAAGCACCGATGCTGCTTGCCGCGGTCGGAACTTTTGCGGTGTTCGATGCGGCTTCGCTATCGTTGTTTCCGGTTTACGGCATTCAGAACGGCCTCGATCTAACCACTTCGGCTAACATTCTGACCGCGTTAATCCTCGGCAACGTGCTGCTGCAATTCCCGATCGGCTGGTTCAGCGACATGTTTCCCCATCGCATGGTACTGGCCGGTTGCGCGTTAACCACCGCGATCACCCTGCTGCTGCTGCCCGCTTGCATCGATTCCGTGTTCAAGTGGCCGTTACTGGTATTGATGGGAACCACCGGTTACGGCGTCTACACAGTCTCGCTGGCCTCGCTCGGTAACCGTTTCAGCGGTATCGAGCTGGTCAACGGTTCTGCATCATTTGCCATCGTATGGGGCTTCGGCGCACTCATCGGATCGGTGTCGGGCGGTTGGGCGATGCTCGGTTTCGGCTCGCATGGCTTACCCATCGGCCTGGCGCTGGTTTATATTCTGCTCGCTCTCGGGGTAATCAAGCGCCAGCTGCGCATGCGGGAGCGCCATGCCTGATATCCCTTTTGACGACATCGACAAAGGTCGACGCGTGATTGACACCATAGACATGAAGAATTCAATGCACCCTGTTTACGTACTCTGGGCAACACCCCGCTCTACCTCGACCGCTTTCGAGTGGATGATGCGCATGCGCGGCGACATGACCTGCTATCACGAACCGTTTGGTGAAGCCTGGTACCAGGGCGACGATGCCCGGGCACCGAGGTTGACCGACGCCAGCCCGCGCAAAGCGGGACTCAGTTTCGACACTGTGCTGGCAAAGATACTAGCTGCGGCTCGGCAACGACCCGTTTTTTCCAAGGATATGGCACAGTTTACCGATCACCTGTGGAACGGCAACTTTCTGCATAACTTCGAACACAGTTTCCTGATCCGCGACCCCGCCAAAGTGCTAACGTCGTTGCATCGCAGCTGGATCAAGTCAGGTAACGACGAGGGCTTTACCCGTAATGAAATCGGCGTCGACGAACAGCGCCGGCTATTCGACTTACTGTGCGACCGGCTCGGCAAAACCCCGGTGGTTATCGATAGTGACGATTTGCTGGAAGATCCTGCCACGATGGTCGAACAATATTGCATCGCCATCGGCGTGCCTTTTATCGCCGGGGCGCTCAGCTGGGAACCCGGTAGTCGCAGCGAAGTATTATGGTATGACGGTGACGACAGCATCTGGCACGAAACCCTGAAGCACTCGAACGGACTCAGGGCACAGGCCCGTAAAACGGTGGCGATCGATGATCTGCCGACGCGATTGCAGGATCTTTACCGCGAATTCCTGCCACATTACCAGCATTTACATCAACATCGCCTGCGTTTGACCCGATAGATGTTGCTTAACCAGTTAGCGCCCGGTTTAGCCGGGGCGCCCGCCCTCGACGATGATGCGATGCATCACCCGGCGATGGCCATGATAATCGTTCAACGCATAGTGCTGCGTACAGCGATTGTCCCACATTGCCAACGTATCTTGCTGCCAGCGCAGGCGGAAACTGTATTCCGGCCGGGTTACCTGCTGATACAGGTATGTCAGTAACGGCAGGCTTTCTTCGGGGGTAAAATCCTCGAATCCAAGCGTGTGAATGCCGTTGACATAAACCGATTTCTTACCCGTTTCATCATGCCTGCGGATAACCGGGTGAATCGCAAACTGTTCACTCTTGTCGCTGTTTTTGCTCTTCACCGCCGCGTATATATCTTCGTCGCGAGGTACCACGCTGGCCGAATTAATGGCCTGCAATGGTGCCAGGGCTGCCTTCATACCCGGCGAAAGCGCATCGTAGACCGCATACATATCCGCAAACAGGGTGTCTCCGCCCTGTTCCGGTATCTGCCTGGCATAGAGCATGGTTATTTTCGGTGGCAGCTCGAGGTAGGCCGAATCCGAATGCCAGAAGCTGCCAAAGCTTTCGCTTTCGGATTCGGTTTTGACGATCTCGGTAATGTACGGAAAGCCGTCGATACCATCCGCGAACATGTAATCTTGCAGCGGGCCGAAGCGAAGAGCAAAATCGTTATAGCGCTGAGCAGACAGATTCTGGTCGCGAAAAAAGATGACCTGGTAATCGAGCAAGGCCTGATTCACCTGCTCGATTAACTTATCGCTTAGCTTGCCGGATAAATCGAGACCACGAACTTCAGCGCCGATAGTACTCGATTGGGGTATGACTTCCACGATGCTTTTATTCCTGAATCAATTGACAAACTACACGCAGAATTGATCGGATCATCGTATCATTACCCTGTTTTTGTGTCACTTTCCCGATTGCGCCTGGCAATGAATTCCGAAACTCTGAAACTGCCCCGATCGCCCGATGTCATCATCGTTGGTGCCGGTATCGCCGGCATCTCCGCAGCCTGGTTTCTGCACCGCGCCGGACTTAGCGTGGTGGTATGCGAAAAGGGTGTCGTTGCGGGAGAGCAGTCGAGCCGCAACTGGGGCTGGATACGCCAGCAGGGTCGCGACCAGGCCGAACTGCCGATCGTCATGGAGAGCATGCGGCTGTGGCAGGAAATCTCCGACCAGCTCGGTAGCAGTATCGGTTACCAGCGTGAGGGGAGTCTCTACCTGTGCGAAAACGACACCGAACTGGCGCGCCACGAACGCTTCATGTCATTCGCACCAGCCTATGGCCTGGCTACCAGTTACCTGAACCGGGACCAACTCGAAAAACTGATAACCGACTGCCCGCAACGCTGGCAAAGCGGTCTTTATACACCCGACGACGGGCGCGCTGAACCATCTCTGGCTGTACCGGCTATGGCCGCTACCCTGCGCAAAGCCGGGGTTTCCATTATTGAAAACTGTGCAGTCCTGCAGGTGTTGACCGAAAACGGCAAAGTTAGCGGGGTATTGACTGAATACGGGGAGATAAAATCATCACAGGTACTTTGCGCCGGCGGAGCCTGGACAACCTTCCTGCTCAAACGCTGCGGCATACGGCTGCCGCAACTTACCGTCAAGGCAAGCGTTGCACGCACGGCAGCGCTACCGCTGATCTTCAACGGTAACGCGTCGGGCAGCAGTGTCTCGTTCCGCCGCCGTCTCGATGGCGGTTATACCGTGGCATCATCGGATTACCTGGAAATCTTTCCGTCGGCCAGCCACCTTGCATTTCTGCCGGACTTTCTGCCATTGATCAGGACTTCGCTGGGCAAGCTCAGAATTCGGCGACCTGAGCTGAAGATCGATTCAAACTTTACCCGCCACCGCACCCTGAACCCGGTTCCGGGTGCGAAGACGGTGGCGCGCATCAAGCAGCGACTCGGTGACCGCGTGCCGGCCCTTGCCGGCGTTGAACTGGTAGAAGCCTGGGCGGGGATGATCGACGCACTGCCGGATGTGGTGCCTGTACTCGATCGAGCCGACCCGATCGACGGATTGTGGATCTCAAGCGGGTTTAGCGGCCACGGCTTTGGCATAGGGCCCGCAGCCGGCAAGATTATGGCCAACCTCATCCAGAATAATGACGTTGAGTACGATTTAAGCCGCTTTCGACTGTCACGCTTCAGCGACGGCAGCAAGCTGGAACTCGGTCCCGCGATATAATTGAGACCTCACGGCTGCAATTTCCCTTCCGTCATCCCCGCTCAATTTACCCTGTCAGCCCCGCGAAAGCGGCGGTCCGACTCATCGGGATCTTGCAATATTAACTCGTTGTGGGATTCCCGCTTACGCGGGAACGACTATGTTGCCTGTTACACCGCCGCTTGACCGCGGTATGACAATCGAATTGGGCACAATAGCAATTGCTGGTCACGGATATAGTCAAAGAAGCGTCAGCCTACCAACCGTTTACCCGATCCCATTTCTCCCCGACAACTCCATTTTCAATAACATTGAAATGATCATAAGCGGCGGCCGTCATGCAGGCGTGAACTGGTAGCACACGTAATTGCGAACCAACCGGGAAAAGCGCATAGTCACTTTCGTCCCTGACACGCACATGGCCGTGTTCCTGACTAACGGAAGTGACATAAAGTCCGGGGATGATGCTACCGTCCGGGCTGCAGATCTGCCCATAACCTACTTCAGGGCGAAATTTATCGGCGCTCCTGTCTTTCGATAGAGCCAGGCCGCCTGCATCAAGCAGGATTTTCCCGGCTGCCTTGTTGTGGCCGATGACACAGCTTAAAACACTCAGCGCGACTTCTTCGGTAGTACAGACCCCACGCGACTGCTGGTCGATGTCGAAAACGGTATAGACACCGGCGCGTAACTCGGTGACACCGGACAGGTCTCTTGCGTAGAGGGCGGTTGGAGTCGAACCCAGACTGACAGTCTCTACTGTAAATCCTGCCGCACGCAGCCGTGTAGCGGCCTGCACCACTGCCTCCCTTTCCTGCTCTGCTATTTCTTCGATTGCCGCGATGTTATCGACTCCGTAGGACTGCCCCGCATGGGTAAGAACGCCCTGCAAATGGGCGCTCGAACTATCAATCAAAGCGGCAATTTGTAACAGTTCATCGCTATCTGGCTGCAAACCGCCTCGGTTGTCCCCGCAATCAATTTCAATCAGTAACTTATAAACGGTACCGTTCTGATTGGCATCAGTGGCAATAACCTGCGCTACTTCAGGACTGTCCGTCATGATTTTCAAATCTGCGCCACGCGCGATCAGCCTGGCGGCCTCGGCCAGCTTTGCCGGCACCATACCAACGGCGTAGGTGATGTCCGTGAAACCATGTTCGAAGAAATAATCGGCTTCTTTCAGGGTTGAAACCGTAATCCCGCTGGCGCCTGATGCGATGAGCAATTCCGCAGCCCTGGCGGCCTTCATGGTTTTCAGATGCGGGCGCAGCTGCACCCCCAGTCGATCTGCGCTGGCCTGCATACGGGAGATGTTGGCGATCAACTTTTCCTTTTCCAGCAACAGCGTCGGTGTGGACAGTTCAGTAAAGATCATTGGCATATTTCTCGATCGATTTGCGTGACTGGTGTGGATACTGGATATGGCACAGTAGCGTTTTCACGTCAGTTGTGTCATGCGATTCGCTGCAGAGAATCCCAGTCGAAGATTTTTTCTATGTAGCTGGCAAAGGCAAACAATTCACGTTCACCGTGCGGCTTGCCGATTAACTGCAGACCGATCGGTAGTCCGGCGTCAGTCTTGCCGCAAGGCAATGTAATTACCGGCAGCGTGGTAGCTGTAATCGCACAGCAGATCGCAAGCCAACGATAATACTCGGAGTATGCCAGCCCGTCAGAATATCCCGGATAGCGCTCCTCGACTGGGTAAGCCGGCAGTATAGTTGCCGGGCAAACCAGCAGATCGTAGTCCTGCATGAAAGCCGAAGCGTTGGCGAACACCTGCCCCTGCGCATTTTGCGACTGGCGGATTTCATCGCCGCTCAAGGCCAGCCCCAGCTCGACATTCCAGACCATTTCCGGCTTCAGAATCTCGCGCGTATTAGACAGGTCGGCACCGAACGACAGCGCGTAATCGAGCGCCCGGGGCACGCTAAAGGCAATATCCGCCATACTCAGATCAGGATGAGAAACATCTACAGTGATGTTTTCCTGTTCCAGCCCGGCCACTGCACCGGCGCAAAGCTCGACCACTGCCGGCGTGGTTTCAGTCACCCCGAGATTCTCGCTGTAGGCGATTTTCAAAGGCTTGACCGGTTGTGCCGCCACATTACGAAACTCATCGATAGCATGGGGCCTGGATAACCCTGTCTTTGAACTCGGACCCGCCATCGCATCGGCAAACAGAGCCAGGTCAGCTACGCTGCGCGCCATTGGACCTGCCTGGGAATATACGTCAAAGGGAGTCATACCCGGATCGGTGGCTATCAGGCCCGGTGAGGGTCGCAGACTGGTTACCCCGCAAAAGCTCGCTGGAGTACGCAGCGATCCTCCCAGGTCGGAACCCTGCGCGAGCCAGGCAGTGCCACTGGCCAGTGCAGCAGCCGCGCCGCCGGAAGAACCACCGGCACTGCGCGTCAAATCGTAGGGATTACGTGTGGCACCGAAGACATCATTAAAGGTATTGCCACCAATACCAAACTCCGGCGTATTCGACTTGGCGTAAACGATGCCGCCATTAGCTTCGATTCGCTCGACCATAATATCGGATTGAACGGGTACATTATGTTCGTGCAGCATCGAACCGTAAGTCGTTCTGACGCCCGCCACATCGGTTAAATCCTTGATCGCGACCGGAATTCCAGCCAGCACAGTGTTACTGCGATCACCCTCGCGCGCCGCAGCCTGCGCACGCTCGAAACAAAGCGTCGGCAAGGCGTTGATTTCGTCGTCTACCTGTTCGATACGCGTCTTGAGCGCCTCGAGTGTGTCCTTGACGCTGATCTCACCGGTTTTTAACAGCGCTACTATTTCACAGGCGCTTTTTTTAATCAGTTCAGCCATAGCTTTCGCGCAAACTGTTTTTCTGCACCTTGCCCATCGCATTGCGCGGCAATTCATCAATAATGAACACCTTGCGCGGCAGCTTGAAACGCGCCAGCACCGGCTCGAGCGCCTTGATCAATTGCTCACCATCGAGCTCTGCACCATCGATCGGCACCACCGCGGCGGCAACCGCTTCTCCCAGGTCAGCGTGCGCAATACCGAATACCGCGGATTCGAGCACCCCTTCGAGGGCATCGATTTCGGTTTCGATCTGCTTGGGATAAATGTTATAGCCACCGGAAATGATCAGGTCTTTATCACGACCCAGTATATGCAGGTAGCCATCATCATCGAACTTCCCCAGATCACCGCTGATGAAAAAACCGTCGTCGCGCAATTCAAGCGCCGTTTTTTCGGGCTTGCGCCAGTAGCCAAGAAATACATTTGGCCCACGTATTTCAATCATGCCAATCTCCCCGGCGGGCAAGGCAACACCGGTTTCCGGATCGGCGATCCTGATTTCGACGCCGGGCAACGGAAACCCGACGCTACCGGCACGACGCTCTCCGACGTAGGGATTAGAAGTATTCATATTGGTTTCGGTCATTCCATAACGTTCGAGAATACGGTGCCCGGTCCGCTCCTCGAATTCTACATGGGTTTCGGCAAGCATCGGTGCACTACCGGAGACGAACAGGCGCATATGCGCAACCAGGTCGCGGTCGAAACGATCGTCGGCAAGCAGACGGGTGTAAAAGGTCGGCACGCCCATCAACGCAGTAGCATTGGCTAAATGCTCTATCATCTGATCGAGATTGAAGCGCGCCAGGAAAATCATTGAAGCACCGGCAATCATGGCGACGTTGGTGGCCACGAACAGGCCATGGGTATGAAATATCGGCAGCGCGTGCAGCAGCACATCGTCAGCCGTAAACTGCCAATAGTCGACCAGCGTTTTTGAATTGGAAAGCAGGTTATCGTGACTGAGCATGGCCCCTTTCGACAAACCGGTGGTGCCCGAGGTATACAGAATTGCCGCAAGGTCCTGTGGCCCGCGCGCGATATCGTCGAATGCCACCGGATGTGCCTGGGCGGCCTGCATAAGGCTACCGCCACCGTCACCATCCAGCGTAGTCAGCCGTGCCTCGATACCCTCGAATTCAGCCTTGCGTTTGCTGCTGCAGACAAATACCCGGGGTTCGGCGTCTTCCAGGAAATAGCCAACCTCGGCACGGGTATAGGCAGTATTCAGCGGCAGAAACACCGCCCCGGCCCTGATCGTCGCCAGGTACAGCGCGATTGCCTCGACCGACTTATCTACCTGCACGGCAACCCGGTCACCTGCCTGAACGCCCAGGGCCTGCAACTGGTGGGCGAGCCGGCCGCTAAGTCCAACGAGATCGGCATAAGACCATGTTGCGCCATCGGCGACTCGCATCAGCGGGCTGGTATCGGCGGCCCGTCCGGCCAGCAGGCCGTCAAATAGAAAATTCGTCATCATCAAATTACCGGAACCGGTTTGCGACGCAGGCCGCTGATCGCGTTGCCCGCAATCGCAAGCATCAGGATCGAGCCACCGACGAGAGTGAAAAAACTCGCTGTTTCACCGATGAACAGCCATACCCAGAGAGGGCCGAGCAATACCTCTGTCATCGATAACAGCGTGAGTTCGGCCGCAGGCACCACTTTCGAACCGATGGTATAAACAGCGAGTCCGACCCCTACCTGGAACACACCCAGCGACAGGGCGATCGCGATATCTTGCGCGGGAACATCGAATCCGTATCCGCCGACCTGGCAAACGATAGCGGACACAATGATCGCAAACACGCCGGCAAGAAAAACCGCCGGCAACATATCTTCAAGCCTGCCCCAACGCAGCGCGATGGTGAAAATCGCAAAACCGGTGGCGGAAATGAGCGCACTTATGTTGCCCCACATGCGGCCGGCAGAAATCCCATTGAGTACCATGAAGGCAATACCGATCATCGCGAAGACCATGGCCACCCAGGTCGCCTTGCGTACCGATTCACGCAGGATTACCCAACCGAGCACGGCTGCCAGGAACGGCGCCGCGGCAAACAGGAACATGGCATTCGCCACGGTCGTGGTCTGGATCGCGTAGATGCCACCGGCAAATGCCAGCACCAGCCCCATGCCGCCGATTGCACCGGCGACGCCGGCTTTTCTAATCGTGGTTATAGGTCTGTAGCCAGAGCGGAAAGTGATCAGGATAAATAGAAAAGCTCCCAGGGCCCAGGAGCGATAAAACAGGATCTGCCAGACATTGGCGACTTCGATATTGCGAATGCCGAGCCCCATGGTCGACCAGAACACACCGGCCATTAATAC
>CALDDP010000334.1 GCA_937936805.1 uncultured Gammaproteobacteria bacterium | reverse complement strand
AAGCATATGAGCGCGCCTGACGATGTAATCGTTCAATCCCCACCATTCATGCACTATGACGATCCCGGGACGATTTGCCGCTATTTCATCATCGTAAGCCAGGTATCCCTGGTGGGTGCTGTCACCGACCGGGTACTCGATTCGATTGGTCAAAATATTCATTGGCGCTACCTCAGAACAGATTCGGGGAGTGAAATTCTACCGCGTAATACTGTTAACCGGTAGCGTTGTAATCTACCATAGCGGAATGAATAATCTCGATCATATCGTCGTCGCAGCGGACAGCCTGAAACAGGGCGTCGACTACGTTCGCTCCTGTCTCGGTATAGAGATTCCCAAAGGCGGATTTCATCGAACCATGGGGACTCATAACCACTTGATGCAACTCGGCAATGACGCTTATCTCGAAGTCATTGCAATCGATCCCGAAGCCGAGGTGCCGAAGCGTCCGCGCTGGTTCGGACTCGATGACAGCCTGCTGCGCGCCGCCATCAAACAAGGTCCGCGACTTATTACCTGGGTGATGAATACGGCTGATATCCGCCAGCTTGCAGATAGTGCGGGGTTCGATATCGGTACCCCGACCGCGCTGAGTCGTGACCAACTCAAATGGGAAATCGGCCTGACCGACGATGGCCGCCTGCTCGCGGGTGGGATGCTACCCTATTGCATCCAGTGGCACAGTGCACCGCATCCATCCCGGGACATGGTCGATTTCGATTGCCTGCTGCAAAATTTGACCATCTATCACAACCGCCCGCGGTGGATAACCGAGCGGCTCGACGCAATGGGAGCCGCCCACCTGGTTGACGTCGAAGCCATTGCCGATAGCGAGACTCCTTACCTGTCGGCCAGCATCGATACACCGACCGGCACCGTAATTCTTACCTGATTTTAATTCAGTCTCTTACTTCGAGGGGGGGTCAGAGCACGTTTTTCGGTATATGCGGAGGTGGAATTGATAGGTATGACGAAAAACGTGGTCTGACCCCGAGGGTTGAGCCCGGTAAGATCGTGCGACCCTCGCAGCCATCTCAAGGATTATGCAGCCATTCGTAAGGCCCTAAAGGATCGGGGCGGAAATAACAGATCATGCGCCCATCGGCACCGGCAACCGCATTATCGCGCCAGGCTGCCATGCCGTGCAGCACCAGTCGATGCGCGAGAAACGCCTCGCCGGGTCGGGCATGGAGTTCATTGCGCTCACAGGTGGCAAACACCTGTTCGCGGGCGGCATGGTATACCTCGGTCACATCCTGCTCGCCCCATTGCGCCGCTGGAATACCCGCGAACCGTTGCATAAAAGCGTTGCGTATAATTTCGTGCGAACCGTCCCAAACCACGAAGGGTGAGGCCTCGGCATCAAACTCGACCATCGGGATCCCGAGAATAAATCCGTGGTACTCGCGTAAATGGCGCCGCCGTTCTGGACCCTCGGGCAATAATCCATCGACATGCGCGGCATCGCGCTCACGCCGATAAAGCGTCTTCCCGGTCGATTCCCCTGCCATCGGTTGCGGATAACCGGGATAACAAACCGATACCTGGCCACGATCCCAGTTAAAGTTTTCAAGCTTCAACCGGCCTGCGATGAAATCTACGACCTCGCCACGCAACGGACCGCTATCGGCAACCGCACCCTGTGAGTCGTTGGGCAATACGTTGACGCCGGCAAACCAGGTCTTCTGGTAGCGCAACCACTTTGCCTGTTGCGGATCCTGCACAGCCGCGCGGGCCGAGGCCAGGCTTGCGTTGACCCAGTTCAGCAATATCGGATCGCGGGCAAACCGGCACCAGCCCCGTTTAAAGAATTGATTCGCCTGATTGCGCATGGTGATGTCGATGCTATCATGCCGCGATCGATACCAGGAATAGCCCGCTCTATGAACCAAACTGCCGCAGCCCGCATCACGGCACTGTCTTGCTGGAAAAACGATATCGAGATCGAGCCGTTGAGCGGGGGTATGACCAATCTCAACTTCAAGGTCACCGATGGCGGCGATCAGTTCGTGGTACGCTTCGGTGAAGACGACCCGATTCACCTGATCTCCCGCGCGAATGAGGTTGCCAGCAGCCAGGCCGCTTTCAGGGTTGGCGTTAGCCCGGAACTGGTACATCACGAAACCGGCATCCTGGTGACGCGATTTGTCGAAGGCAGGGTGTTCACCGAAGCTGACGTGCGCGTCGACGTCAATCTACAGCGCATCCTCGAACTATTGAGACGCTTCCATCACCAGGTGCCGAAACAGTTCAACGGGATAGCGGTAATGTTCTGGGTGTTCCAGGTGTTACGCCATTACCAGAACCTGCTCATGCAGGGCGACAGCGTTCATGCCGGACGCCTGCCTGAACTGGCAAAAGCAGCCCTCGAGCTTGAAGCCGCGGTAGGTCCGGTCGAAATCGTGTTTGGTCATAACGACCTTTTGCCAGCTAATTTCATCGATGACGGTGACAGGATCTGGCTAATCGACTTTGACTACGCCGGTTTCAATAGCCCGTTATTCGACCTGTCAAACCTGGCATCGAATAATGAACTTGACGCTGCGCAGGAACTGCTTATGCTGCAGCAATACTTCGGTGCAGAACCCGACCCGGCAAGACTTGCCAGTTATCACGCGATGAAATGCGCTTCGTTACTGCGCGAAACCATGTGGTCGATGGTGTCGGAACTTCATTCGAAAATCGATATGGATTTCGCCGATTACACGGCCATCAACCTGACGCGATTTGAATCGGTTTATGCCGAGTATAAAAAAAACTACCATTAGGAAATTCCAGCGGAACATCATTATGAAACTCGACATCGACTTTGTCAGATCGCATTTCGATCAGCTTGACGACGATGCAGAATTCGTCTTCGCCTGTAACGCGGGTGGCAGCTATGTCTGCAACCAGGTCAACACGGTACTCGAACACTACAACCACCATACGCGGGTGCAACCCTACTCGCGCTTTTCGCCGTCGGCCGAGGCTGGCGCAGCGATGGATCGCGC
>CALDDP010000333.1 GCA_937936805.1 uncultured Gammaproteobacteria bacterium | reverse complement strand
ATCAACAGCGATGCCGATATGAAAATACTTTTTCATGATCAGGTTTTCACCACTCGCATCGAGCGACGCATTGAAGCCCGGAAACTCGCGCAGGGCACTTACCACCGCTTTCATCAAAAATATCAGCGGTGTTAATCGCACTCCCTTCTTTTCCGCATCTTTGGCGAGACCCTTGCGGAAGGCTTCGAGCTCGGTGATGTCGGCATCGTCGAACTGCGTAACATGGGGTACCGTGACCCAGCTACGATGCAGGTGTGCTCCAGATATTTTCTGGATGCGACTCAATGCAACCGTCTCAATTGCACCGAACTTCGAATGATCGATCTCCGGCAGGCTGCTGACGCTGATACCGCTGCCACCGGTACTGGTTCCGCTGGACATGGCCGATTTGACGAAGGCCTTGACGTCCGCCTTAAGCAGGCGACCCTTGGGCCCACTGCCAATAACCTGCTCCAGGTTAACCCCGAGTTCCCGCGCATACCTGCGAATCGAGGGACTGGCATGAATGGTTTTGCTACTGCTACTCACCGCCATGCCCGCTTCGGCGCCGGGATGCGGTTTCAGTTTCTTCCCGGGCGTGGCGCTGGCTCTATGCTCATCAGCATCAGGCGCAACAGCCGCCGTCACCTCTTCGGTTGCAGGTTCTGTTGCCGGTTCGGCTTCGATTGTCGCGGTCTCTGCTTCAGCCGCCACGGCGGGGCTGCTGTCAGCCGTCGTTTTCGCAGTATCACTGGTACTGAGGGTAGCGATTTGATCACCCTCATTCAATTTATCACCGACCTTGACTGATATCGTTTCAATAGTGCCGGCATAAGGACTGGGGATTTCCATCGTCGCCTTGTCTGATTCCAGCACGATGATCGATTGCTCCGCCTCGACCATATCGCCTGCTGCGACCAGTATTTCGATAATCTCTATATCCTGAAAGTCACCAACATCAGGAAGCGCTATAGTTTTATTTTCTGCCACTTTGGATGCTCCTGCTCGCCCGCCTAAACCGTCGTCGGCTCAGGCTTTTCGGGATCGATACCATACTTCTTGATTGCCTGCTGTACCACCTTACTCTCGATTTCGCCATCATCACTCAAGGCCTTGAGCGCGGAGACCACGATATAATAGCGATTAACTTCAAAGAAGGTGCGCAGGTTGTCACGGGTATCACTACGACCGAAACCATCGGTACCCAGGCTGACGAAACGTGACCAGACAAATTCACGTATTTGTTCCGTATAGGCGCGAATATAGTCGGTCGAGATAATAACCGGTCCTTTGCGCCCCCGCAGCGAGGTTTCGAGATAACTTTGCCGTGCTTTTTTGGTCGGATGCAACTGGTTCCAGCGCGCACAACTCTGCGCTTCGCGGGCGAGTTCGTTAATGCTGGTCACGCTCCACACATCGGCATTGATCTTGAAATCCTTCTTCAATAGCCTGGCCGCCGCAATAACCTCGCGTAAAATTGTACCCGATCCCATTAGCTGCACCTTGGGACCCTTTTCCTCACCTTCTTCAAGACAGTAAATGCCCTTGATAATGCCCTCTTCCGCACCCTTGGGCATTGCCGGATGCAGATAATTTTCATTCATTACCGAAATGTAATAGAAAACATTTTCTTTCAGCTGGTACATCCGTTTCATCCCGCTGTGGATGATGACCGCAAGCTCGTAGGCGAAGGTCGGGTCGTAGGAGATGCAGTTGGGAATAGTCCCTGCAACGACCAGGCTATGCCCATCCTGGTGCTGCAGGCCTTCGCCGGCGAGCGTGGTGCGTCCGGCGGTTCCACCCATCAGGAAGCCCCGTACCTGCATATCGGCGGCGGCCCAGGCCAGGTCACCAATGCGCTGAAAACCGAACATCGAGTAATAGATGTAAAAAGGAATCATGCTGACTCCGTGGGCGCTATAGGCAGAGCCCGCGGCAATCCACGAAGACATCGCACCGGCCTCGTTGATGCCTTCTTCAAGAATCTGCCCCTTGATATCCTCGCGGTAATACATCACCTGGTCAGAATCCATCGGCTCGTACAGCTGCCCCTTGAACGAATAAATACCAAGTTGTCGGAACATACCCTCCATACCGAAGGTCCGGGCTTCATCGGGTACGATTGGAACAATATTCTTACCGATATTCTTGTCACGCGCGAGCGTGGAAAGCATGCGCACAAAAGCCATGGTAGTTGAGAATTCACGATCACCGCTGTCTTTTAGTAACGCATCGAATATTTCGAGGCCGGGAATAATTAACGGCTCCGCCGTGTCGCTGCGCACCGGCATGTATCCACCCAGTTGCTCGCGGCTGTTGCGCATGTATTCCATTTCTACGCTGTCTTGCGCAAATTTGTAGAAAGGCGCCTCCGCTATATCATCGTCACTGATCGGAATATTGAAACGATCGCGAAACGCCTTGAGTGCATCTTCACCCATTTTCTTTTGCGAATGGGTTATGTTCTGCCCTTCACCGGCTTCACCCATACCGTAACCTTTGACTGTCTTCGCCAGGATTACGGTAGGCCGACCGCTCGATTCAACCGCTTCCGCATAAGCGGCGTAAACCTTGTGCGGATCGTGGCCGCCCCGATTCAAACGCCAGATGTCCTCGTCGGACATGTCGGCAACCATTTCACGGGTTTCGGGATACTTGCCGAAAAAATGTTCCCGCGTATAGGCTCCACCCTTGGCCTTACAGGCCTGGTACTCGCCATCGAGCGTTTCTTCCATCAGCCGTTGCAGCACACCGTCCTTGTCCTTGGCTAGCAGATGGTCCCAGTAAGAGCCCCAGACCACCTTTAATACGTTCCAGCCCGCGCCACGGAATACTGCCTCCAGTTCCTGGATTATCTTGCCGTTGCCTCGCACCGGACCATCGAGACGCTGCAGGTTACAGTTGATAACGAAAATCAGGTTATCGAGATTCTCGCGAGTAGCGAGTGAAATCGCTCCCAGCGATTCGGGTTCATCCATTTCTCCGTCGCCCATGAAGGCCCAGACCTTGCGATTATGTTGCGGCTGGAGTTCACGGTTCTCGAGATACTTCATAAAACGCGCCTGGTAAATCGCCATGATCGGGCCAAGCCCCATCGATACGGTAGGAAACTGCCAAAAATTCGGCATCAGCCAGGGATGGGGATAAGACGAGAGTCCGTTTTCGTTCATAGCCTCCTGGCGAAACGCTTTTAACTGTTCTTCACTGATTCGGCCTTCGAGGAAAGCGCGTGCATATACGCCGGGAGCAGAGTGCCCCTGGAAGAATACCAGGTCGCCCTTGTGCTCTTCGTTGGGCGCACGAAAAAAATGCATGAAGCCAACGTCGTATAATGTCGCCGCCGACGCGAAGCTTGCGATATGCCCGCCGAGTTCGCTCGATTTGCGATTCGCATGCACGACCATTGCCGCGGCATTCCAGCGGATCACCGAACGAATACTGTGCTCAATCGCCTGATCACCCGGGATCGGGCGCTGTTGCGAGAGTGGAATGGTGTTTACGTAAGCTGTTTTTGCCGAAAATGGCAGATAGGCTCCTGAGCGACGAGTTTTATCGATCAGTCGTTCAAGTAAAAAATGAGCCCTCTGCGGACCTTCCCGTTCGAGCACCGAATCGAGCGATTCTATCCATTCCTGAGTTTCTTCAGGATCAATATCGGTTTGATCTACCACGTGCGCCGCCTTTGCTGTAAATTGGCGGGATTATACAACATATCGATCCACACTCAGACGTTATTATTATAATTAATACCAATATCAACCTTTACTATCTGAAATTCACCTGCAATGAATAAACTAACCATCATCACCCCCGATGACTGGCATCTGCATTTGCGCGACTCGCCTTTTATGGAGGCAGTTGTCGCAGATACTGCACGCCAGTTCGGTCGCGCTATTATCATGCCGAACCTGAGTCCGCCGGTGCGCAGCTGTGCCGATGCAATGGCTTATCGGCAGCGAATTCTCGCCGCGCTGCCAGCACAGAGCCACTTTACCCCACTGATGACGCTGTACCTGACCGATAACACCTCTGTCGAAGATATCCAGGCCGCCGGTGAATCCGAGTTTATCCATGGTGCCAAACTTTACCCGGCCGGTGCCACGACCAACTCCGCTGCCGGGGTTACCGACCTGGCAAAACTCGATCGCGTTTTCGAGGCCATGCAGGAGCATCGCCTTGTGCTCCAGGTGCACGGAGAGGCCACCGCACCGGAGGTCGATATTTTCGATCGCGAGAAGGTCTTCATCGAGCAGAGCCTTTGCCGGATCCGCAAGGACTTTCCCGAATTGCGGATAGTATTCGAGCATATCACCACCCTCGATGCCGTAGAATATGTGCGCGCCGGTGACGGCTTCCTGGCAGCGACTATTACCCCGCATCATCTGCTGATCAATCGAAACGCAATTTTCCAGGGCGGCATCAGGCCGCATCATTATTGCCTGCCGGTAGCCAAACGTGAACGACATCGCCAGGCATTGCTTGACGCGGCGAGCGCGGGTGAAGCCCGTTTCTTCGCCGGTACCGACAGCGCCCCGCATAGCAAGGATGCGAAAGAAGCCGCCTGTGGCTGTGCCGGAATTTACTCCGCCCACACTGCCGTCGAGCTATACGCCGAAGCATTTGAACTGGCCGGCGACTTTAGCAACTTCGAAAAATTTATGAGCTGTAACGGCGCCGACTTTTACGGTCTGCCGCAAAATTCAGGAACGCTTAGCCTCGCACGCAACGAGTGGTTAGTACCTGATTCGCTGCCCTACCCCGACTCCAGCCTGGTCCCGTTCAGGGCAGGCGAAACTCTGCACTGGAAAGTAGTTGATGGTGAATGAATCAACGCAGATGTCGCAGCGATTTCGTGGCTTTCTGCCGGTTGTCGTCGATGTTGAAACCGGAGGCTTTAACGAGAACACCGATGCGCTGTTGCAAATTGCCGCGGTACTAATCGATATCGACGAGCGCGGGGAACTATACTGTAGCGAAACCGTTTCCTGCCACGTAACGCCATTCGAAGGCGCCAATCTCGAACCCAGATCGATGGAGGTCAATGGCATCGATGTCGACCACCCGTTTCGCTTTGCCGTAGAAGAAAAACAGGCGTTACCAAAAATTTTCAAGCCGGTGCGCGAAGCCATCAGGAATCACGCCTGCAGCAAGGCGATCCTGGTAGGTCATAACGCGCACTTCGATCTCAAGTTTATCAACGCCGCGGCAGCGAGAGCCGGAATCAAGCGTAACCCGTTTCATCCATTCAGCACCTTCGACACGGTGACCCTCGCCGGCCTGGCATACGGACAAACAGTACTGGCGCGTTCCATCCAGTCAGCCGGCATGGAATGGGACTCCAGTGAGGCACATTCGGCGGTATATGATGCCGAGATGACGGCAATGCTGTTTTGCAAGATTGTCAATGAATCCGCGTTTGTACAGTCTTAGGCCGAGATTTCCACTATACTCGAACACACTATAATAATTCCCCCGAACCTTGCACAAAGAAGATCTTTCCATAATCGTCGTCGATGACCTGCAATTTAGCCGCGAAGTAATAAAATCCGCGCTCGGCAAATCGGGCTTCACCGACATTCGCACTGCATCTTCGGCTGACGAAGCCCTGTACCTGCTCAATCAACGCCGCGCCCACGTCGTGATTGCCGATTTCTGGATGCCGGGCATGAACGGCCTCGAGATGACCGACCTGCTTCGCCGCTGGGATGAAAACAACGACCGCTATACCGGCATCGTTTTACTCACCGCGGAAGACACGGCCTCGAGCATCATGGTTGCATTCGACCGCGGAGTTGACGATTTCATTTCCAAGTCGGCCAACCATTTTGAGCTTGCCGCTAGAGTGTATGGCGCCGGTCGAAATGCCTTCCAGCAAAATGAACTGCGAGAACGCACGCGCACCCTGGGTAGCCGGTTCCTGCACATCAAGCAACACAGTTTGCAGGATCCTGAAACCAGCCTGCCAAACCGGGCTCAACTTGAATTACATATCGAGGCTTTGATCGAGCATTGTAAGAGTCGCGGTGGTGGACTCGGTGTCAGCCTGATCGAATTAAGCTCATCAAACAATGAATTACGCCTTGGCACACTTAAAACCATTGCCAATTCGATTCAGCTTTCATTGCGACCGATGGATATGGTTGCACGTTTCGATACGAGCAGCTTCGCCGTACTGGTGCCGTACCCGGACCCGGATAAATTCAATGCCGATCTGTTCCAACGATTAATAAGCAGTATCAAACGACACACCATGCAAACCACCGACCAGGGGAAGCAACTAGGCATCTCGATAGGTGTCTGGCATGGTCATGAATTCGACCCGGCGCCTTCAGCCACACAAATTATCGCTCAGGTTCGACAGGCCAGCGCACCGATTTGATTCCAGCATCATAAAAAAAACCGGCCTGTGCGGGGCTTACCAAAAGCAATAGCCGGCTTAACCTGCTTTTCTTTCCACCGCGGACCGGGCTACCTTCTCCAGCTCACCCGAGGCGTGCATTTCGAGCGTGATATCGCAACCACCGATTAACTCCCCGTCAACATATACCTGCGGGAATGTTGGCCAGTCGGCAAAGCGTGGCAGGTTTTGAAAAATCTCGGGATCGGATAATACATTGACATAGGCAAACTCAATCTCGAGCGATTTAAGCGCTTCCGCGGTCCTGCTGGAAAATCCACACTGGGGCAACTGCGGAGTGCCTTTCATGTAGATGATAACCGGGTGGGTTTCGACTTGCTGTTTAATACGTTCCAGGACGTCCATTCAATACCTCAAAATAACCAAGTAAAATACTAAGGTATTATCATAACGATTTTTTTCAACTTTGAAAGCCTGAGATCA
>CALDDP010000332.1 GCA_937936805.1 uncultured Gammaproteobacteria bacterium | reverse complement strand
GGTTACGTGATCGGTCTCAGGGTTCCCGGGCACGGACAGGCGCCGTCGGGCCTGCTCCATGTGGAGTGGGAGGACATGGCCGCCGCGGTGCGGCTTGTGATGCACGAGCTGCGCGAGAAATCCGCTAATCGACCGCTGTATATCGTAGGTTATTCCAACGGAGCTGCGCTGGCGGTGAATTACGCGCTGGATTCGCTGGCCGACAACGACCTGGCGGCGATCGAGGGTTTGATCCTGATGTCCCCTGAAATCGGCATCAGCAAGCTCGCGGTTCTGGCCAAATGGCAACTGGCGCTGGGTAGTTTACTGGGCCACGAAAAGCTCGCCTGGAGTGGCTTGCAGCCCGAGTACGACCCGTGGAAATATGGTTCGTTTGCGTTGAACGCCGGTGACCAGGCCTACCGGATCACGCAGCAAATTCAACGGCAGATTAGCGCCAGCCAGAAGGCGGGCACACTGGATCGCATGCCGCCCATTCTGGCCTTTCAGTCGGTGGTTGACGACACCGTAACAGCCCCGGCACTGGTTCATAACCTGTTTGAGCGTTTACCGTCAATTCCGCCCGGGGACGGTGCTTTGCAACAGAAGATGCACCAACTGGTGTTGTATGACATCAACCGCTACGCCGATATCGAACCGATCATGGTGGCAAACCCGTCGGCCTGGATCGATCCCATGCGTGAGCGGCTGAATCACAGCTTCAAGCTCACCCTGGTAAGCAACAAGGACGAAACGGACAGGTCGATGGTCGCGTTCAGCAGAATGCCAGGGTCTTCCGCCATTGAAGCCTGCGACACGCATCTGACATGGCCTGAAAGAGTCTACTCGCTGGCGCACGTTGCCTTGCCGTTTCGGCCTGACGATCCGGTGTACGGCGGTGAGTCGGCGGGTCCCAGCCCGGGTATCAGGCTGGGCAACCGTGCGTTAAGAGGAGAGAGAAAAGTGTTACAGGTAGCTGCAGCCGACATGTTGCGCCTGCGCCATAATCCCTTTTACGCCTACCAGGAACAGCGTATATTGGCCTTCATCGGACTTGAAACGGATGTGCAGCAACCCTGTGTTAAGGGCTAGACTCATGATGTCCTGTAAACAAACAGCAGCGAGAAGCTAATGGATATAGTTTTACTTTTACTGGGTATAGGCCTCGCGGTATCCGGCGCCCATTTCCTGGTTGATGGGGGTTCGGCGATTGCCAAGCATTACAATATTCCAACCCTGGTCATCGGCAGTACAATCGTCGCCTTCGGCACTTCGATGCCCGAGTTTACCGTCAATATCAACTCGGCCCTGCACGGTAGCACCGACCTGGCGCTGGGTAATGTCCTCGGCAGTAACCTGTTTAACATCTGCGCTGTTATCGGTATTGTCAGCCTGATCTCGCCGATAGCGGTCGGCAACGATGCGGCCACCAAAGACCTTCCCATGGCGCTGATTGCGGCGGCGGTAGTGGGTATCAGTGGCAATCAGATTTATTTCGATCAGATCAAATACCATGAGATCTTCATGTCCAGCGGGCTGGTCATGCTGTTCTTTTTCGCGATCTTCATGCGCTACGTTTACGGCGAGGCCGCGGCGGCGAGTTCCCATCACGGCAAGGCAGTCAAGCACGGCGTAGCCAAAACGGATGATGGCGAGACGCCTCACGCGATGTCTAAGGCGGCTTTTTACGTTTTAATCGGGTTGGCAGGGCTGGTGTTCGGCGGTGAGTTCATCGTCGACGGGGCCAGCGGTATCGCGAAGGGCTTCGGTATGTCGGAGCGGGTAATCGGCCTGGTCATCGTCGGTCCGGGGACATCTTTTCCCGAACTGATCGCGTCCATCACCGCAGCGCTGCGCAAGGACGTCGGCATGGTGCTAGGTAACGTACTCGGCTCGAATATATTCAATATCTTCTTCACCCTGGGCGCAACCGCGCTGATCATGCCGATTCCGCTCGACCTGGCGCTTAACACGGCGGTGATTACCAACGTCGCGGTCACTGCCTTGCTGGTCGTATTTGTGACGTTGTCAAAAAAGCGCACACTGGGACGGCTCATGGGTGGTTTGCTGGTCGCCATTTATGCGGGTTATATCGGTTATTCCCTGATGTCATGAAGTTTATTGGTTACTAAATAGTGCTTTCCAGAAAGGCAAAAGAATCGATCAAGGTCGCCCTGGCGATGACCATCGCCTACGGCATTTCGCTGTCTCAGGACTGGGACAGACCCTACTGGGCCGGACTCGCTATTTCAGTGGTCAGCCTGGCATCGATCGGGCAATCGATGAGCCATGCCGCCTTGCGTATGTTCGGCACGCTGGTGGCGGCAGTGGTGGCGCTGACCTTCATTGCACTGTTCGCACAGGATCGTTGGGCCTTCATACTGACCGTTTCCGTTTACGCCGGTTTCTGCTGCTACATGATGAGTGGCAGCAAGCACGCGTATTTCTGGCAGGTGTCCTGCTTCGTAGCCGTGATAATCTGTTTAGACGGAGGAGCGGATCCGGTTAACGCCTTCAATACCGCGGTGTTGCGTTCCCAGCAGACCGGGCTGGGTATCCTCGTATACAGCCTGGTGGCCATTTTTCTCTGGCCCAGCCGCAGCATTAACGCGTTCAACGCCGCTGCCACCGAACTGGCTCGCAGCCAGAACCAGTTTTACCAGGCCTGCCTTGGCCTGGCGCAGGGGCAGGGGGATGTGACGGAGGTTCAGCGCCTGAATTCTCTCGTAGTCCAGGCCAAAACCCGGTTTGACAAGCAACTGGATGCGGCCGAAATCGATAGCACTGATGTCTGGGAATTACGGCAACCCTGGCGGCGCTATCAGCAGCAGGAGATGGACCTGATGCAGGCCCTGGAGCGCTGGCGTGAAAGCCTGGTCGAGGTAGAGGCGCAGCAGCTGCAGCTATTACTGCCAAATCTGGAAATATATGGTGCAGAACTCGACCGGCGCCTGGCGCAGATCACTCGAATGCTGGACGATCATGCTCCGGACCGGGTGCTGCAAATTCAGGAGCTTGCCTTCGACAAAGATGCGTTGCGACGCCTGTCACATTTCGACAGAGCTAGCGTTGTGGTCGCTCATTCGAACATGTTGCAGCTGGAGCAGTTGATACGCGCGTTGTTCGAAACGCTCAGCGAACTCAAGGGATACGGCACAACAAGTGCCATACCCGATCCACCGCGTTCGGGGCAATCGCTGTTTCTGCCGGACCTGGATCGACTGGCGAATGCTGCCCGCTACATGGCAATCATCTGGATGGCCTGGCTCGCCCTGATTTACGTTAATGATTTGCCCGGAGGCACCGGGTTGGTAAGCTTTGCCGCTGCGCTGGGGATAGCCATCGCGAACATGCCGCAGCTCCCTGTTTCGAAACTGGTTGCGCCGTCCGCCGGCAGTGTCCTGTTTGCCGCCATACTTTATATATTCCTGATGCCGATGTTGTCGAGCTTCTTCGATCTCGGCCTGATGATCTTTACCGCAACTTTCGCAATTACCTATTTATACTCGGAACCACAACAAATGCTGGGCAGGGCACTTGGGCTAGGCATGTTTGTCGCAATTGCCTCAATTTCCAACGAGCAGAGCTATAACTTCCTCAGTGTCGCCAACACGGCGATGATGTTTCCGCTGATATTCCTGGTTTACGCGACTACCGCATACTTTCCCTGGTCACCGCGCCCGGAGCGACGCTTCATGCGCCTGCTTGGTCGTTACTTTCGCAGCAGCGAATACCTGATGTCGGCCACGCGATGGGACCCGTCCCGCTCCGCAACGTGGCTGGATCACTGGAAAAAGGCGTTTCATGCACGCGAAGTGGCCACGCTGCCAGCTAAACTCGGTAGCTGGGCGCCACACCTCGACAACTGGGCACTGTCCAGCACCTCGATGGAGCAGGTGCAGACCCTGATGAACAGCCTGCAGTTGCTGAGCTACCGCATGGAACGGCTGCTGGGGGAAAGCGACAAGCCTCAGGCTGCATTTCTGGTGCAACAATTGCTCGAGGATATCCGCGCCTGGAGGATCGGCATACAGACCTCCTTTAAAAGGCTGGCGGCGGGCCCTCCTGCCGGTGGGCAGGAGGTGTTGCGTGAACGGCTGGCACAGACGCTGGATAAACTGGAAGTGCGTATAAAGGAGGCTGTAGACAATTCCCCGGACGCTCAGCACAGCGAACGCGATGCCGAAAGCTTCTATCGTCTGCTGGCTGCCTACAGTGCAGTGTCGACAGCACTGGTAGAATATGTCGACAATGCGGCTGCTATCGACTGGGTTCCGTGGCACGAAGAGCGCTTTGTATGACCGAGTATCACCAATCATGCTGACCCCTGTCCCTCACGAGTTTGCTATTGGCGGGGTTTATTTTCCGCCGCTGCTAATTGCCGCATTCGTGGGTATACTGGCGGCACTGGTGACGACGCGCCTGCTCAATCGTTACCGCCTGACGAAGTACTTTTTCTATCCACCATTGGTGTCACTGGCATT
>CALDDP010000331.1 GCA_937936805.1 uncultured Gammaproteobacteria bacterium | reverse complement strand
AATTTTTTATGCAGGCCGAGCTGTGGCGGAAATGCTGCTTTGGTATCCCGGTCACGCACCAGCTCGAGTCCGATAAACAGGCCGCGACCGCGGATGTCACCGATATGCGGATGATCACCGAACTTGTCCAACAGCGACTTGCGCAGCAGTACTCCCTGTGTCAACACCTGGTCGAGCACGCGTCGGTCCATAATCTTTTTTACCACCGCATGCGCCGCGGCGCAGGCGACCGGGTGTCCGATATAGGTATGGCCATGTTGAAAGAAGCCCGAACCATGCTCGATGGCCTGGTAAATCTGGGCGCTACAAAGCATGGCGCCGATCGGTTGATAACCCGCACCGAGTCCCTTGGCGATGGTCATGATATCGGGCGCGATGCCTTCCTGGTCGCAGGCATAAAGGGAGCCGGTTCGACCCATGCCGCACATGACTTCGTCGAGAATCAGTAGCACGCCGTATTGATCGCAGATTTCACGGATACGTTTGAAATATCCCTCCACCGCTGGCACTGCACCAAGGGTGGCGCCAACCACGGGTTCGGCAATAAACGCCATGATCTGGTCTTCGCCGAGGCGCTGAATTTCAGCTTCGAGTTCATTGGCCACGCGCTGGCCATATTCAAACTCGGTCTCGTCCTGCTGCTGGTCGCGATAGGCGTAGCAGGGTGAGATATGCGTGGTTTCAATCATCAGCGGTGAAAAGGGCTCTCGCCGCCACAGGTTGCCTCCGGCGGCGAGAGCGCCCAGGGTATTGCCATGGTAAGACTGGCGGCGGGCAATGACACGATGTCGCTGCGGTTGCCCGATTTCGATGAAATACTGCCGCGCGAGCTTGAGCGCCGCCTCGACGGCTTCCGATCCGCCCGATACGAAGTAAACTCGCTCCAGGTCGCCCGGCGCTTCCTTGATCAGTAGCTCGGCGAGCGCCTCCGCCGGCACGCTGCTGAAAAACCCGGTATGCGCAAATTCCAGTCGTTCGACCTGTGATTTGATGGCCTCGATAACCTCGGCGTCACTATGCCCGAGACAGGAAACCGCGGCGCCACCGGATGCGTCGAGGTAGCGCTTGCCGGTGCGGTCGATGATATAAACACCATCTCCCTGTACCGCGAGTGGTGCCTGGGTTTTGCAATTGCGTGGGAAAACGTTGCTCATTGACTCACCTGGTCGATGCGCGCATGTTCGATCCTCGAGGGTCGTAAGCGGCATTTAGAAAAGCTGTTCCGGCATTCTGACTGCGTGCTATATCGACGTCAACTTTGAGTCCGTCCAAATTATTCTCACTTTTGCACTCAAGCCGGGCAATCGCGACCGGTTTACCCAGGCGGTAACCGAACGCGGCCGAGGTGGTTTTGCCGATAATCCTGCCCGCCTGGCGCACCGGTTCGTTACCGAGTGGCCGGGCATCGATTTCGTCGAACACGATACTGACCAGTTTACCGGTCGGGGCCTGGTCGCGGCGCTCGAGCAGCGCCGACTTGCCGATAAAGTCGCTGTTCCAATCGAGCGCGAACTCAAGCCCTGCCTGAAACGGGTCGATGTCGGTGTCGAGGTCGTTACCATAGGCCAGGAATCGCTTTTCGATGCGCATAGAGGTCTGCGCAAAAATCCCGGCGGGTTTTGCGCCCGCGCCGACCAGCGCAGCAAACAGTTCTTCGGCCCGGGATGCCGGGCAGCTGATCTCCCAGCCGGCTTCGCCGACATAGGAGAGGCGCGCGGCTTCGACTGCAACGCCGGCAAGCGTGGTGCGGCAAAACTCGAAGTATCCCAGCTGGTTGAGTTCGGGGGCAGCTAACTGTTCGGCGATCCTGCCCGTTTCGGGGCCCATCAATCCGAGCACGGCGTAAGCACCGGTTACATCGGAGAGCTCGATCCGTTCCCCGGGCAGCTGCTGGCGCCGCAACCAGGCGAGGTCACGCTTGATCGCGCTGGTGCCGACATACAGGCGATATTCTTCTCTATCCAGTCTCAGCGCGGTTAGATCGCTCTCGTATCCTCCGCGTGAATTTAACATCGCTGTATAAATGGCTCGTCCCGGAGATCGAGTCATGTCGTTGGCACAGACCCGGTTCAAAAAGACCTCGGCATCCGGCCCGCGAACGTTTATCTTGCCGAAACTGGACTGGTCGAAAATGGCTGCGTGCCGGTGTGCGTAGTCGACTTCTCGGGCGACCTGGTCAAACCAATCGGGTTTGCCGAAGGACAGTACCGGATCTTGCTGCTTATCGAAATAGAGTGCTCGCTCCCAGGCGGAAAACTGTCCGAAGTGGGCATCGGCTGCCTGCCAGCGCGCATGCAGCGGCGTCAGCTGCAAATTGCGCGCGCTGTGCAATTGAGTGCCGGGATAGTGAATTGCATAGTGGGTGCCGAGAATCTCCGGCACGCGCGCAGTCAGGGCGGCCACCGAGTTGAAGCTGGCGGAAAATCGTTTGGGGTCCGCTTCGTGTAAATCGGTCGGGGTGTGACCGTGAACGATGCAGTGCGCCAATGCCATGCCCGCGCCACCACCGGTCGCGACGCCAACCGAGTTCATGCCGCAACCGAGGAACAGGCCTCGTGTTTCAGCGCTCTCGCCAAGCAGGAAAGACCCGTCAGGGGTAAAGCTCTCGGGACCGTTGAGCAGCATGCGAACATCGGCGTCGGCCAGGCAGGGCAGACGATGCAGGGCGTTTTCCAGCATCGGTTCAAACTGATCCCAGTCCTCGGGTAACAATTGAAAAGCGAAGTTCTTGCCGATCCGTGCGGGATCGATCGCCTTGCCCAGCGGTTCAAAACAGCCTACCAGCAAGCCACCGGAATCGTCACGGATGTAAAGGTGGCTGTCGTGATCGGACAGCGTGGGCAAATTACCCGAGATGCCGTCGACCGGATTAGTTAACAGGTAAAAGTGCTCGCAGGGCCAGACCGGCACCTCGACACCGGCCATGGCGGCGTTTTCGCGACTCCACAGGCCAGTGCAGAGCGCGATCGCGTCACAGGAGATTTCGCCTGCGCTGGTTTCGATACCGATGATTTTATCGTCGCGCGTCTTGATTCCGCTGACGGCAGTGTGCTCAAAAATTTTCGCATCATTGGCTTGCGCACCCTTGACCAGGGCGGCGCATAGATCGGAAGGTCCGACCCGACCGTCGTCCGGTGACCAGACCGCACCGATCACATCCCCGGTATACATCATCGGCCAGCGCTCCTGCGCCTCGCCCACGGAGATGGATTTTGCGGATACGGCATACATTTCCGCGAGCGCTTCCTGTCGCTTGATGAAAGTCAGCCGGTCGGGATTGGTCGCAATGGAGAGCGAGCCCTTGTTGATCCAGCCGGTAGCCTGGCCGGTTTCCTGTTCGAGCGAACTGTAGAGCGAAATCGAATACCGAATCAGGTCGGTCAGGTTCTTGCTCGAGCGCAGCGCACGTACCTGCGCCGCGGAGTGCCAGGTTGTCCCGGAGGTCAGCTCGTTGCGTTCGAGCAGGATTGCATCGCTAACCCCGGTTTTGGCGAGATGATAGAGTGTTGAGCAGCCCATAACGCCGCCACCAATGACGATTACCGAGGCGTGCTGCGGCAGGTTATGGTTGCTGGTCATCGGCTAATCCGGGTTTGGAATTTACAGGATCTGGCTTAAGAATTCCCTGGTGCGCGGGTCGGTGGCCTCGGTGAAGAAGGTTGCCGGTGGACCGTGCTCGACAATGACGCCGCGGTCGGTGAAGTAAATATGATCGGCGACTTCACGCGCGAACCCCATTTCATGCGTGACCAGGATACAGGTCATACCATCCTGCGCCAGGTCCTTGATCGCGAGTAACACTTCGTTGACGGTTTCAGGATCCAGTGCCGCGGTGACTTCATCGAAGAGCATGACGTCGGGATTCATTGCCAGTGACCTTGCGATCGCGACCCGTTGTTGCTGGCCACCGGATAACTCGCCCGGATAACTGTTTTCCTTGCCGCCCAGGTTGACCCGCTTGATCAGTTTGTGCGCGCGTTCCTCTGCTTCCGCCTGCGGTTGTTTCAACACCTTCAGCGGCGCCATCATGATGTTTTCCAGTGCGGTTTTGTGTGGAAACAGGTTGTACTGTTGAAACACCATGCCGACTCTTTTGCGCAACTCGAGCTTGTCGAGGCCGGGGTCATGCACTTCCAGGCCTTCTACCTTGATCGAACCGCTGTCAATCGTGTTGAGCGCGTTGACACAGCGAATCAGCGTTGATTTTCCCGAACCCGAGGGGCCGATGATGCAGATAACTTCACCCTTCATGATATCCAGCGAAACCCCCTTGAGCACTTCGAGGTCGCCGAAGGACTTGTGCACGTCATGGATCGAGACCAGGGGTTGGTCCGGGGTCCAGTCGTTATTGGTCATCTTGGATGCTCCAGCAAAGTTTACTGATTGACGACAAAGCGTTTCTCCAGTCTTATCGTGTATCGCGCGATCGGATAGCAGTAGGCGAAAAATATGATTAGCGTAAAGCCGAAGAATGGCACCAGCAGTTCCGGGTGGTTGTCTTCGGCCTCCATCGCCTGGCGCGACAGGTTGACGATATCCTCGACCCCGAGTAGTGAAATCAGCGGGGTAGCCATCGTCAGTATGGCGTACCAGTTCATCCACGGCGGGATCATGCGCTTGAAACACTGCGGCAGGATTACCAGCCACAGGGTCTGGTGGCGTGTATAGGCGAGTGACTCGGCGGCTTCCCATTGGCCGGTGGGCACCGACATGATCGCGCCGCGTACGATTTCCGAAATATTGGCCATGATCGGCAGCGACAGGCCGAAAACCGCCTTCAGCCAGTCGGGTATCGGGTAGATGGTATCGCCGATTTGAATTTCAAAAGGCAGTGCCAGCATGACGATGAACAGCAACACCAGCCAGGGCGAGTTGCGAAACAACTGGGTGATAAACCAGCTTGCTCGCGCCAGCGGTTTCAATGGCGAAATCTGGCCCAGGCCGAGCAGGACGCCGGCGATAGTGCCGATCAGCATGGTGAAGAAACTGACCAGCAGGTTGAGTGCGAATCCCTTGGTCACGATAAACGGTAACCAGCGCCACAGTGCGTCCAGCGCCTGCGTGAAACTATAATTGCTTTGCGCCATCGCAAAGCCCGGCCAGAGGCAGAATAGCAGGCCGACGATGAGCAGGCTGCGCGGCGAAAAATCGGCCAGCCAACGGCTGAACAACAAATCCTGCACGCTGCCGGCGGGGCTGTACCTGAACGGCTTTAATACCGCGAGGTCGGTATCTCCGTAGCAACTTGCGGTAGCTTTGCGACCTGACTTCATGCGCCGTATCCCGGGATGCGCAACCTGTGTTCCCAGCGGTGCATGCCGAGCACCAGGATTCCGACCAGGATGAAGTAGGCAAAAAACAGAAATACCATGCAGGCGTTTTGCGCGGTCGAGTAGTCGTTATAAATACTGATCATCTGGTAGAGCAGTTCGGGTACCGCGATCGCCAGCGCCTGGGTGGTTGTCTTCACCAGGTTGACCAGGTTGTTGTTCAGCGCCGGCAGGCTGACCCGAAACGCCAGTGGCAGCACGATATAGATATAAATCTGCAAGCGGTTCATGCCGAGCGCTTCGGCCGCTTCCTGGGTGGAATCGGGTACTGCCTCGATACCGGCGCGGAAAATTTCAACGTTGAACGCGCCGGCAAAAAACGAAAGCGAAATAATGGCCCAGCCGACATTGGAGATGATGGGTACTTCGAGCCAGCCATCAGGAGAGTAGGTCGGCGTAAACTGGCCCAGCGCAAAATAGAAGAACATCAACTGCACCAGCGGCGGGGTGTTGCGAAAAAACTGGATGTAGCCCTGCATCACGAGGCGCAGGTACTTCGAATGAGCGCCCTGGGCCCAGGCGCCGACGACGCCGATGATGACACTGAGGATGACGCAGACGACCGACAGTTGAATCGTCATCCACAGACCCTCGATTACACGGTCGGTCTGCGTCGGGTCATAGAGGTATATGAAATTCCATTTCGGGTGGGTCTGCGCGAGATCGTAAAAGTATTGCTGGAATGCGTTCATTTGATGACCAGTCGATAAAGCCGTCCGGGGTGAACCCCGAACGGCTGCCTACCAACTTTTCAAGCCCGGATTACTGAATCCAGTCAGCGAAACGCTTGTTTTGATCCTGCAGGTATTGCGTGGCCTGAATGCCCCACTTCTTTTCCAGCTCGATCAACTTGCCCGACTGATGCATGTTGAAGGTGAGCCCGGACATGAAGTTACCGAAGATACAGTCTTTCTCGGCCAGCGGTACGGCCAGACCCCAGGGATTGTCATCTTCGCTCATAAGCGGCATTTCATAGCTGTCGTAGTTGCCGGAAGACAGGTCCGACATGATCGACGAATCGTCGTAGACCCAGGCGATACATTTCTTGTCGCGTAATGCCTGCTTGGCCTCGGCGTTACCGGTGAAGGCGACGATCTTGGCGCCGTAGCGGTCGGCGACAACCTTGTTGTAAAAAGCGCCCTGCTTACCGCAAACCGGCTTGCCACGCAGGTCTTCCCACTTCTTGATGCCGACAGCCTTGGGCGCCATGACGTTAGTGCCCGAAGTGTAGTAGTTGGGCTGAGTGATACCGACCAGCTTGCGACGGTCGACACGATCCGACATGGTCGCAATCATCAGGTCGATTTTGCCGTTTTCCAGAAATTGCATGCGGTTGGACGACTGCACCGCCACCAGTTCAACTTCGACGCCCATCGCATCGCCCGCCATTTTTGCCATATCGGCTTCCATACCGACAATCGCACCACCGGTATCGCGATATCCCCAGGGCTTGTAGTCGGCCTTGACGCCGACCACCATCTTGCCGCGCTTCATTACCTTGTTCCAGGTGTCGTTGGTGCAGGTATGACCTGCCGCGAAACTGGCGCTACTGGCCAGTATCAGCGCAGCTGACGCCGCCGTGACCACTAGTGATTTAATTGGTTGTTTCATCGATTCCTCCCGAATTGGTGTTGTTAAGATCGACCCTGGCAACAGGTACCCGGGTTTTTTATAGGTTGTTATAGATTTGCAATATATTTAACGAATATTGCAATGACAAGTACATTTGCACGGTCCTGTATATCTCAATGCGGCATAATTTGGAAACACTTTTTAATGCGGGATAATCCTGATCTGGCTGCGATCTGCTCGATTCCTGCGCCGGGGAACCGGGCAGAGAGCAGAATTTCGATCCGCGTCTTATGTCCGGCCGGCATCAGTCGATCGCGATGAAAGTGCCTGCCTCCCAGTCATAGGTGCTGAGTTTGGGTCCCGCGATATCGACGTACCAGCCGTGCAACTGCAGATCGCCGGATTGAATGCGCTCACGTACCCACGGAAAGGTGGTCAGGTTCTCGAGTGAGACCAGCACCGCATTCTGTTCACAGGCTCGAGTACAGGCTTCGGGACCGGCATCCGACATGGTGGCGAGCACGCGCCGATGGGCGGCTGAGAGCATTGATACCCAGGCGGGTACGTATTTGAAAGAGCCGCTATAAGGATCAGGCTCCATCATCAGCTTGATGCCACCGCAATGGGCGTGACCCAATACCAGGATATGTTTGACGCCGAGACCCAGCACGGCGAACTCGAGCGCCGCGCTGGTGCCGTGGTAGGTGCCTTCCTCTTCCATCGGCGGAACCAGGTTGGCGACGTTGCGTACCATGAATAAATCGCCCGGATCCGCCTGAAACAGGATTGCCGGATCGACCCTGGAGTCGGAACAGGCGACCACGGCCACTTCCGGGCGTTGCCCCTCGGTAACCAGGCTTTCGATCAAGGTCCGACTCTCTGCGTAGTCACCGTCGCGATAGCGTCGGTAACCCTGCATTAGCTTGTCTACACTTTCTGTTGTCATGGATACTGCTCCGTTTAAAAAGGCAGCGGCAGTTTACTGGTGCGGCCGCCATCGATGACGATAACCTGCCCGCTAACAAAGGTCGAGTCATCACTGGCCAGATAAACCGCCAGTTTGCCCACGTCTTCGGGTTCGCCAATACGCCCGACGGGGTGCATTTTATACAGGTCCTGCCAGGCCTGCTGCGAGTTGTGCTGGGCATTGATGTAAGCGTCGCTCAACTCCGAGCGAATCCAACCGGGAGCGATGGCATTGACGCGAATGTCGTCTTTACCGAGATCGACCGCCATCGACCTGGTAAGCGCATGCACGCCGCCCTTGGAGGCGCAATATGCGTTGTGTTCCGGGTTGGCCGCGAGGCCTTCGATCGAACCGATGTTAATGATGCTGCCGCCCCCGGCCGCGCGCAGCAATGGCAGCAACTGTTTGCTCAAAAACACCGGCGCGGTCAGGTTAACCGCGAGCATGAGATTCCATTCCTCGAGTAACATCTGGTCGAGGGTCTTTTCGAACATGAATCCGGCGTTGTTGATCAAGGCATCGATCTTGCCGAATTCTCGCGCCGCGCTTTCGGCGATGGCTGCGTAGTTTTGCGGCTTCGACAGGTCTGCCTCGATCCACTGCACACGTTCCTGGTC
>CALDDP010000330.1 GCA_937936805.1 uncultured Gammaproteobacteria bacterium | reverse complement strand
TTCGTCAGTCAGTACTGGCAGAAAAAACCCTGCGTGATACGCAATGCATTCCCCGGTTTCGAGTCCCTGGTAAGCCCCGAGGAACTCGCCGGCCTGGCCTGCGAAGAAGACGTCCACTGTCGCCTGGTGATCGAGAATACCGAGGCTGGCCCCTGGCAGGTAAGCTACGGCCCGTTCGAGGACCAGGACTTCCTTGACCTGCCCGAAACCCATTACTCGTTACTGGTATCGGAATGCGAGAAATGGCTACCCGAGCTGACCGACCTGCTCGATCAGTTTCGCTTTATTCCGGACTGGCGTATCGATGATTTAATGATCAGTTACGCGCCAGAGAATGGCTCGGTGGGCCCGCATGTCGACGCCTACGATGTATTTCTGCTGCAGGCGATGGGTTCGCGTCGCTGGCAATTTTGCGATTCCCCCTGTACACGGCCCGAGCTGATTGCCGGCCTCGAACTTGCCATCCTGAAGCAATTCGAGCCGGATCAGGAGCTGATACTGAACCCAGGTGATATGCTCTACCTGCCCCCGGGTTTCGCTCATCACGGTGTCGCGCTCGATCGCTGCATGACTTATTCGATCGGTTTTCGCGCGCCAACCGCGGCGAGCGCACTTGAGTCGTTTGCGCTGGAATCGGAACGCCTCGGCAACCAGGTCGAACGCTATACCGACGCTGATCTTGAGCTCGAGCGCCATCATGCTGAAATTACCGATACCGAAATCGAAAGATTTAAATCCCTCGCCACCGAGTTGCTGCAACAATCGCACAGCCTGTGGCAGGATGCAGTCGGTAAAATGCTCTCCGACAGCCCGGTCGCGATACCTGACAATACGGATCAGCCAATATACATTTCCGATCTGCAATCCAGCGCCTGGCTGCAACACCCGGAAACCCGCATGTTTTATCATCGCTCGCCGAACAGCATTGAAGTATATTACAACGGTCGGGTGCATGAATTACCGCAGGGCGAGGAAGTTCTCGAACACCTGCAACGGCTATGCGACCGTCGGGAGTGGTCCGCCACACTGATCAACGCATGTATTGAAGTCGAACCCTTCGAAGCCCTGCTGATCGAGATGGCATCTAATGGTGCAATAATTCCAGCAGCCGATTAACTATTTATTTCAATTACTTATGGAAGATAGTTCAAGTATAGTATTATCTGGTCGCAGCGACTGTAGGGAGGCCGCCAGGACCCTCATACTGGGCTCCGTGGGTCGCGTTTACCTGGTCACTCAAAGGCTCGAAGCCGAACTTTACAATGACCAGGACATCTACGACCACCTGTCCGCGCTGGCGACCAGTAACCGCAATACCGATATTCGTATCATCGCCCATGACACGCGCGTCGCCGCCAACCAGGGGCATCAGCTGATTCACCTGGCACAGAGACTGCCCAGCTTCGTACAGATTCGCCTCACAGTAACCACGGAGCATCGCAATTTCAGAGAGAGCTGGCTGATAGCCGATGACAGTGCCTATATGAGAATCCGTAATCCGGAGCGTTACGAAGGCTACTACGAGCTGGATAACAAGCTTGAATGCAGGTCTTACTACGATGATTTCATCGAAATGTGGGAGGCCTGTGAACAGGACCGGAATACACGACGGCTCAGCCTCTAGCGCGGGATGATCTGAATGCTCGCACATATCTGGTTCGGCTTCTTTGTCGCGGCATTCATCGGTGCTCTCTATCAATGGCTGGTGCAGGACCAGGGCGCCGTATTCAGCGCGCTGATGCAGTCAACCTTCGATATGGCGGCCCTCAGCGTGGAAATTTCGATCGGCTTGATCGGAGTGCTGTGCCTGTGGCTGGGCTTTTTCAAAATTGCGGAAAATGCGGGCCTGATCCAGATACTCTCGCGCGCGCTAGAACCCCTGTTCCTGAAGCTGATGCCCGGTGTGCCGCGCGGCCATGCGGCCCATGGCAGCATGACCATGAACATTGCCGCCAACATGCTGGGACTCGATAACGCGGCAACCCCGATGGGCTTGCGCGCAATGCAGGATTTGCAGGAGCTGAACCAGCAGTCCGATACCGCGAGTAATGCGCAAATCCTGTTCCTGGTACTGAACACTTCCTCGGTCACCCTGCTGCCGGTAACGATATTCCTCTATCGTGCGCAACAGGGCTCGGCCGAGCCGACCGCGGTATTCATTCCGATTTTACTCGCCACCAGCGCTTCTACCCTGGCCGGTCTGCTGGCCGTTTCCTGGGCGCAGAAAATCAACCTGCTGAATCGCGTGGTGCTGTCATACCTGGCCGGTTTTGCAATCCTGCTGGCCGCCCTTGGTAGCTGGTTGGTCAGCCTGCCGGCCGAACAGATGTCAAGCAACTCGTCATTGCTGGGTAACCTGCTGCTGTTTGCGGTAATCATGTTGTTCCTGGGCTGGGGCTGGTACCGGAAAAACAACGTCTACGATGATTTTATCGACGGCGCCAGGCAGGGCTTCGAAGTTGCGATCAAGCTGATCCCCTTCCTCGTCGCGATGCTGGTCGCGATTGGCCTGTTACGTGCCAGCGGGGTGCTCGACGGTGCCGTCTGGATCCTGCAAAACCTGTTTGCCGCGATCGGAATCAATACCGATTTCGTGCAGGCATTGCCGACCGCGCTGATGAAACCGCTCAGCGGCAGCGGTGCCCGCGGGATGATGCTCGAAACCATGAACACGTTCGGCGTGGATTCGTTTCCGGCAACGGTTGCCGCCATAATGCAGGGCAGTACCGAAACCACCTTTTACGTGTTGGCGGTTTATTTCGGTAGCGTCGGTATCAAGCATGTCCGCCACGCGATTAGCTGTGCCCTGATCGCTGATTTCGCTGGAATTACCATGGCGATTTTCGCCGGTTACTGGTTTTTTCATTAACCCATCCGGGGTTCAACCCCTGAACGCGGGTTCCGCTCGACCGCGAAAACCGGTTTCGGCAACCACCAGCACCCTGCCCGCCGCATCGGCGCTCGGCGCTATTCCGTGCACCTCGTCGCCGATTGTAGTGACATACAACAAATCCAGTTGCGGACCGCCAAACATAACGCTACTGACAACATGACCGGGAAACTCCAGTTGTGTATCGATCCTCCCCTGCGGCGAAATCCGCAACACGCGCTGATCATTCCATTGAGCGCTCCAGATAAAGCCTTCCTCATCCACGGTTGCCCCGTCGGGGTTGCAGTGGTCGAGCAAAATGCGGCCATTACGGGGCTGTTGTGTGCTACCGTAATCAAACACTTCGATCACCCCCTCTTCCCGACCGGTCACGTAAAGATAACTGCCATCGGCACTGAAGCAGGGTCCGTTGAAACAGTCGAAACCATCCAGGATTTCAGTAACTTCAAGTTCCGGGGACAGGCGATACATCGCACAATTCTCGCTACGTGTGTAATCGATGTTCATCGCGCCCGCCACAAACCCGCCATAGGGATCGACCTTGCCATCGTTAAGACGCAGGCCGTCCCTGCCGGCTAACGGCTGAGCAATCAATTCGGTCTGACCGGTAACCGGATCGAAGGTATAAAAACCCTGATCCATCGCCAGGATCAAACCGCCCTGCGCACGCACCGCGATACTACCGACCGTTTTGCCAGGAAGCTTCCAGGATCGAGTTTCACAGCTCGCGAAATCATTTCGATACAGCCTGGGCGCAAAACTATCGA
Source organism: uncultured Gammaproteobacteria bacterium (assembly GCA_937936805.1). Taxonomy (GTDB): domain Bacteria; phylum Pseudomonadota; class Gammaproteobacteria. The sequence goes on along the minus strand of CALDDP010000330.1, from coordinate 6,803 downwards.
CCCAGTAGAACGCTGCTGCGACAGGGTCCCATAACGGTCCTTCACCGAGATGACAGCGTTGTTCGCCAAGCGTTGAAATATTCAGATTATCCACTTTAACCGCAAAATTTTATCGCGCATGTTAGCAACCTGCGCTGGACATGAATGCGTAAACGCAATTAACGATAACATATGAGCGTACAAAATCGGCAGTCTGGCTGCAGGCTTGTATCCACAACCAACCGGTATCAGCCTGGAAATACAGCTTAAACGGTTATATTCAGTTCAGATCATGGATGCAGAAACCGAATTTTAAGATTACTTTAAGCTTTCGTCCTTACACTACGGACAAACTCATATATAGGGAGCAGTTTAATGCCTGTCCAAGGTACTGGTTCATCCACTGTTAAAGTCTGGGACCCCCTGGTCCGGTTGTTTCACCGGAGCCTTGTATTCCTTTTTATGCTCGCCTTCATAACCGAGGACAACTGGCTGGATCTGCATGTGCAGGCTGGTTACCTGGTTTCGTATCTGCTTGCTTTCCGCCTGCTGTGGGGGCTGGTAGGCACTCGTAATGCCCGCTTCTCGAGTTTTGTGAAATCTCCGGCGATTATGTTGACTTATCTTAAGAGCCTGTCGAACTTTAGAGTTCCCCACTACCTCGGACATAACCCGCTAGGCGCAGCGATGGTGATTATTCTGTTACTCGGAATTATTCTGCTTTCTCTTTCCGGCCTGAGCCTTATTGCCATCGAGGGGAATGGCCCCCTGGCCGATACCCTGGTGGCTTCCTGGAATGCCGACTGGATGGAAGAGGTTCACGAGATCTTCGCAAATTTCACGCTTTTAATGGTGACCCTCCACGTCTCCGGCGTTATCTTCAGCAGCCTGGTAGAAGGTGAAAACCTGGTCAAAGCGATGCTGACGGGACGTAAAAAAATCCGTACACACTGGGAGGACTTCGTGCCACCGGCAGGCGAGGAGCCTGAATCATAATCATCGTTGCCGCAAAGCTGCCAGGTCGACGTAGCGTGCACGCGACGTAGCGTTTATAATGCGCAAAAATATCGCAGGACCAACGTCATGCCCGCCAACAAGGTTTTGATACCGCTAAACCAGTCTGAACTCAGCCAGCAAATATTGCCTTACGTGGAAAAGTTTATCTCCGCTGACGCCAACGAATTGATTTTGTTTTTTGTCACCAGGCCACCGAGTGGCGCGGGCTTTGGCGAACCCGACCTGTCCGCAGGCTACGTTCCAAGACCGGGTGACGAACCGGTATTGCCAACCCTGCACCCCATTTATGAATCGCAGCAGGAAGACAGCATAACAGCCCACGTGGAGGCGGAACTGATGACCGTCACCGGTCAACTCCGGGATGCCGGATACCAGGTCTCGTTAGTGGTGGGTTTCGATAAAGATCCGGTTGAAGCAATCCTGGCCGAAATCCGCAACCGGAAAATCGACCTTGTGGCTATGTCTACCCGCGCCCATGTCGGTGTCACGCGCTTCTTTTTCAGGAATATTGCCGATATCCTGGCGCAAAAAGCAGAAATACCCGTGCTCCTGACGCACCCGCCCGAAGATTAACCCTTAATCCGACCACCGTGCCCGGCAACAGTCTTCCCGCTACCGGGAGACCGTTTGTTATTTTATTTTTTTAAATTATTCACCGATTTTTCACAGCTACTTTGTATAACAGAACCACGGCTTACAAGAGCCGCTGTTTAGTAAGGAGAATAAAATGAATAAGACCCTGTTAAAAATCGCGTCAATCTGCCTGGTACCATTGTTCCTGCTTGGTTCCAGGCAGGCATTCGCCGTACCTCATCCGTTTGATTTTCATGCCGATGCCAAGATGGTTCATCACGATATCGGCCCAGTCGAAAACGCGTATGGTTATATGAACGTGGTTACCGACAACAGTGGCAACGGGATGATCAACGTCATGTTCTCCAATGGCAGTCGCTTAAACTGGGCACGTTTTAACGCACGGGTAAAATTTCTGAACGCCGCAGGCGTCGTCGTCAAAGAAGAGTACTTCGATCACCGCATAGCTGCAGCTGGGAATGATGGTGCGATCGAGCGCAAGGTGAGCAAGCCACTTAGCGTGACTGAATTCGATTCGATTCAGGTTGATTTCTACCTGTCCGATCTTCCCGATTCAGCTGATAAACCGGCCCCATCCAGCAATAACCTCAGCGCTTCGAACAGCACAGGCTATCCACGAAGCCAGTAGGCCACGCCCCGGGTAAAGGCTGTATCAGAGGAACCGGGGGGCGCGAACAAATCCCGGCTCCGTCGGTAACGCGACACGTATTCCGTGAAAATTAGGTCATGATTTTTGCAATAAAGTCGTAAATTTGATTCACGAAATCCCAGGGACAGGTCGCCCGAAGGATATTTACTGAAATATTTCGCCCCAAAAGCGGCCAGCCCAGAAACTAAATGGGCCGGAAACGCACCATAGCGGACGCCCGTGAAATTACGTTGGGTGGCAAAAACCGAAACCGACCCATAACGGACAAAAAACTAAGACAACCAGGTGTTCACCGACAAAGTTCAGCGATCTTTTCCAAATGCCGGAAATCTGTTCCACAACACCCTCCAAGAACTGAAATCTGGGGGAACTTTTTGTGTATATCAGCTACCTGATTTCCCAATTCAACAGGGTCCCCATCATCAAGCGTGTCGGTTCCATCCAATTCTGCATGGCTGCATTTCGATGCATTAACGATTACTCCCTTTAATCGCTGCATCCAGTCTGTATCAACCAGCACGTTCGTAAAATGATCGGGATGAGCACAATTTATTATGAAATAACTTGCACTACCATTTGTGGCGTTATCCACTTTGTTGATAGCAACTTCCAGCGATTCACCATTTGGAAGACGTCCATCGGTTTCTACAGTAAATCCGATAACGCTCGGCAACCCAATTTTACGAGCTGAATTGACTATACCAATCGCTTCTTCCGGATAACACAGTGTTATCGCATTCACCATGTCAACTTTTGTATCAACAACCCAACTAATCTGTTCTGAATGATAATCTTCTGCTTCCGAAGAAGACATGAATGCTTTGGGTTTGTATCCATCGTCCCTGGGTCCAACTGAACACGACAAAACGGTTGGCATATCTCCAAATTCTTCTCTCGCCTGAGAAACCATATCGATGCCTTGGCGATTCAATTCTGACAATTGTTCCGGGGAATATCCTATCTGTGCCCCTCGATCTCGATTTCCAGACCAGGTTGGGCTTTCAAGGATCACACCATGATTATATTTATTTCCTAAGGCAATTAGGTCGCGCCAATATCCGTATAAACGTTCTCGTCCTTCGGCAGATTCAAGCAGGGTGTATTCGGCTAATAAATCGACACCATGATTAAAAATTAAATCTATTCCCATTCCCTCATATCCCAGGAATGAACCCCCCAGCTAATTGAGGCAGTGCTGCTCGATATTTCGACTTCACAATTTCTATTCCTCGCTATGAGAGAAAATGACAGTTATGAGTATATAGAAGCCTCACAAAATGTCTCAGCGAGCGACCGCTGTTGGCCGTTTTTCGTCTCCTGGGGTTTAAATATAAGCGTCTCTTATCGGGGAAGCTGACGCATAAAGGAATTAGATAGGCGGCGCGGAACCCTTTCCAGACATTTGAATTTCGTCCTTTCGTAGAGAACCAACTCCTATTCTTCAGGCAACCCCGCCAATCGCAGCGCCTGTGCATAGGTTTCGAAGTCCTGCTCATTACGATACATCTGACTGATGTGTTGCCTCAAAGCAGATAGCGAAAGATCCGGCTCAATTTGTAGCGCATCGCCGAGAGCGGCTTTGGCTTTTTCCAATTCTCCTTTGAGGGCCAGCGCCGCCGCCAACCGGCAACGGGGAGCGGCACTATTTGAGTTTCGCTGTATCGACCGTTGAAACCAGTTAATGGCCTCATCGTAGTTTTGATTGAAAAATTCGGCTAAGCCACGAAAAGAGAAATAGAATTGCAACCAGGGATCGTTGGGGCTCAGCCGGATCGCATGCTCCAGATTTTCGACCGCCTGTTGATAATAAGTCGACCCACTGCAGGCGTGAACGCTACCGATTAATCCGTAGCCAAATGGGAAATTTGAATTCAACTGTAGAATGGTTTCGCCTTCTTTAATCGCCGCATCGTGATCGCCCGACAACCAGTAAATATCACCCATCGTCGCATGCGCGAGTTCATCGTCAGGGTCGAGGCTTATTCCTTTGGTCGCATACTCGGTAGCTTCCGGGAACAACTGCGCCCGTCGGTCTCCTCCCCAACCAAAGATTAGTTCGATGATACTAACGTAGGCCATCAGGCTGTAACCACCTGAATAGTTAGGATATCGGTCGAGGGCCTGTTGCGCATATTCCCGCGCCTTGACACAATCCTCAGCCGTCACCTTATCCATATACCACATCGCTCGATGGAGCAGACCTCGGTAGTCGAGATCTTGTACGGCCCGATCGCGTGTAGCACGATATTCTGCGATGGTTACCTGCCTGCCTACGGTCGACGCGACCAGCGCGGTAATTTCATCCTGCACTTCAAATACATCCTCGAGCGGACGATCGAAGCGCTCGGCCCAGACGTGATTACCGGATTGTGCTTCGATTAATTGCGCGGTGATACGCACCCGATTCGATGCGCTGCGGACACTACCTTCGAGGACATACTGAACATCCAGCTCCTGGCCTATTTGGCGCACATCAACCGCAGTTCCCCGGTAGGTAAAGGCACTATTGCGGGCAACAACTAACAGGTCGTGGAACCTCGATAGGGCGGTGGTGATGTCTTCGGCGATGCCGTCGGCAAAATATTCCTGTTCCGGGTCCCCACTCATATTGTTGAACGGCAAAACGGCAATCGAAGGTTTTTCGTCAATATCTAACGATGAGGGATCGTTAGCACCAGCCGGAGCAGGTTCAATTGCAGGCTTGTATGATAATTTTTCCGGCGCGGGCAAGTCCGCTCCAGGTTGCAGGATCGAGGTATATGCTCTGACAGGTTGATCAATGCCTTTTAGGGTTTGCTCGCCAAGGTTTTTAAATTCAAAAGGTAATCTAGTCGGGACGGTCTCAAATACCGAGCCTTGTACAACAACTCCACCAGGTTCTGCTAACTGCTCAAGCCGCTGGGCCAGGACTACACCAACACCTGTTATTGTATTGTCTGCAATAATGACCTCGCCCAGGCTAATGCCGATGCGCAAATCAGGATGAATTTCATCAGCTAGAGTAGAGTTTAACTTTCCGTTTTGTGCCTGGAATGCAATCGCTGCGGCGACTGCATCGGAGGCTCGTTCGAACTCGGCTACGAGCGCATCTCCTCGTAGCTCACGAGTTACTCCACCATAGGAATCGATGGTTTCCGAAAATTGGTGAAATGCAGCCTGAATACGCTTGTGTGCAAGGGCCTCATTCTTTTGGACAAGCAAAGTAGAGCCAACCACGTCGGCATGGAGGATGACTGCAAGTTTTCGCGATAGATGATCCTTTTCCACGGATGGTCCAAATTAGAATTGGTAGGAAAAATACTATCACATGCTTATCATGGTTTACTGCTTAAAGAACCTGCTACGGGAGTCCGTTGTTGGCCGGAATTTGCCTCCTACCTGGGCGTGACCAGCGTCTGTTATCGGGAAAGCTGCCGCTCAAACTCGATGAATCAGCGGCAATCACCGACCCAAAGGAGACGCCCATCGGTTTAGATTTCCCGCGATACACGGGCACCAAAAACCCAGGGAGTAAGTCAGGTGTTAGTAAATAGTATACTGCCCCCGAATTTCCAATTTGGCTTGACGAAAAACAGGACGACATTGATTTACGTCAGTTTATAGGTAGCCCCTAATATTTAGATTATTTTCACTTGCAGTTGATCTGTAGTAGATGTGCTAGTGAAGTTTCTCTATATTCGGGCAGGTCAGAGGAGTATAAGGACGACAATGAACTGAATTGTCTGGAGCAGAATCTGAATTGCGGAAATTGCCTCAAGCTGGCTCGATGACATGGGCTGCAACGGAGGTTTGCCTGTTCGTTTTCACGCCCAGATTGACAATCTAACCACAGGTGAAAAATTATGAGCGAACAAAGATTAAAGGGTAAACGAGTACTGCTCACGCAGGCTGCTGACTATATGGGGCCGGCTACGGTCGAGCTGTTCGCTGAGCACGGCGCTGAGGTCATCGCTGACGAAAGTGACTTGACTCAACCGGGTGCTGCACAGGAGATCGTCGACGCGGCTGGCCACATCGACGTGTTGGTCGCAAACCTGGCAGCCGACGCCAGATTCGGGATCATGACGATCGATACGGATGACGACGTTTGGCATACGGCGTTTGATGTTATGGTGCACCCCCTGCATCGACTCTGTCGTGCCGTGCTGCCCCAGATGTACGCGCGACGCTCCGGCAAGATCGTGGTTTACGGCAGCGCTACAGGTGTAAAATCGATCCCGGGTAGTACTGCCTACAGTACAGCTCGCACGGCCCAGATTGGATATGTCAGAGCCGTTGGCATGGAGGCGGCCAGTCATAACGTTCAAATCAACCTGGTGGCACAAAACTTCGTCGAGAGCGAGGCCTACTTTCCCCTCGAATTCCAGAAGACTCCCGAGTTCAAGCAATTGTTGGCCACGGTGCCCATTGGCAGACTGGCAACTGGCCGAGAGGATGCGCTCTTCGCGTTGTTCCTGGCTTCAAACGAAAGTGATTTTTTCGTGGGCCAGTCAATTCCATTTTCCGGCGGATGGGCGCAGTAGCGATCATAGGCTTGTCCTTTCGAGAGGCTCCTTGTGGCCGA
>CALDDP010000329.1 GCA_937936805.1 uncultured Gammaproteobacteria bacterium | reverse complement strand
GCGTGTGATATTGGCACAGTCTATTCGAGGCATATGTATTATCGATTGGATAGATAGTATTTATCGGCGGTATAAATGGCAACCATACAAACGTTACCAGGGTAAATTTAATGACCGACACCACCAACCCGGATGCCGCCCGCTCTCCCAGCGGTGACCCTTACCTGCTGACCCCGGGTCCGTTGACGACATCGCTCAGCGTCAAGCAGGCGATGCTGCATGACTATGGTTCGCGCGACGCCACTTTCATCGATACCAACGCGCGCATCCTCGAGCGTCTGGTCGATATCGTCAATGGTCGTGATACACACGTCAGCGTACCCTTGCAGGGCAGTGGCACCTTTGTAGTCGAGGCTATGATCGGCAATTTCGTCCCCGTCGACGGCAAGTTGCTGATCCTGATCAACGGCGCCTACGGACAACGCATCGCCAAAATCTGCGACTACTACAAGCGTGAATACCTGGTACAGGAAACGCCTGAAGACGTGCCGGTGAATATCGTCGAGCTAGACGCGACTCTCGATAACGATACCAGTATCACGCACGTCGTGGTCGTACATTGCGAAACCACCTCGGGCATCCTGAACCCGTTGCGCGAGGTCGCTGAGGTTGTCGCACGCCACCGGCGCAGCTTACTCATCGACTCGATGAGCGCTTTCGGCGCGCTGCCGCTGGACGCGCGCGAAATCGAGTTCGACGCGGTCGTCGCATCTAGTAACAAATGTCTCGAAGGCGCCCCCGGTATGGGATTTTGTATCGCTCGTGAAAGCGCGCTGGAAAAGACCGAAGGCAATTCGCCGTCACTGGTGCTGGATCTTTACGATCAATGGCGCGCGATGCAGAAGAATCGCCAGTGGCGCTTTACCCCGCCGACCCACGTTTTACTCGCCTTCGACCAGGCGCTTACCGAGTATGAAGCCGAGGGAGGTGTCGTCGGCAGGGGTGGCCGCTATCGCGCCAACTGCGATCTGCTGGTGTCCGGGATGCGCGAGATGGGATTCAAAACCCTGCTGCCCGATGCGTTGCAGGCCCCCATCATTATTACTTTCCATATGCCGACCAATCCTGAATTTGATTTCGACGCATTTTATGACGGACTTAAAAACCAGGGCTATGTCATCTACCCGGGGAAACTGACCGTGGCTGACAGCTTCCGCATGGGCTGCATCGGGCGGCTCGATCAACAGCATATGCAGGCGGCGCTCGAGGCCGTCAAACGCATGCTTAAGCAGTTTGGTATCGACAGGATAACCAGCCCGGATTAAGTGTTTTTGCAAGTTTGTGGCGACGGATTGCGATAAGCGTCTGTAACTATTTTGCAGCAAGTTCCCGATGGCCGCGGCATGCTTGATTTCCGTGCCTGCAATCTAGTTAAAAAGCCCACCTGTACTGCACTCTGTACCTAAATCCAAAAAAATGGAATTCTGGTGCAGTTCAAGAAAAATATCTGGCTTATCTACAATGTATTCCTGGTAATGGGGCTGGTGTATTTCGTCGCCACCACCTATTCCCGCTGGGAAGAATTACGCCAGGGCGCCGCTGTCGAACTGGCTTACCTGAACCGTATCTTCGCGTCATCGATAACACTGAATTTCGATCAGCAGGAAATCATGCTCGACCTGCTGGGGCGGCAGATTCTGGCCGATAAATCTACACAAGGCGAAACCAGGACGCAGCGCCTGCTCGACAGGATACTGCAGCAAAACAGTTCATTGCTCGCTTTCGGACTAGCCAACCTGGACGGCGATATTGTGGTGAGTAGCTCCAATCTCGATCTCGACAGGATGCCTAATCTGAAAGAGCTGGAAAATAGTCGCAAGAGTTTTGACAAGGCGATGCAGATGGAACGCATGGTTATCGGCAGGACTTATTTCCTGGCGGCACTCGATGACCTGGTGATCCCGATTCGCAAGAGTATCCGCGGCGAAGATAACCAGGTTATCGGCGTCATGACCGCCGGCATCAAGCCACGTGAGCTGATCCCGCGACTGGACTCGATGAACCAGGAATCCAGTGCCGGGGCGCCCTACCAGTTGCAGGTTTTTCACGATAACGATTTTTACTATGCCTATGTCAGCGGCATTGCAGATAAGATCGCGCTGCGCAGAACCTTCGACGAGCCGATGTCGATGCGATATATCGAAATGTTTGAAAAATCCCTCGATAATCAACTCGGGCTTTCTCTTGAAACACTTAGAGAAGACACTGTCCCCGTGGTGTTCAGTGCACAGGGCAGCGACGGCAAGGTCAATCTGCACTCGATCGTTTACCTGCCGAAATACCAGATGTGGTCAGCCACGATACTGCCGCGGGATTTTCTGCTCGGGCAACTGTATAAGTCGGTGGTTTTCTACGTTATTACTTTTTGTATTATTTTCGGCCTTGCCTTCTGGATGTTCAGGCGTATAGACCGGTTCGAACAAAGAAATCACCAGCAACTGGTCGACCAGGCCAGCGAGGATTTCCTGACCGGGCTCAAGAACCGGCAATTTTTGCGCATCGCGGAAGCGCAATGGATTCATGACCGGGCGGAGCCGTTTTCGGTGTTTTTCGTCGATCTCGATAATTTCAAGAACATCAACGACAGCCATGGCCATTCGTACGGTGACAACCTGCTCAAGCAGGTGGCCGGGCGCCTGCTGTCTATTGCCGGTAAAACCGACCTGGTGTGCCGTCAGGGTGGAGACGAGTTTATCGTGCTTTCCCGGCGCTGTGACGAGGAGTCGATTACCAGTCTCGCCAACGCGGTATTGCAGGCCATAGCGGCGCCCTACTATGTCGAACAGTACAACTTTGTCATGGGCGCCAGTATCGGCGTGGCTCGTTATCCGAAGACGGGACATCGTTTGAAGAGCTGTTCAGCGCGGCGGATACCGCGATGTACCAGGCCAAGAATGTCAAAAACAGTTTCAATATTTTTTCGGGCGAACTGCGCGATCAATTGATGGAAACAACCTATATCCAGCATGCGCTGCCGCAGGCCCTGTTCGACGGCGAATTTTCCCTGGTTTACCAGCCCCAGGTGGCGGATTCGAAATCACCGGTCGGTGTCGAAGCATTGATCCGGTGGCAGCATAGTGAGAAAGGTCTGATACCGCCGGATCGGTTTATTCCGGTATCGGAGGGCAACGGGATGATCATCGATATCGGTCATTACGTGATCGACCAGGCGCTCAAGGACATGTCGCTGATCGCCGACAGCCAACGCTGCACCAGTCTGCTGCTGTCGATCAATGTATCGATTCGCCAACTGCAGGAAAATGGATTTGTCGACAGGCTGGCGGCGAGTCTCGCGGCCTGTGATTTTCCGGCGCAACAACTAACGCTCGAAATTACCGAGGGTATCTTTATCGATGATCTGCAGTACCTGATCCCGGTACTCAATCAAATTCGCGAGCTGGGGGTTAAAATTTCACTCGACGATTTTGGTACCGGTTACTCGTCTCTCAGCCTGCTCAAGCAATTGCCGATCGACGAACTCAAAATCGACAAAAGCTTTATCGACAGTATCACCACGAGCGACGAGGACCGGTTGATGGTGCTGAATATTATCGACATTGCGCAGAACCTGGGTATCCAGGTCGTTGCCGAGGGCATCGAAGGCAAGGAGCAGTCGCGTATGTTGATCGAGCTCGGCTG
>CALDDP010000328.1 GCA_937936805.1 uncultured Gammaproteobacteria bacterium | reverse complement strand
TGGGCGGATGGATATGTCAATGCACCACCGGCGGCGGCGATCAATCTAAAAAATGCCAAAGCGATTAATGGCCCATGGATTCACAAGTACCCGCATTTCGCGCTGCCGAGGCCACGCCTGGATTTTCTCAACGAAGCGATCAACTGGTGGGACAAATGGCTCAAGGGTGTCGATAACGCTGTCGAAAGCCTGCCCGCCTACCGCGCCTATATTCTCGAAAACGCCAGACCGCTGCTGCATCATGAAACAGAACCCGGACGCTGGGTGGCGGAAGCCGAACTGCCCGCGGAGGATACTAAAAAAAGGAACTATTACCTGGCACCGAACCGCCAGCTGCTCGATATTCCCGGCCGAACCAGGGTAAAGTCAATGATGTCGCCCCAGGATTGCGGCACCAGCTGCGGAGATTTCTTCACTTTAAAACCGAATGGAGAAATGCCGGCGGACCAACGCCGGGACGATTCCGGATCGCTGGTGTTCGATAGCGGCAAGCTGCACCAACCCGTCGAAATCCTGGGTCGACCCGTTATTCGATTAAAAATTTCTATCGATAAACCACTCGGAAACATTGCCGTTCGTTTGAACGATATACACCCTAACGGCGAAGTTTCGCGGGTTAGCTGGGGCGTGCTGAACCTGGCGCATCGCAATGGCAATGAGACACCAGAACCGATGATACCGGGGCATGCCGAATCAATTGAAATTGAACTGAACGAATGTGGTTATCGCTTCATGCGCGGCCACAAGATGCGCGTTGCACTGTCGACCACCTACTGGCCGATGATAATGCCACCACCCGAGGTCGTTACCGCGACTATTAAACTGGGTCCAGATTCGGTAATCACGCTACCGGTGCGAGCAGGTATTGACGTTTACCAACAGGCAGAGCCCGAGGAGCAAAATCCCCTGCCCGAGTACAGGTTGAACCAGCCTGAGCTCAATCGTCGCTGGGTCGAACAGGATTTTCAAAACGGCGAATCACATTATCGGGTCATCGACGATACCGGCGAGGTCGAAAATCCGGGAAACGCTCTGTGCACACGGTATCGGCATGATGAACGCTGGACCATCGGGGCCGATGATCCGCTCAGCTATCGCTCGCAGAGTCGCTACACCTGCTGGATGCATCGAGGCGACTGGTCGGTTCGAACCGAAGCTGAGAGTGAGTTGCGCTGCGATGCGGATAACTTTTATATCAAGGCAACGGTTCGCGCCTATGAGGGTGAAGAGCTGATAAATCAACAGGATTGGGAGGAATTTCCCATAGAAAGGGATTATATTTAGCAAAGCGTCAAATTTTTGTCATTTATTTTAACAATTAGGGGACAATGACGTATAAGTGCTAATATGCAACTTTTCGCCAGTCAACGAGCATTTACATGGCCAGATTACCCCGTTACAACATAAAAAATGAACCCCAGCATATTATTCAGCAAGGACGCGATGGACAACAAATCTTCTTCCAGGATCAGGATTACCAGTATTTCCACGACTGTCTCGACGCAGCAGCCTATAACTATCAGCTAAACGTGCATGCCTATGTACTGATGCCGGACCATGTACATATTCTGGCTACTCCCGGCAGAACCGATAGCATTTCCCGAGCGACGCAATCGATAGGTCGAAATTACGTGCAGTACTTCAACGAATGCTACGGCGGCAGCGGTACCCTCTGGGAGGGACGTTACCGGGCCACCATAATCGAAAGCAGGCAATATCTGCTCACTTGCAGCCGCTACATTGAACTGAATCCGGTACGCAACAAACTGGTCAGGAATCCCGGAGACTATCGCTGGAGTAGCTACGCACATAACGCAGGTGGAGCAGTAGATGAAATGATCAACGCACACAAGGAATACGCACTCTTAGGTAGCGACAGCAAGGCGCGCGCCAGAGCCTACCGTGCGCTGTTCAAACAAAAAATTGACGCTGAGACAGTGCAGCAAATCACCGATGCAACCCTCAAAGGCTGGGTTTTAGGCGACAGTAAATTTGCCCGCAAGATCGAAAAACTCAGCGGCCGGCGCGCGACCCAGTTACCCAAGGGTCGTCCCAGGGGCAGCTAATCCGGCGGCGAACTCATTGCAACAGAATGAAGACAAGCGCGGACCCGGGTTAAGGTTCCCGCCACCGTTTCTGATTATTGCGACGATTGGACCCGGCTATCTTATCGACCAGGTAAAGCCAATGCCCATTCTGGACAGTGACTTTATCTGGTTGAGTGGCACAGCTTTAATCGTGGCCGCGTTGTTACTGGCCCTGGTTGCCCTGTTCCATTTCCTCGAACTGAAAACCCATGTCGAACCCTGGCATCCCACGACGACAATAATCAAGCACGGCGTTTATCGTTTCAGCCGCAACCCGATCTACCTGGCATTCTGTATCGCCAGCGCTGGCGCCGGTTTGGTACTGAACAGCTGGTGGATGCTGATGGCTGTGCCAGCGCTGGTTTTGATGTTGCAGCAACTCGTCATCAAGCGTGAAGAAGCTTATCTCGAAGTCAAATTCGGCGAGGTTTACCTCGACTATAAACGCCAGGTCAGGCGCTGGTTTTAGACGACAGGCAGGCGAGGAATCGACAGATTCTAAGCTGCTATCGCGATAAAGGTCGCCTGTAAAATAGCCTGTCGATCGCCACCGACTTCGATATCGAGCAACAGTTTACCCTTGCCAGCTTCATCGATACCCTGGCGAAACGACTTGCGCTGTGCCTCCGAACAGTTACAGCTGCATACAAGATCACCGCTAACGGGTGCGCGATAACGAATTTCCGCACTGGCCACAACCAGCTCGGCCTTGATATCAAGCTCGTCCAGGATGTGAGTACAAAGGGCCCAGCCGGTCAGCACTCCAAGCGAGTAAATACTCCCCGCAAAACCGGTGCCATGGATATTGATATTGGGTTCGAGCGGTGCAGCGACCTTTATTGAATCGAGACTCAGGTTCCTGATCGAGAACTGCATTGCATCGCTCAACGGTATCGCCTGGCGTATTTTTCGTTCCAGCGCCGTAGCCGTATCCATATCAATACCCTCGTTCGAGATCGACCAGGTTTAGCAAAGGCTCGCCGTTTTTCAGGCGTCGATAATTTTCTGCGATATCGATAATGGCATCGCCGAGATGGAAACCCGAAACATGCGGCGTAAGTTGAACCCCGGGGTGCAACCAGAGTGGGTTATCTGCCGGCAATGGCTCGATCGACATCACATCCAGGATCGCGGCGGCGAGCAGATCCTGGTCCAGCGCCTTTATTAAATCGGCTTCATTTACCTGGTCGCCCCGCCCTACATTGATAAATACCGCCTGCGGATTGAAGCGCCTGAAAAGGTCCAGATTAAACATACCCCGGGTTTGTGGCGTTGATGGCAGCACTGCAACGACATAATCGGCGGATTCCAGTGCCTTCGGCAAGCCGTCTACGCCCGCATAACAATCGACCCCGGAAATATTCCTGAGACTTCGACTCCAGCCGGTAACGCTGAAATGGTTGTCGATAAAACGTTGCGCCACCAGTAGGCCAATCCGTCCCAGGCCGAGTACTGCCACGATCGTATCCGCGGCTTTACGAGGCGGGTAAGAAATCCACTTCGAATGCGCTTGCTGCTGACGGTACTGGCGCAGATGGCGCTGTTCCTGCAACACGCAGGCAAGCGCATACTCAGCCATTTCTGCACCCGATGTATCGGTTTGCAGACGTGCAACCTGAACTGATTCCGGTAATTCCTCATCGGCCAGAATATTGTTCACCCCGGCGCCCGTTTTCTGAATTAATCTCAGATTCGGATAGCGCAAGGCTTCGCCCGGGAAATATCCGCTGACCGCCAGCATATCGATTTCCTCCGCATTTCCCGGGCTATCACCGGTACGGATATCCGCCTCTGGATAGAACTGCAGCAGTTCAATGCGCAACTCTTCGTCTTTCATCCATTGCGGATGTTTGATATCGATCAACAGTGCCATGATTTTCTCGATCCTGATTAGCGAATACGTTCCAGGTCTATCCCGCTGTAACCCCCGGCTGCAATACCGAAGTGACAGGCACAATTTAAACACGAAAAACATGCGATTCGGCTATTTTTTCGATAATCTCAGTCGTCTTGAAACAATTACTGATCGAGTCGCCAATGCAGCCTATTTCCGCCCTGAGCATTATTCTCCTCAGCACGGGATTTGCTTACAGCCTGGTTGTCTCCTGGCTTGCCTATCGACAGACAGGTAAGCAATGGATGCTATACCTGCCGCAATGGATCGACAAAAGCAACGGCGTGTCCCGCCCTCTGCGATTGCACGGCATGTCGGCATTCACACTACTTTTCATTGCCATGATAGTATTTTTTTATGAGCAATCCTGAGCCGGCTGCTACAAACGCGTCCAGCGCTTCTGATTACTCCACTTCGCCAACTGGTATTGATCGAAGCAATTTATCGCAGACTAAACTTCCTGGCGCCTGGCCGGCGGAATGCATTCAGGCGTCTGCAT
>CALDDP010000327.1 GCA_937936805.1 uncultured Gammaproteobacteria bacterium | reverse complement strand
GGGGCCGTATATGCAGCAGCAGATGCAAACCCTGCGTGATCTGCCGATTGTCAGCGATGTGCGTGGTAAAGGTTTGATGGCCTGCGTCGAGTGTGAATTGAAGCAGGGCAGTAACGATCTAGCCATGGACTACGAGATCGGCAACCTGATCGACAAGCATTGCCAGCAACTGGGACTGATTGTGCGCCCGATCATCAATATGTGCGTGATGTCGCCGCCATTGACCATTACCAAAGCGCAGATCGATGAAATGGTTTCGATTCTGCGTAAGGGCATTGAAATGGCGATGGCGGAAATAGAGTCTCTGGAATTCACAGCTGCAGGGTCGAGCCAGCACCATCCGTCGCCGGCGGCATAAGTATATTAGCGATTATTGGTGAGTCGATTTGTAGCAGGCAGGATTGAACGAGGTTTGGCAATGAAATTTGTATCAGCGCAGGAAATTTATCGGGATCCGGCAAGCCGTAAAGGCTTGCCGGCCTGGACCTATAACAACGACGAGTTGACCCAGCTTGAAATGGAGCAGCTGTTTCTGCGTCACTGGCGGTTTGTCTGCCACGTTTCGGATATTCCCAACCCGGGTGATTATCAGTGTCTCGAAATGGCGGACGAACGCGCCGTGGTGGTGCGCGATCAGTACGAACAGGTACGCGCATTTCATAATGTGTGCCGCCATCGTGCGTCACGGGTTGTCGGCGAAGACAAGGGGCATTGCGGCAAGGCTTTCATCTGTCCATTCCATGGCTGGTCTTACAACCTCGACGGCACGCTAAAGAATATTCCGAAGGCGGATAGTTTTCCGCCCATCGACAAGCAGGAGTTCGGCCTCAAGCCACTCGACTGTGAAGTCTGGCATGGGATGATTTTCATACGTTTCGGTGGTACCGGTTCCTCTATCGCGGAGTTGTTTGCAGAGGCTGCCGAAGAAATCGGCCTTTATCGCATCGAGGATATGAAGCCGCTTGATGAGCCTTACCAGTACAAGTTCAACCTCGACTGGAAGGCGGTGCTCGATATCGACAACGAGGGCTATCATGTGCCGATCGGACACCCGGAGTTGTTCGACCTGGTTGGTGCCAGCTATACCGATCAACCACTCGAAGGTGGCCTGAGTCGTGCCTGTGGTGTTATCAACCAGCGCAAGCATCGCCTCGAGCGCAATCGTGAGTACGTCGCGACCTTGCCCGAGGAAAGCTACCTGCCCGAGTCGCATCAGCAGCTGTGGATTTACTGGGGCCTGTTCCCGGGTTTCGTGCTGACGCTTTTTCCCGATCAGATCGAGATCTACCAGATTTACCCGACTGGCAACCAGCAGAGCGTGATGGCGGGCGTTACCTATGCGTTGCCCGATGAGCGCGCCGAAATGCAAAAGGCGCGTGAACTGAACCGTGATATCAACATGGACGTCGGTGATGAGGATATTCAATTAATCGAATGGGCTGCCGCGGGAATGCGTTCGAGTGCGTTCGATGGCGTGTTGTTATCAGACCTGGAGTTGGGTGTGGCTTCGTTTCAGAATCAGCTGCGCGAGATTTTACCGGTGGTGTCGCTCGATGAGAAACCCGCAACAGGCAGTTTGAAGCAGGTGAACGACAGCATGCTTGCAAAAGACAAGGTTGCTGCAGTCAGTTAGTCTATGGCTCGCGACCCGCGTTACGATCCGCTGTTCGAACCCATCAAGATCGGCCCGGTAACCGCTCCGAACCGGTTTTACCAGGTGCCTCACTGTACGGGTATGGGCTATCGCCGCCCGCAGATGCTGGCCGCGATGCGTGGCGTCAAGGCCGAGGGCGGCTGGGGTGTGGTCTGCACCGAGTATTGTTCGATTCACGCGAGTTCCGATGAATCGCCGTATCCGAGCGCAAGCCTGCGTGATGACGACGATGTGCGAAACCTGCGTTTGATGACCGACGCAGTGCACGCGCAAGGTTCGCTTGCCGGGGTCGAACTCTGGTACGGTGGCCATACTTCGGCCAATCTTTATAGCCGAGAAGTTGCGCTCGATGTCGCAAGTTTAGCGAACACATCCTCCCAGGGTGTGCCGGTACAAAGCCAGGCCATGAGCAAGGCCGATATCCGTGAATTTCGTGACCTGCACAGGAAAGCCGCGCGCCGCGCCCTGGAGGCTGATTTCGATATTGTTTATGTCTATGGCAATCACGGTTACCTGTTGCATAATTTCCTTAACCCGTACTTCAACCGGCGTGCCGACGAGTATGGCGGTTCGATAGATAACCGTGTGCGACTGTTACGTGAGGTCATTGAAGATGTCAGCGAAATCGTCGCTGGACGCAGTGCGGTTGCGGTCCGCTATTCGATGCCGATGCAACTCGACGACGATGACGAAGGCCTGATCGAATGTTTTCAGCAGATAGCCGAATTGCCCGACCTGTGGGATATCACGGTAAACGACTATCGCTATGAAATGGGCAGTTCACGCTTCGTCAAGGAGGCGGCCAACCAGGCGGCAGTGGCCAAAGTCAAATCGATGACCGGCAAACCGGTGGTGAGTGTAGGGCGCTTTACTTCCCCTGACACCATGCTGGCCCAGGTCGCCAACGGCACGCAGGATTTTATCGGTGCCGCCAGGCCATCGATTGCAGACCCTTTTTTACCACGCAAAATCGACCAGGGTCGCCTCGAAGATATTCGCGAGTGTATCGGCTGCAATGTTTGCTATGCACACGATTCGCTCGGGGTCCCGCTACGCTGTACGCAGAATCCAACCATGGGTGAAGAGTGGCGGCGAGGCTGGCACCCGGAACGAATCGAATCTCGACACGCTGACGAGTCGGTGCTGATTGTTGGCGCCGGGCCGGCAGGCCTTGAAGCGGCATGTGCGCTGGGTCAGCGCGGTTACCAGGTCATCCTCGCCGAGGCGGAACAGGAACTCGGCGGCCGAATCAACCGGGAATCGCGCTTACCCGGGTTGTCGGAATACGCGCGCGTACGGGACTGGCGCCTGGGGCAGCTGGCGGGCATGGAGAATGTCCAGGTCTACCCTGACAATCGGCTCGATGTCGAATCAATCCTGGAACTGGATAGCCAGCATGTCATTCTCGCTACCGGGGCAACCTGGCGCAGTGACGGTGTCGGTCGCTGGAGTAACCTACCCTTTGCCGGATGCGATCAGGATAACGTGATCGGGGTGGAACGAATACTGGAAGGATTTCTACCCGATGGTCCGGTGGTTATTTACGATGACGATCACTATTATCTGGGCAGCGCGATTGCGCTCAGGTTATGCTCAGCGGGTGTCAGGGTGGCCATGGTGACTCCCGAAGTCGCGCTTGCCGGCTGGAGCCAGCATACCGAGGAGCATTCACTGATAATGGAGACTCTGATCGAGGCCGGGGTCCAGATTATAACCGCCAAAGGCCTCGTCGGCTGGCAATCCGGTACGGTGCAGCTAGAGTGTATATACAGCGGTAGCGAGTCGATTATCGAAACGGATTACCTGGTTCCAATCAGCGCGCGTGTTGCTAATGACGAACTGTGGCATGGGCTGGATTCACAACGCGAGAAATTCACCGACAGGGGTGGATTGTCGTTGCAAAGAACAGGGGATTGTCGTGCCCCCGGTATTATTGCCGCAGCCGTGTATGCCGGTCATAAGGCAGCGCGCGAACTGGGGCAAACTGAGGTGAAATTCAAACGTGACAGAGTAGTTGTGAAGTGAGTAGAGACCCTAAATACGATATTTTGTTCGAACCGGTAAAAATCGGTCCGGTGACGGCTCCGAACCGATTTTACCAGGTGCCGCACTGCAATGTGCTTGGTCACGGTCGCCCGCGTGCGGAGGCTGAAAATCGACGCATCAAGGCCGAGGGTGGCTGGGGTGTGATCTGTACCCAGGAAGTCGAGATACATCCGAGTTCGGAAATTACACCGACTTTCGAAGGTCGTATCTGGGATGACCGAGATATCCCGCAGCATCGGCTGATGACCGATGCGGTGCATGAATACGGTTCCCTTGCCGGGATCGAACTGGCATACAACGGGAGTCACGCGCCGAATCTCTACAGCCGCATCGCTCCGATGTCGCCCAGCAACACGGTAGTGCATGGTTCGCATCCGATCCAGGCGCGCGCGATGAATAAAAGCGACATTGCAAACGTAAGACGCTGGCATGTACAGGCAGCGCGGCGCGCCAGGCAGGCGGGTTACGATATCGTCTATGTTTATGCCGGCCATGACATGAGCCTGTTGCAGCACTTTTTCAAACCGCAGTACAACCAGCGCAGCGATGAGTACGGCGGCAGTCTTGAAAACAGGGTCAGACTCGCAAAAGAAATTTTGACCGACATCAAGGAAGCTGTTGGCGATCATTGTGCAGTCGCATTTCGCTTTGCGACTGATGAATTACTGGGTACAGATGGGTTACGGGCCGAGTCAGAAGGGCGCGATATTGTTGGCCTGCTGGCCGAAATTCCGGACCTCTGGGATGTCAATGTCAGTGGCTGGGATAACGATTCGGCCACGACTCGCTTTCAACCCAACGAGGGCTACCAGGAACCCTATACTGCATTTGTCAAAACCCTGACCAGCAAGCCGGTGGTTGGCGTTGGCCGTTTTACTTCGGCTGATGCGATGGTATCGCAGATCAGGCGCGGCGTACTCGACCTGATTGGTGCGGCGCGGCCGTCGATTGCCGATCCGTTCCTGCCGCGCAAGATCGACGAAGGGCGGATCGAGGATATTCGGGAATGTATCGGCTGTAACATATGTGTTGCCCAGGACAACATGGCAGCCCCGATTCGTTGTACGCAAAACCCGACCCAGGGTGAAGAATGGAAGCAGGGCTGGCACCCGGAAAAGATCGACGCCGCGGTAAGTGATGAGCCGGTGCTGGTCATCGGTGCTGGTCCGGCCGGACTCGAGGCTAGTTTACAGCTCGCCAACCGCGGTTACAGCGTAACCCTTGCCGAAGCTTCGACCGGGCTTGGCGGTCGCGTTTCACGTGAATGCGAATTACCCGGCATGTCGAGTTATGCGCGGGTGCGGGACTATCGTGAAAACCAGATCAGGCAGAAGTCCGAAATCGAAATTTATCTGGGTAACGAACTGTCGGTGCAGGATGTTATCGACATCGGCATTGCGCATGTACTGGTTGCGACCGGATCACATTGGCGCCGAGACGGAAGCGGGCGTCAGCACCCGTTTCCGCTCCCCGGCCACGACAGCGTTGCCCTGCTGACACCAGACGATGTGTTGGCGGGTGCTGAAATCAACGGCAGGGTGCTGATTTACGATGATGACCATTACTACATGGGTAGCACAATCGCCGAACGCTGTCGTGCGCGAGGTAATGAAGTCAGCCTGGTAACCCCGGAGTCGAAGGTATCTATCTGGACCGAATATACGCTGGAGCAGGAAAGAATCCAGGCAAAATTGCTGGCGCTAGGTGTGGAAATAATCGTGTCGCATAAATTACTCGAGATTGCGGATGGAAAAGTGACCATCGCAAACAGTTACAGTGACCATCATCAGCAACAACTCGATTTCGAAACCCTGATAATGGTGACTTCACGCTCGCCGCATGATGACCTCTACCACGCGCTAACGGAACATGAAGATCGATTCAAAACCCTGCGCGCAATCGGCGATTGCAATGCGCCCGGTACAATCGCTGCGGCGGTTTACGATGGTCATTCCGCGGCCCGCTACCTGGAGTCAGACCAGGATATCTACGCGCCGCTATTTGCCCGTGAAATACCCGGGATTTAGCCATTTCATAGCAACTGAGAGGCGCTGAACTTTTTCTCCGTGAAGTGATCTTCGGTTGGCCGAATCGCTTTGTGCTGTTGATTTCAGAACCAGGTTGATAAATCGATATCCTCTGCGGGTTTTTATCGATTTGCATTTTCACGCCGCGCTAGTCTTCGATGGCGATACTGAGCAAGCCCTGGCGTAACATGAAGCTGGTGCAACGCAGCTGGCTGTTTGCGCGACTGCAATTTCGTGCACGACCGGTTATTTCCGCTACCTCGTCAATTTCAAAATCGGTTAATCGTAATCCCCGGTTAACAGCACTGGCCTTGAACAGCGCCTGCTTGACTGTCCACAGGCGCAGCCGGGTGAAGTTCGATTGCACCGTGAGTTGCTCCTGTTCGGCTTCCGTCAGGAAGCAGCGCAGCAGGCTGGCTTCGATCTGGCGCCAGGATCCGAAATAGATGCCGATCCCCTGTGCCGGGCTGATGCCGGCGGCGATGGAAATTCTTTCGCCATGGGTGAGCGAGATTCCCGGGCATGGTGGATTGAGCGCTGCTAGCCGGGGCTCGATATCGAGTTTTGCCGCTATTGCCATTAATGCGCTGCGACCGCGCAGCCACTGGTTTCTGCGTTCGGCGGTGGTGAAGCCGGTGAGGCGCTGTCGCGTGGTGAAATCGAGCTGGTCTTCGGCAAGCGGAGCGCGCGCCGACGCCAGAGATACGGGTGCTTTCAGCCTGCGTCTGAGATCTATTTCCAGGCGTTTGAGCATTATCGTCGGTAATACCGGATCTGTCGGGCAAACTCTATCGCAGGCATGACGGCCGGACTCTCAATTTCAGTTTGAACAGGGCGGAGCCTGAGCGGTCGAGTTGTTAGATGCAATTACTAACTGATTAGTACCGATGCGCAGGCCCGGGGGCATTGCCTGACGATGCTTTAGCCGGGGCAGGGCGGATTAAAGAGTGACAATCGAGATCGTCTAGCTACGATTTGAAGCCAGCACGTAGAGCATTTCCAGTCCCAGGGTAGCGCCTGCCAGTGAGGTGATCTCTGCGTGATCGTAAGAAGGTGCAACTTCGACCAGGTCCATACCGATCAGGTTTGTTCCCTGTAATCCGCGGATGATTTTAAGCGCGCGATCCGACGTCAGGCCACCTACTACCGGAGTACCGGTGCCGGGTGCATAGCTTGGATCGAGGCAATCGATATCGAAGGTGAGGTAACAGGGACTGTCACCAACGCGCTGGCGGATACGTTCGATTATGGCTTCGACACTCAGGTCATTGGCGACCGCGGCACTGATTACTTCAAACTCATGACGGCTTTCGCTGTACTCGGTACGTATCCCGATCTGAATGCTTTTGTCGGCATCGATCAGGCCTTCGCGCGGAGCATGGTAGAACATGCTGCCATGATTGTAGATTGCGTCATTTTCTTTATAGGTATCGGTATGCGCGTCGAAATGAATCATTGCGAGCTTGCCGAACTGCTTGTGATGTGCGCGCAGCAGGGGCAGCGTAACAAAATGGTCGCCGCCAAGGCTGAGTATGGTTTTCCCGGCCGCGAGCAGTTTGCCGTAGTGCGTTTCCACCTGGTCAAACAGGCCGTCGTGATTACCGGTGGGGAACTCCAGGTCACCATAGTCCGCTAGCCGAATTTTTTCGAACAGGTTGAAATTCCAGGGCCAGCGTTTCTTTTCCCAACGCAGGTTGGCGCTGGCGTTGCGAATCCCTCCCGGACCGCTGCGGGTGCCGGAGCGGCCGCTGGTACCCAGGTCGTAGGGCAGTCCAATGACAAACACGTCGGCGTCGACCGGGTTGCGGCTGAGCGGCCTGCCCATATAGCTAAACCTGTTAGCGTAAATCGAATAGCTATCGATGAACTTGTCAGTGCTCATTTACAGGTACCAGTCATATTCGCGAGGGCTTATGTAGTTTTCGAAAGCAGCCGTTTCAGCGCTGCGGTGGCGGCAGTATAGTTCGACGAATTCGCTACCCATAGTGTTAATCAGCGCATCGCTGGAAATAGTTGCTGCCAGCGCTCGCGAAATGTTTAATGGCAGGTTTTTGTCGCGACCCTCCACTGATGCGATGGTGGCTTTGCCCGGGTCGAGCTTGTTTTCGATGCCGTGCAACATGCCGGCCAGGGTGGCCGCCATCGACAGGTAGGGATTGGCGTCAGCGCCGGGGACCCTGTTTTCAACCCGCCATGCGCCCTGCTTGGCAAGCGGAATGCGAAACGCGACTGTGCGGTTTTCGTCGCCCCAGGTCAGGCTTACCGGAGCGCAGTTGGTGCCGCCGACGAAACGGCGGTAGGAATTGGTGTTTGGTGCCCAGAATGACATCGCTGCCGGCATCGTCGCAAGCAAGCCGCCGATCGCATGATGCAGACGCGCGTGCGCCTTGTCGCCGCTGGCAAATATATTGTTGCCTTTACTATCGACTACGCTGATATGCATGTGTAAGCCATTGCCGGCATGTTCGAGCATCGGCTTGGCGATAAAACTGGCGTTCATGCCGTGCCTCCTGGCGACTTCAATCACGGTGCGCTTGAACAGACAGGTTTCGTCAGCCGCCCTGAGCACGTCATCGTGATGATTGAAATTTATCTCGAACTGGCCAGGCCCGAGTTCAGATGAGATTGCCCCGGTGTCTATGTTTTGCGCTTGACAGGCGTGGATGATGTCATCGATTACTGCCTCAAAGTCGCCGATACGGGCGCTCGACAGGACTGTAGCCGTATCGGGGCGACCGGTTTTGGGGTTGCGCACGACCTGCAACAGGTCGTTGCCATCACGCTCGGCTTCGAACAGGTAGAACTCTAGCTCGAAGGCGACCATGGGCCGCCATTTTCTGGCAGCGAATGCGTCGACCGTTTTTTGCAGCACCTGACGCGGCTCGAAAAATGCCGGTTCGGAGCCGCTACTGGTAGTCGCCATAACCTGGGCGCGCGGCCTGTTGCCCCAGGTGTTCAGGCACAGGCTACCCGGGACCAGGTAAAAATGTGCATCCGGGTCGCCATCATCGAGGCCATAGTGAAGGCCGTCCAGCGGCTCGCCGAGCGTACTCAGGACAAACATGCTGGCCGGCATGGCAAGTCCTTCCCTGGCGAATGATGCCAGTTTGTCAATCGGGTAGCGCTTGCCGAAAAAATGTCCGCAAATATCGGTGGCCAGTACCTCAAGCTGCTTTACTTCGGGGTTGGCCTGCAAAAACTTGCTGATTTCCCGCTTTAGTTTATTGCTGTCTTTATGGGTCATCGTATATGGATTTAACTGCTTATGATTAATGATTTTGTGATCACAGTATCGTATGAATCGGGTGACGTACAGACCCCGGAGCAATATTTTTTGACAGATTAAAAGTGACCAATAGATTCACCGGGACGCGGTTATCAGGCGACTCCCCTGAAATAATCATGAATGCCTGCAACGGTATTGATCGATGCGATCCCGTCACGAATATCTGCTTCGATCGCGCGGCGCAAGCCAAACAGATTTCGTTGTTTTAATGCATCGATGGCCTCGACATGACGGTCGACCAGGTAGACTTTTTCCAGCTTGCTGATTGCGATTCGTGAAAACGGTCCGAGCTGCAGCCACAGGCTTTCGATTAACGGTACCGAAATCTGGAACGGGTTGGCGGAGTAGAGGTAGCGATGAAACTCCTGGTTGTAGAGGCTTATGTCATCGACCTCGTCACGCTCGACGGCTTCGTCGATTCTGGCATCAATCTGTTCCAGGGTAGCGATATCTTTTTCATTTATATAGGGTAATGCGCCTTCCGCGGCATGGGTTTCGAGCAGAATGCGAAGCTCGCAAAGTTCGCCGAATTTCTCTGCGGTCATTGACGGCACGATCACCCTGCGGTTGTTCTTGACCTCGACCGCACCCTCACAGGCCAGACGATGCAAGGCTTCACGTACCGGCATCGGACTGACATTAAGGATTTCGGCGAGCCCGCGAATGGTCAGGGGTTTTCCCGGCTCGATGCGGCCGCTTAACAGGTTGTTACGCAGTAACTGGTAAACCCACTGGTGGGTTTTCAAGTCATTCGTCTTTTCTATCATTAACAGCTGTAAAGCTTCTGAACCACTTGATTTCATGAACTGGTACCCACTGTCGATAACGAATTATTTAATCACATATGCAGGCGCATCAACAATAGCGCTGTTGCTAATCATCTCGAAAAGTCGATAAAATATGATCACATTAATCAGTTTATCAAGCGAATACTTCAGGCGATTGGACACCGCTGTTATATTGCCTGCGCTACTTACCAGGAAACAAACATGAAAATCGGAATCCTCGAAGCCGGTCTGTTGCGGGACGAAATGGTTGGTCGTTTCGATCCTTATCCGGTTATGTTCGAACGTTTTATCGGGCTGGCCGGGCATGAGTTCGAATTCGAGACATTTTGCGTACTAAATAACGAAATGCCGCCATCGATTTACGCCTGCGATGGCTGGTTGATTACCGGTTCACGACACGGTGTTTACGATCAACTTGAGTGGATGGCGCCGCTGCAGGATTTTGTTCGCGAGCTGGCGGCCGAGAAGATTCCACTTATCGGCGTTTGTTTCGGACACCAGATTATTGCCCAGGCTCTGGGCGGAGAGGTGGTTAAATCGGATAAAGGCTGGGGCGTGGGCCTGCATCGGTATGACCTCGAAAAGACCTATCCCTGGATGAAGACCGACTCGCAACAGGCCAGCATGTATGTTTTCCACCAGGACCAGGTAGTTAAATGTCCAGCTGCCGCAGAAGTCTTTTTGAGCTCTGAATTTTGCCCGTACGCGGGACTCGCCTATGGAGATTCGATCATCAGTGTACAGGCACATCCCGAGTTCGAAGCTGCCTACGAATCTGCCCTGCTGGACATGTTTGGCGGTAACGTGGTGCCGCAGGAGGTTGCTGAACAGGCGAAAGCGACAATGAGCGGGGGCAATTGCGAAGATGCGCAATTGCTGGCCGGCTGGTTCGCCAACTTTTTCCGCTTGCAGCAACAGAAACTGACAGGTGATCAACGCAAGCTGGCGCAGTAACACGGCTATCATACCGGGCCGGATTACTCAGGATTGGGCGAGAACCGGTTTGTCGAGTTGCTCTATGAGGAATTCTTCAAAGTCGCCCTGCGCCATTGGTTTGCCGAAGTAATAGCCCTGCACATAATCACAGTTGAGCGAGCGCAGGTATTCCCATTGCTCGGCGGTTTCGCAACCTTCGGCGATAACTTCCAGGCGCAAACCGTGCGCCATCGCGATGATTGCCTGTACGAGGACCGCATTTTCCTTGTCGTTGGGCAGGTCCATAATGAAGCTACGGTCGATTTTCACCGTACTGACGGGGTAGTTCTTCAGGTAACTCAGGGCGGAAAAGCCGGTCCCGAAGTCGTCTACCGATAGTCTCACGCCGCAATCACTGATCGCCTGGATATAGGTGTTTACCTCGGGCGATTGGTCCAGCAACAGGCCCTCGGTGATTTCCACTTCAAGCAAATCAGGATTCCAGGCAAGACTATCGATCTGCTCCTTGATGGCATCAAACAAGAGGTTGTTACGAAACTGTATCGATGACGCGTTGACGGCTATGCGCAATGCGACGCCGAATCTCTGGTTCCATTCGGCACCGGTAGCAAGCGCATTTTTTAACACCCAGCATCCGAGTTCCGGTATCAGCCCGGCACTCTCGGCGGCGGGTATGAATTCATCCGGGAAGACCAGTCCAAGTTTCGGGCTATACCAGCGCAGCAAGGCCTCTACCGATGCTAACTGCCCGGTCCTGCCGTCGACTATGGGTTGAAAAAAAACCGAGAACTCTTCGTTGGGGAGGGCTTTACGCAAGTTATCCTGTAATTCGCGCTGTCGATGCGCTTTTTCATTGATATCTTCGGTAAAAAAGCGAAACGTGTTCTTGCCCTGGTTTTTCGCCTGGTACATAGCCTGGTCGGCGTGGTGCAACAGGGTTTCGGCATCGTCGCCATGCTCGGGATAAAGTGCGATTCCGACGCTGGCGCCAATCTCTATTTTATGGCCCTTGAATTGAAGCGGCCTGGATGCCTCTTTCAACAGGCTTTCGATTTTGGTAATCAACGATGTCTCGCCATCGATATCGGTAATCAGCACGATGAATTCGTCGCCACCGATACGGGCTACCGAATCGGTTTGACGCACGATAGACTTGAAGTTGGTCGCGACCTGGGTTAGCAGTCTGTCGCCCGCCTCATGACCGAAGTGATCATTCACGTGCTTGAAACCATCGAGGTCTACGTAGATGACGGCGCTCGAGTACTTGTAGCGTCGCGAGCGATATATGAGTTCGCTGAGCTCTTCGTAAAGTCCGCGTCTATTGCGCAGGTTGGTCAAAGGGTCATGGGTGGCCAGATGCTCGACACGATGTTCGGCGATGCGGCGTTGTTCAATTTCCAGTTCCAGGCCGTGACGTAACTGCCAGAGATCGAGAAAGACGCGAACCTTCGATATGAGTGCTGTTTTGCGAATCGGTTTCTGAATATAATCGACTGCACCAGACAGGTAGGCTTCTTCGATTTGCTCATCGTCCTGATTGGCAGTGATAAATATAATGGGTATCGATCGCGTGCGTTCATTTTCGTGTAACAATCTGGCGACTTCGAATCCATCCATCACCGGCATCAGCACGTCCAGCAGAATCAGCGCGATGTGTTCTTCATTTTTTAAAGCGGCCATTAGCGCCTGTTCCCCGGATTCGGCGATAACGATGTCGACCTCGACAGGCTTTAATAGCACCTGTAACGCAACCAGATTGGCCCTGGTGTCATCGACAATGAGGATCTTGGCTTCGGGCATAGTTGTTTTATCTATCCACTCGTAGAATCCAGGCTGGTTTACCGGTGGTCCTGGTTACAGTTTTCTTGGCGCTGTTATCGGCCAGACTGACAAAATATTAAGTTTTTATCGCAGGCTGGTTAACTGGTACGTAAACCTCCGGATTATCTACCCGGGAACGTGGCCGGAATGAGAATTTCAGCTGCTATCAGCTATAGTTAACCGAGAATCCGGAATTTATAACCAATGTCTGAATTACTTCAAAAAACGATGATTTCAGGACTCGCGAGGTCGATAACAGTTCCGCTGATGTCGACGGGCCGCGGTTCGAATATTATTCGTGTCGGGCCTTTTTAATAGTTTCAATTTGAAACTATGCATTGATGATGGTGTCGAATTATTATACTGTTACCTATTGCCTGTCTGACTCACTAGCGTTCGATTAATCCTGATGAATATACTAATTCTACTGGGTGCCCTGTTTGCATTAATGTATGTAATCGCGCGGCATCGATTTACGTTTCAGAATCTGGCGCTGGCCAGTGCTCTTTTCCTTGCCGTTTTTACCCTGGCGGATGGATTCAGTTTTTTCTGGGGGCTGTTGATCTGGACCGCGTTCCTGGTGCCCGCGATATTATTGGGGGTTCCGCAGCTTCGACAACAGTTTCTGTCAC
>CALDDP010000326.1 GCA_937936805.1 uncultured Gammaproteobacteria bacterium | reverse complement strand
GCCTCGATCGCGGGTTCCCCGTATGCGAGCATGCGCATACAGGGCGCAACAGAATCCTCGCTCACGGTCATAAAGTCGTTTGCGCCGTGCTTTAGAATTTCCCAGGCAAGCGTGGATACCTCGCCGCATGAAAGGCCTGCCATCAGGGTATCGAGATCTCCCTCCACCGCGACTGGATTTCGCGCCCGCGCCGATTGCTGCAGGCAATTGGCCTGTTCAGGTTCGACGACAATAAACCGGGGGCGCTGCTCGCCCCACAGCTCCCAGAAATAGGCACAGACCGCGGCCGCCAGGCCGCCGACACCGGCCTGGATGAAAACATGCGTCGGTATCGTACCCTGCATCTGTTCGACGGCTTCGGCGAGCATTACCGTGTAACCAAGGGCAACGTCCTTCGGTATATCCATGTAGCCGGGGTAGCTTGTGTCCGAGACAATAATGCGTTGGTGCAAGTTCGCCTCGGTATCCGCCTGCTTGACCGAAGCATCGTAATTACCGTCGATGCGGATAACTTCTGCTCCCAGGGCCTGCATGGCCTGCTCGCGTCCTGCAGATACATCCCGATGAATATAAATAATGCAGCGACAGCCGAACATCTGGCATCCCCAGGCGACCGATCTACCGTGGTTACCGTCAGTAGCGCAGCTAATGACGATTTCATCGATAATCGCCTGGTAACGATCGCCCAGTAATTCATCGATCGTGGCGTTTTCCCCAGTGCGTTGGTAAATCCTTTCCTGTAACTGGCGAGCGACCGCGTAGGCGCCACCCAGGGCCTTGAAACTCCTTAGATTAAAGCGCTGGGATTCGTCTTTGTAAAAAATCTTGTCGACGCCGATATCCTGCGCCAGTTGTGCGAGCTGATACAGCGGCGTTGGCTGGTATCCCGGCCACCGCGAAATCTCTGCAACCGCAAAGCGGGATTTTTCCAGGCTGGCAATTTCCAGTAATGCGGACGGGTAATCTGCGCCGGAGTCGAATTCCGGATTGGCATAATGACTTAAGGTTGCTTGGAGTCCTGGCATGCTCTACGCACTCAAATTCAAAACGCCAAGTCTACCCCAATGCTATCAGGAATAAAGCTGGAAATACTGCAGGCATGGATTGTTTTAAAAGATAGGTCGATATGCTGGACATATCCCGCGGAAGCCCTAGACTTGAAGGGGTCACATCGAGTAATCGAGCATCTCCCAATAATAAAATGAAGAGCCAATCGGCAACCAGACAGGACCCGCTGAAGATTGAACCCACTGACGAAAAGGGGTCAAGCCCGTCTTTTGGACCTTCCATGGACAGCGAACGGGTACTGGGGCGTTTCGGCGATGTCGCGATGATGGCTGCCGACTGGTTCTGGGAAATGGATGCAGAGCTCCGTTTTACCTACCAGTCCAGTCGATTCGAAGAAATTACCGGAATCCCGGTTGCGGATGTCATTGGCAAGACTCGTGAAGAGGCATTTGCCGGGCGTATCAATGATTCGAACAAGTGGTTGCGGATTAGTAGCGCGTTGCGCAAACGCGAAAAGTACTGCATGGTCTGGTCGTTGCAACATCCCGACGGAGAGATTCGTGTTTTGCGCACCCAGGGTAAGCCGGTTATGGGCGCTAACGGGAACTTTCTGGGTTACCGGGGGGTAGGCAGCGATATCACCGAGGCAACTACTACCAAACAGCAGCTGGTGGAGACTGCAAACCGATTTCGCAGCATTATCGAACAGGTTACCGATATCGTATGTATCGTCAATGCAGACGGTGCAATCAAGTTTCTGAATAAATCCGTGGAGAGTATTCTTGGCTATGCTGTCGAAGAACTCGAGTCCGGCAAAGCCGACGCCAAAGCGCATGCAGAAGATATTGCCGGTATCCAGCGGGCAAAGCAGGTGGCACTGGAAAACCCGGGTCGGGTAGTGGCGGGAGATTACCGTTACCATCATAAGGATGGTTCGATCAGGGTTTTGCAGATGACGCGCCAGTGTTTCTCTAACCAGGACAGTGAGGAATGTGCTGAGCTTATTGTACATGCGCGCGATATTACCAATCAGTATCAGGCCGAAAAGGCGCTCAGGTATAGCGAAGAGCGCTTGCGCGATTTTGCCGAAACCGGAGCAGACTGGTTCTGGGAGCAGGATGCCGAATTGCGTTTTAGCTACCTGTCGGGTAACTATCCCGGATACCAGCAAATGTCGGCTGATCAAATTATCGGCAAGACTCGTGAGGAAATGTTACCGGCTACTAATTTCAAATCTGATAGCTGGCAGCAATTGCAGGCCAGGCTCAGGGCGCGCGAACCTTTTTTCAATTTCGAGTACCCATATCCGTGTGTGGATGGCTCGGAGGTTATTGTCCGCATCAGTGGCAAACCAAAGTTTGACGAGCAGGGCGAGTTCATCGGTTATCGTGGCACCGGCATCGATATAACCGAGTCCTATCTTTTATCTCAGCAGCTTAACTACCAGGCTTCGCATGACCCCCTCACAGGCCTGGTGAATCGACGTGAGTTCGAGTTGCGTCTCGGCCGTGTGATAAAGAGTTGTCGCGAGGATAGCAGTGACCATGCGTTATGTTACATAGATCTGGACCAGTTCAAGGTTGTTAACGACACCTGTGGGCACGATGCCGGGGATGAATTGTTACGCCAGATAGCGGCTTTACTGGAAGATAAGGTTAGAAAACGCGACACCATCGCCAGACTGGGAGGTGATGAATTCGGGCTTCTGCTCGAGCGCTGTTCCATGAATCAGGCGAATCGGGTTGCCGAAACCGTGCGCGCGGAAATCGAGAAATTCAGATTTATGTGGGCTGGCCGCAACTTCCGCCTGGGCGCAAGTATCGGCGTAATTCCGATTAATTGCAGTAGTGGCAACATCACCAATGTCATGCGTTCCGCTGACGCGGCCTGCTACACAGCCAAGGATGCTGGACGTAACCGGATTCATGTTTATAGCGAAAACAGCTTTGAAGTAGCGCAACGCCATCGCGAAATGCAGCAAATAGTCGACCTTAATCAGGCTTTTGACGAAAATCGCTTTATTCTTTATCAGCAACCGATCAAATCACTTGGTGTTGCCGAGGGAGAAGCCGATTATTTCTGCGAAGTTCTGGTGCGAATGGTTGATGAATCGGGTTTCCCGGTTCTGCCGGGGAATTTTTTGCCTACCGCAGAACGTTACAACCTGGCAACGCAACTCGACACCTGGGTTGTAAACGCAACCCTGGACTGGCTGGCATCAACCCCGCAGGTACGCTGCACGATCAACCTCTCCGGCATGTCTGTCGCCAATGAAGATTTCCTGCGCTTCGTGCTGCAAGCGATCGCTGCAAAAAAAGTCGACGCGACACGCATATGTTTTGAAATAACCGAAACTGCCGCAATACAGAATCTGAGCAAGGCTAATCGTTTTATTGCGCAGTTGCGCGAATGCGGATGCTTTTTTGCGCTAGATGATTTCGGCAGTGGACTTTCTTCGTTTGGTTACCTGAAAACCTTGCCGGTCGACTTTCTGAAAATCGACGGCTTTTTCGTGCGTGATATGTGCGAGGATCGGATAAATTTCGAACTGGTAAAGTCGATCAATGAGATTGGGCATGTCATGGGCAAGCGCACTATCGCTGAATTTGTCGAAAACGATGCCACTCTGGATGCTCTCAAGGATATCGGTATCGATTACGCGCAGGGGTTCGGCATCAAGATACCGAGACCCGTCAA
>CALDDP010000325.1 GCA_937936805.1 uncultured Gammaproteobacteria bacterium | reverse complement strand
GTGCGCGATTTGACGATCATGTCCTTGAGAATCTTGTTGACCGCATGTCCGATGTGAATATCACCGTTGGCGTAGGGCGGACCATCGTGCAACACGTAACGTTTGCGCCCGGCGCGGGCATCGCGAATCATCTGGTAAAGATCTTTATCCTGCCATTTTTGCAAACGCTCGGGTTCACGATTGGCAAGATTGCCGCGCATCGGAAACTCGGTGTCGGGTAAATTTAATGTAGATTTGTAGTCAGCCAACTGTCTTTTATCTCGTGTTGAAAAAAACTTTCGCTTTCTCGGTGTCCTGGGCAATCCAGCTAGTCAATTCCTCCAGGGAATCAAATTTCTCTTCGTTGCGGATCTTGTGCAAAAACTCGACCACGACGCTGTAACCATATACATCCTGATCGAAATCGAGGATATATACCTCGAGGATAGTGTCGACGCCGTTAACCGTGGGGCGCGTACCAATGCTGGCGACGCCCCGTAGCGCGCGATTATCTATTCCTTTCACGATAACCGCAAATATTCCTTTTACGATCAGGGTTTTATCGCCCATTTTTATATTAATCGTGGGGAAACCCAGCTCACGTCCAAGTTTTTTGCCATGCGCAACCCTACCCGATAGTGAATATGGGCGGCCAAGCAGCTCGGCGGCCTTGTCAAAGTCATCCTGCTGAATGCATTCCCGGACGCGGGTGCTGCTGACCCGTTCGCCATCGAGTATCAGTGTTTCGGTTTCGTCGACCTTGAAGCCGAAGCGCTCGCTGTGCTGTTGCAGGAACTGGAAATTACCCTGCCGGTTCTTACCGAAATGAAAATCGTCGCCGATAACCAGGTGCCTTGTGTTCAGGTTTTGCAGCAGGATTTGCTGGACGAAGGCTTCGGCGCTCTGGCTGGCAAGTTCCGTATCGAAGCGCAGGCACAGCAGGTAATCGATTTGCTGGGCCTGCAGGTAAGCGATTTTCTCGCGAAACCGGGCGAGTCTCCTGGGCGCCTTGTCGGGCGCGAAGTATTCGATCGGCTGCGGCTCGAAGATGATGACCACGGTTGGCAGCGACGCTTGTCGGGCGACCCGCTTTAACTGGCTGATAACCTGCTGGTGGCCGCGGTGCACGCCGTCAAAATTGCCGATTGTCACCGCACTAGCTGCTAGCGGCTGAGTTAAATTGTAGAGTCCACGGATCAGTTTCATGGTGAAGATTCAGGCGACGATATGTTGGCGACGGAAGCCCATTATCCAGAGCATTACACCGTAGCACAGGATTGCGGGCAGAATTATCCAGCCGAGCTCGAGCAGTCTTCGGTGCCAGCGCCACCCGGACCATGCATCCAGTTCCGGCAGCATGAAATGGATTACCAGTCCCATTGCGATGCAGCAGCACAGGATCTTGAGCAGTGGTCGGCTGAAGGTTTCGAGCTGACCGAGAATGGCATCACGACGCAATTCGCGTGCCAGCCGAAAGGCGTTGAAATAAGCCGAGGCCGTGGTTGCCAGGGCGAGGCCGACATGCGGCGCTAGAAAACCGGCCTGCAGCATCGAGACTACGAAAACCACGTTTAATGCCATGTTCAATACCATCGCCTGGATGCCGATACGCACCGGGGTGCGCGTGTCCTGGCGCGCGTAAAATCCGCTGGCCAGTATCTTGATCAGGATAAAGGCAGGCAGGCCGAGGCAGTAAGCCATCAGGCTGTAGGCCGCCATTATCGAATCGTTGGCGCTGAACGCGCCGTATTCGAACAGGGTTGCCAGAATTGGCTGCGCCAGCAAAAACAGGCCGAAGGTAGCCGGTACTGCGATCAGCAGCGACAACTGGATCGCCCAGTGCATGGTTTTATTGAAGCTGTTGTCTCCCTCCTGGTAATGCGCCTGGGACAGATTGGGCAGGACCACGGTCGCCAGTGCGATACCGAATACGCCCAGTGGGAATTCGAGCAGGCGGTCCGAGTAATAGAGCCAGGAGACGCTGCCGGTGACCAGAAAGGACGCAATAAAGGTATCGAACAGCAGGTTGATCTGCGCCACGGAAGAACCGAACAGCGCGGGGATCATCAATTTGATAATTTTTTGTACGCCGTCGTGTTGCCAGCCCCACTTCGGTCGCGGCAACAGTCCCGCACGATACAGGAATGGCAGTTGAAACAGCAATTGTGCAACGCCTGCGATCAATACTCCCCAGGCCAGTGCCGTCACCGGCACATCCAGACGTGGGCTCAACCACAGCGCGCAACCAATCATGCTCAGGTTGAGCAGAACCGGGGTGAAGGCCGGTACCGCGAAGCGTTTCAGGGTATTCAGGATACCGCCGGCCATCGCCGTCATGGAGATCAGCAGTATGTAGGGGAAGGTGATGCGTAACATGTCGGCGGTCAGTTCAAATTTTTCCGGCTGATCTATGAATCCCGCGGCGAATATGCTGATCAGCAATGGCGAGGCGGCGACACCGACCAGGCTGAGTAGCAACAGGATTAAACCCAGCGTGCCGGCGACCCTGTCTATCAGTTCGCGGGTCTGCGCGGTCGAGTAGTTGCTGCGATACTCGGTAAGCACCGGCACGAAGGCCAGAGAAAAAGCGCCTTCGGCGAATAGCCGGCGCAGAAAATTGGGAATCTTGAAGGCAACAAAAAAGGCGTCCGCGGCGTCGCTGGCGGAAAAGAATCGCGCAATAACGATATCCCGGGCAAGCCCCAGCAAGCGCGACAGTAATGTCATCGAGCCTACCGCGGCGGTTGATTTGATCAGCGCGCTCATTCAGGGGCCTGGATAGTTTTGTTTCGGGTCAGTAAAAGCGGCGAATTCTAGCATTTAAGTGGTTGTATAGCAGTCATTTTTAGGTTGACAGCGCCAGGCGCAGTGAAGATAATGCGCGCCTCATTTTTTAAGCCCGATCCCAGGAGTAGACCTTGGCAAATTCAGCATCAGCGCGCAAGCGTGCAAACCAGGCCGAACAACGTCGTCAGAACAATGCCAGCCGTCGTTCAATGATGCGGACCCATCTCAAGGCAGCTGTCGCCGCAATTGCCAGCGCGGACAAGAAGGCCGCTGAAGAGGCTTATAAGAAAGTCGTGCCGGTGCTCGATAGTTCGGCTACCCATGGGCTGATCAGCCACAACAAGGCGGCGCGCCATAAAAGCCGCATGAACGCGCAGATCAAGGCGCTGTAAGAATCTATTTCGAATTACAGGAAAGGCCGGGCTACCCGGCCTTTTTTATGCCTGTTTTTCATGTCTGGCCGGTATTCTTCCGACGGATATGACCTGGTCGACTAATCGACCGCCTGCCTGCACCCGTTCCCGATTTATCGAGTTTAATTTTTTATTCAGCCTGGATTAAGTCTACCGGCGTTACATTGCCGCCATCGTAGATATGAACTGGAGGTTGACATGAAGAAGCGGCAAACCAGCAAGTTGCGGGTCTTGGCGGTTGGTGGCCTGGTTGCCCTGGCCATTACCAGTACGCCGGCCAGGGCGGATCATGACCATAATGTTATTGCACCGGCGATCGCATTTATCGCACTGGGCTCGGTGCTTTATCACAATCATCATCACCGGCATCACTATCATCACTATCATCACCGGCACAAGCGGCACCACTACAGGCATCGGCCCCGCCATAGCAGCAGTTACGGTGGTTATCGTGACTCAGGACACAATCATTACAGTCACGGCAGGTCCCACAAAAAGAGGCGCAACCATGACGGCCATGGTGGATTCCATAATTCAAAGCGCAATCATGGTGGCTCGCATAGTTCGAAGCGCACGCACTACAGCCACAACGGATCGAACAAGTCGAAGCGCAAGCATAATTAAGCCGCGATGAAAAATACTGCCATCATTTTATTTCTGCTGTTGGGTCAGAGCATGCCGGCACTTGCTGCCGGGGAAGTGCAGTCGAGTCGGTCCGCAGGGAAACTGAAGCTGGATCAGGATATCGACCTGTCGCAACTGCTGCAGCAGAGCGAGCCGCTGAGTAGCGCCAAAACTGCCGAGTCGGAAAATTATGCGGCTTCAGCAGCGGCGCAAAAGTTTGCAGGTGTAGCCAACCGATACGATCAGTTGTTCGAGATCTATGACGCCGACGTGCATACCATTTCTGATATCGATGGCGACGGCTACCATCACGCGATCAACGTCTACTTCGATGTCGACGTCAGTTACGACAGTGCCACGGTATACGCGAAATTATACCTCAGTCGCGAAGGGGGGCCCTGGCGCCAGTACTTCACGACCGATCTGTTTTCCATCCATATCGATGATGACGGCGACGCTTACGAAGTGCAGACCGAGCTCCTCGAGGGTTATGACCCGGGTTACTACGATGTGCTGGTGGAAATATACAGCCTCGAGCACGCTTACATGGTGACCAGCGAAGTGCTCGATTATCAGTATCTTGGCAGGGACCTCATGATTGAAGCGCGTAATTGGGATGAACCTTACGCGGAAGTCTATGAAGTCTATTACGAAGAGGATCATTCTCACGGTGGCGGCAGTATGACCACGCTACTGGTTTTTTTCTTGATCATCCAGGTCGTGATCGCAGCCAGGGGAGCCCTCGCCCTATCCCCCTGTAAAAATGAGCGATAAAAATAAAATAAGAAAAGGCTTCTCTGAGCTGCGGTCCTTTAATCCCCTGTTTATCCCCGCTACGGCGGGGATCTTTTTTTGTGGGCGGGAAGGGGCGCTATTTTTACCATAGCTTCGTTATCTTTCTGCGCAAAACCTTCACGTATTCTATATACGCTCAGGCTTTGCGC
>CALDDP010000324.1 GCA_937936805.1 uncultured Gammaproteobacteria bacterium | reverse complement strand
CCAAGCGGTCTTATCAAGTGCAGCCTGAATCCGGTGTTTGCCGCCAGGCGCATTATATTGCCGGTGTTTGGCGGTATCTCGGGTTCAAAAAGGACTATGTTCATCATCGTGAAGCTTATTTTGGCTAATAACTTGAATTAGTATCACTATAGGCTAATATTTTTAGCAATGACAATAGGTTATGTCGATTTTCTTAAGCAAACTCTAGGTAAAATTTTACTCGAACTAGAGTCGATTCGCTGGCATGGAAAGTTGAGCAAGCTGTTGTTTTTCAGGGGAGGCAGGTGCTGGTGCCGGATGGCATGTAACTTGCACTGGTTATCCATTAATTGCTTAAAACACTCGGAGTTGGAAATTGGGTCTGTTTTCGACAGCGAATAAAGAGTCGCAAATCGGCATTGATTTTCTGCCCGATAGCGTCGCCGTCGCACAGGTGCAGACCGGCAGGAACAATCCCGGAGGCATTATTCGCAGCGAGTTCGTCAGCGCCGCGGGGCAGGAGGCCCAGGTCGAGGCGTTAACCGAATGGGTGAGCCGCAACGGTTTGCACAAGACCCCCTGCGTTTGTCTCGTCGCGGGCGATGACTGTGATGTTTATCAGGTCGAACGACCCGAAGTCGAGGATGCGGAGATGATCCCGGCAGTGACCTGGAAGATAAAGGATTTGATCAACTTCGATGTGACCCATGCGGTTGTCGATAGCTATCCGATGCCGGTTTGGAGCAAGAACAAGCAGCAACAGGTGCGAGTCGTGGCCGCGCGCGAGGCGGTCATCAGCAGTTATGTAGACAGTATAAACGCCACTGCGCTGGCACTGGACGCGCTCGATATCCATGAACTGGTGCCCTCTAATCTGCACGCCGTGCAACAAAGCGCCGAAAAAAGCCTGGCGCTGTTAACCCTGAACGCGGGTAATGGTTTGCTCAGCGTTTACCACGACACCGACCTGTACGTTTCGCGAGATTTCATGATTGGTATCGAGCAGCTTGAAACCGCATCCAGTGAGGACGAAAGCGTGTTCGATGCATTGCTGCTCGAGCTGCAACGTTCACTGGATTACTTCGAAAGTTTTTACGACATCGGTGCGGTCACCGACCTGCGCATTTTCCCGCAGCTCAAGATTACCGAGAAAATGGCGATGTATCTGCAGAATCTGACTAATTTCGATATCGACTTTATCGCTTTTGCCGACGACGACAATAGTCAGGGGCTGGAGCAGCAATGCTTTCATGCCTACTGCGCCGCGCTGCGGGGTGTGAATCTGTGATCATCCAGCAAATCAACCTTTACCAGGATCGATTCAGGCCGAAGATACTGTGGATTTCGACGCTGCAGGTTGCCGCGGCACTGCTGGTTGTGATCGCCGCCGGTGCCATCTGGAGCTTCCTGCTGCATAACGAGTTCGAACAGGCCAGGCGCACTAACCAGGAGGTAAAGGTCGAACGGGATCGCGTGACTGCTGAACTCGCCGTTGCCAACGCCAATCTGACCAAACGGCTGGAGGATCATCGGCTGGATAGGGAAATCGAGACCACCGCGCGCCAGATATCGGCACGGAAAAAGGTGCTCAATTTTGTCGAAGCCAACCGGTTTGGTTCAGGGGAAGGCTTTTCCGATTACCTGGCCGCATTGTCGCGTTTGCATGCCGATGACATCTGGCTGAAGCAGATCCGGTTCGCAGAGAATTTTATGCAAATCAAGGGTAGTGCGCTAAATGCGGCCGAAGTGCCGGGATATTTCGACCGTTTCGGTGAAGAAGAAATTTTTCAGGGTAGTCGTTTCGACCTGTTTCAACTGAGTCGCTCCAGCGAGAGTGACTGGAAGGTTGACTTTGAAATTGCCACCAGCGGTGATTTCAGTGAATAGCACACTCGAGCAATACCGCCAACGTTTCGCCGCGCAATCCCTGCGTGAAAGGGGTTTGATCGCTTTTTCCCTGGTCGTCGTTATTGCTTTCGGATGGTGGAATTACTATGCCGCCCCGATGATGAAGAAAACCGAGCGTTTGCAAACCGAAAACCGGAGTCTCGGCGAGGAGGTCGAAAAAACGGCAGCGCTGGTGGAGGATATTCGTCAGCGTATCGCAGCCGGGGTGCACCAGGAGAAGGAGTTTCAGCTCGCGAGCCTGGGCAAGCAACTGGATGAGATAGAAGATCAACTCCGGGTGAAAACAGTCGAGCTGATCGATCCGGAGAAAATGTTCGATCTGATGAATCAGCTGATTTACCGGGACTCGCGATTGCAATTGCTGAGTCTCAAGCGTCGTGAGGTGAAACCGGCGATTCCGTCGCCTGACGAAGAAGAAACCGAACAGTCGGATCTTTATCGGCACGTACTCGTAATCAAGTTTGCCGGCAAGTATCTCGATATCCTCAAATATATGCGCACGCTCGAGTCGCTGGACTGGAAACTACTCTCGGACGAGATCGAAATCCACAGCGATGAACATCCGAAGGTTACCGTAGAGGTGGCTATCTCAACACTGTCTAGACGCAAGGAATGGGTGGGAATCTAAATGAGGCAAGTCATCACAACTTATTTCATCGTGGTCGTATTACTGGCGCTGGGTTTTTTTGGTGTCGGCGCTCTGGCGAAAGCTGCGGAACTGAGTGACCCGATGCAACCCCCGGCCTTGGCGTTACAAAAGCTTCGTCAGGCGAAGTTGGCTGGTCAACCTGCGCCCTCTCCAGTCAGTGCACTCAGGCCGGAAATGAAACCCCTGCAGCTGACGTCTATTTTATTTTCCCAAAACCGGAAAATCGCGATCATGGATGACCAGATGCTTGCGGTTGGCGATCGCATCAGAGGCGCCAGGCTGGTCAAGCTTACGCGCGTAAGCGCGCGACTGGTGCGCAAGGGCAAGGTTATCAACCTGAGCCTGGATAACGATTTAGCAGCTATCAGGAAAAAGCGGTCGAGAATGACCTATGAATAAAAGACACCCAATTATCATCTTGCTGGCTTTTGTGCTAAGTGCCTGCGCTGCCACTCATACCAGGCAGATGGAGCAGCAGAACCGGTAAAGCATCGATTATGCCATGGCCGAGGCCGCCGCAGTGACCATCCCAGAGGTGGAGGCGCCATCAGCAGAAATACTCGATTAATTGCTACCCGGCAGCGATATATACGTGCCTGGCCTGAATGCGGAGGTCAGTCAGGAGGCTGCTTTCGACATCTCGGTATCCAATGCTCCGGCGCGGCTGTTTTTTATGAGCCTGGTGCGGGAAACCAATATAAATATGGTGGTACACTCCAGCGTCAGCGGCGAGATTTCACCACTGCGGATACGGCCTTCAATTTGCTTGGCAGGCTTAGCAACCCGGCTACCTTTAATCCAAACAATCGACTGGTTATTTATAATACCTCGGTCAATATTTACGCCGAGGCCGTCGATGTCGACAAGCGCGGCATCATCACCGATGCCGGTACCACGCTGGCATTCGTGACGCTGAACCCGGGACCGAACCAGGAAGACCAGATAAGTCTTTCGACACCATTTGAATTCACCCAGCAATCTCCCGGTCAGCGCGCGTTTCTGGTCGATGGCGCTGTCAGTTATATCTGCAACCCGGCGACCAGCTCGGTTCTGCGATACAGTGGTTACGGGTTTGATAACCCGCAACAAATCCCGCCCAGGGGCGCTGTCAGCGATACCCTGGTGTCGCAGGTGATTGGCTGCAATGCAAACTACACGCCGGGTACGGCGCAACGCGGCGGCATTTTATCCCTCGACATCACCCTGGGGACAGTGGCGAAAATATTAACCTGCTGCACCAGGTGCACGTGGTGAATGTGCCGTGAGAAGAATTCCTGACCAGCGTGGATTCACCCTGATCGCGGCGATCTTTCTGCTGGTTGTGGTAGCGTCACTGGTGGTTTTCATTACTAATATTCGTGTAGTGCAACAAACCACGAAGTTCTACGGGGCCCAGGGAGCACGCGCGATGCAGGCGGCGCGCAGCGGCCTCGAGTGGGGCATCCACGAATCGATTGTCAATAGCAATTGTGCTGCCTCCACCACTTTCACCATCGCGCGCCCGACCCTGGATAATTTCAGTGTCGAGGTGCAATGCGGTGCGACTACCCACACCGAGGGCGTGACGACGCTAACAACCTATCAACTTACCGCGATTGCAAGGAGCGGCGTATTTGGATCACTCGATTACGTGCAGCGTCGAATCCAGGCGACTGTTTCTCTCGATCCACCCTGACCGCTGCAGCGTCTGGCGGGTTGCAAAGGCGCGGGTCGGGAATTTCACCCCAAGGTGACAAATTCAGGCGGCTAAAGGAATTGATAAAAGCTTGAAGTGTTTAACAGCGGTCCCCCTGTTTTACCGATAAACTCCCCCGCTATTATTCGAGACATTTCGTTTTCTCTTTATATTTCAATCACTTTCAAATCAGTTTTAAAGTATCGTTTGAGTTGTTGAGATTTAGACACTATACTTGATCGACTAGACGTTGGGTAAGTTCTGAATGCCGTTAAACAGTGAAAAAAAACCGACACTGTTGTTAGTTGACGATGATGCAATTATCGCCGATAGCCTGGAGTATGTACTGGGTGAGGAATACCTGATTGAACGCGCCTCGGATCGTATTTCGAGCTTTGCGCTGATTGACAGTATGTCGGACTCGCCGGCCCTGGCGCTGGTTGATCTGGGTCTGCCGCCGAACACGCATCGTCCCGAAGAAGGACTCGCGGTGATTCGCAAAATCTCGCAAATGCATCCGACCACCCGGGTGTTGGTTTTATCCGGGCAGGACACCAAGCGGCATGTGTTTCAAGCCAAGGAAGATGGTGCTGTCGATTTTATTTCCAAACCCTGCGATATTGCCGAAATCAAGGTGCGCCTCAAGAAACAGATTATTGCCGGCGGTGGTAACGACAACCGACACGACGATATCGAGGGTATTATCGGTTCCAGCGAGGAAATTGAATTATTACGCATGCAGATCCGCCAGATAGCGGATTCCCCCTACCCGGTATTAATCGAAGGCGAGTCGGGTAGCGGCAAGGAAGTGACTGCGCGTAACCTGCACCGATGCAGTTCACGTAAGCAGGAACCCTTCCTGACTTTGAACTGCGCGGCTTTCAATGGCGAACTACTCGAATCGCAATTGTTTGGTCACCTCAAGGGAGCGTTTACCGGTGCCACCGATACTAAAAAAGGTTTTTTCGAAGAGGTGGGTTTCGGCACGCTGTTGCTCGATGAAGTTGCCGACCTGCCCCTGGACTTGCAGGCCAAACTGCTGCGCGTACTTGAGAATGGTGAGTATTACCGGCTTGGCGAAACCAAACCACGACATTCGTCGGCGCGCGTCCTTGCCGCCACTAACAAGGATATATTCGACGCGATCAAAAACGGGCTTTTCCGCGAAGACCTTTACCATCGACTCAGTGTGCTGACTGTGCGTGTGCCCTCGCTGCACGAACGCAATGAGGATAAGCATGAGTTATTGCTCTATTTCATGCAGCAGGTGGCCGCGGAAGTGGCTACCTTCCAGCTCGATGCGGAAGCAATAAAGCTCTGGAATGATTATACTTTTCCGGGAAATGTGCGAGAATTACGCAATATAATAATTAGGCTCTCAGCGAAGTATCCGGGTCAGACGATTAAAGCGGAGGTGCTGAAGAGGGAAATGTCAGGACTACAACGACACAACGGTACGCCGGCTAGCGAAGACTGGCTGAGCGAAGCATTGCATCAAGCTGACTTTCAACTTGATCAACTGCTCAAGCTGGTGGAGAAAAAGGCCATCGATCTGGCGATGCGCGAGTATGCGGGCAATGTCAGTAAAGCGGCCGAAATGCTGGGTATTAACCGTACGACTTTGTACGGCCGCATGGATCGGCTGGAAGACAGGGATTAAGTCATGTACGAAGATTATTTCGGCCTCGAGCGACCGCCATTCAAAATTACCCCCGACACCAGCCTGTTTTACGATGGCGGCAAGCG
>CALDDP010000323.1 GCA_937936805.1 uncultured Gammaproteobacteria bacterium | reverse complement strand
ATTGGCAATGAAACTCGCGTTAAAGTAGTCAAGAACAAGGTGGCGCCGCCATTCAAACAGTGTGAATTCGAGATTCTCTACGGTGAAGGCTCATCCCGTGAAGGAGAACTGATCGACCTCGGCGTTAAAAACGGAATGATTGAAAAAGCCGGGGCCTGGTATAGCTACAATGAAGAGCGTATCGGCCAGGGCAAGGATAATGTACGTAATTTTCTAAAAGAACATCCGCAAATGGCTGCAGAAATTGATCAGCGTTTACGTGCGCTGTTATTACCTAAAAAAGGTGATGCCGTTGACCCGATTGACAGCGAAGCAACCGACTTTAACCCAGAAGTCGAACCCGAACTGGTGGAAATTCCCTAGCCTACCTCTATCTCTCCACCTGATGTTGCAAGCTGGCATGTGCCCCTGGAGAATATCCCACTCCGGGGGCTTTTTTTATTATGGCTGAGAAGAGAGTAGAGTCGAGTATTCGCAACAAGGCGATGGACCTGCTTGCACGCCGCGAACATTCCGCGCAGGAGTTGCGTCAAAAACTGAAAACCCGTGAATATGATACCGATGCGATCGACGAGATCCTGCAGGCATTGAAGGAAGACAGGCTGCAGTCGGACGAACGCTTTACCGAGTCTTACGTAAACCATCGTTTCAACGCCGGGGTCGGCCCACTGAAAATTCGTTACGAACTCCGCCAGAAAGGGATTTCTGACAGTCTGGTCGATGAATTTCTGGAACCCTTATCCGATCAATGGGACGAGCTTATGACCCGGCAACGTGTCAGGAAATACGGTGTGTCGATACCCGATGACTACCCCTCGCGTATGAAACAGGCACGTTTTTTACAAAATAGGGGTTTTTCTCCCGAGTCAGTCATGCGATTATTTCGCTAGCGCCCTTATATAGAAGGAGTGCCAGAACGCCCGGATGATACCGGGCGTCGTTAGTTAGCGGATATCCGATTGTACAAATGACGACTAGTGCCCAATTAAGGGAGATGTTCCTCAGATATTTCGAATCTCAGGGACACACCATCGTGCCGTCGAGCCCCCTGGTGCCCGGCAACGACCCGACCTTGCTGTTTACCAATGCCGGCATGGTTCAATTCAAGGATGTGTTTCTCGGTACCGACAAGCGCAGCTATAGCCGCGCCGTTACTTCACAGCGCTGCGTGCGTGCCGGCGGCAAGCATAACGACCTCGAAAATGTCGGTTACACTGCCCGCCATCACACCTTCTTCGAAATGCTCGGTAATTTCAGCTTTGGCGAGTATTTCAAAAAAGAAGCGATTCATTATGCCTGGGACTTTCTGACCAATGTAATAGGTTTGCCTGCAGAAAAGCTCTGGATCACTGTTTATGCAGATGATGATGAAGCTGCCGATATCTGGCTTAACGATATCAAGGTAAATCCCCAACAGTTTACCCGCATCGGTACCTCGGATAATTTCTGGTCGATGGGCGATACCGGTCCCTGTGGTCCCTGTAGTGAAATTTTCTATGATCACGGGCCGGAAATCGAAGGCGGACCGCCGGGCACGCCGGAAGAAGATGGCGATCGCTATATCGAAATCTGGAACCTTGTGTTCATGCAATACAACCGTGACGAGACCGGTAACATGCTGCCTTTGCCCCGACCTTCAGTCGACACCGGTATGGGTCTGGAGCGTCTTGCGGCTATCCTGCAGCATGTGCACAATAATTACGATATCGATTTATTTCAGGCGTTGATCTCAGCCGCGGCCGGGCTTATCGGGACCAGTGATCTTGAGAACAAATCATTGCGCGTCATTGCAGACCACATTCGCTCCTGCGCGTTTCTGGTGGTCGACGGCGTGCTGCCCTCCAACGAGGGGCGCGGTTATGTATTGCGCCGAATCATTCGCCGCGCCGCCCGGCATGGCCATCAGCTTGGGTGTAAAACACCATTTTTCTACAAGCTCGTAGCCACCCTCGACCAGGAAATGGGGGATGCCTACCCCGAATTGCGTCAACATCATGAACATGTCGAACGCGTGCTGAAAAAGGAAGAACAACGTTTTGCCGAAACCCTGGAGCAGGGCATGCGTATCCTCGAGGCCGCCATCGAAAAAATGAAGGGCAATACCATCGACGGTAAAACCGTGTTCAAGCTTTACGATACCTTTGGCTTCCCGGTTGACCTGACCGCCGACGTCGCTCGCGAAAGAAATCTCGTGCTGGACCAGGATGGCTTCGACGTCGAAATGGAGGCGCAACGCTCGCGCGCCCGTGC
The DNA here is from genome assembly GCA_937936805.1 of uncultured Gammaproteobacteria bacterium. GTDB lineage: Bacteria > Pseudomonadota > Gammaproteobacteria. Next base: position 4,052 of record CALDDP010000323.1, on the reverse strand, counting down.
CTCCAGCCAGTTCAATGCGGTGAGTGACGCCTTCAAGCTCGACGCCTATCCGGCAACTGAATTCCTCGGTTACGAGCTGCGCTCTGCAAACGCCAGGGTGCTGGCGATTCTGCAAAACGATGCTGCCATCGACCAACTTGAAAATGGTGATGATGCAATCGTCATCCTGGATCGTACTCCGTTTTATGCGGAATCTGGCGGCCAGGTTGGGGATATCGGTGAGATTAGAATCGGTGATGGGACAGTGTTTAAGGTCACCGATACGCAAAAACAGAATGATGTATATCTCCATATCGGTTACCTGCTGAGCGGCGAGCCCGGGGTCGGTGATGAGGTGGATGCCCGCATCGACGAGGATCATCGTCAGGCGGTTATGCTCAATCATTCGGCCACGCATTTGATGCACGCTGCGTTACGCCAGGTGCTGGGTGAACATGTGCAACAAAAGGGTTCACTGGTCGATTCCGACAAGCTGCGCTTTGACTTTTCGCATTATCAGCCCGTCGAACCCGGGCAAATTGCTGAAATCGAAACTCTGGTCAATAACCAGGTACGTGGCAATCTCGAAACCAGGGCCGAGGTTATGGATATGGAAGCCGCCAAAAAATCCGGGGCGATGGCGTTGTTTGGTGAGAAATATGGCGACCTGGTGCGCGTGCTGAAAATCGGATCCGATTCGATAGAGCTTTGTGGCGGCACCCATGTACCCCGCGCCGGGGATATCGGGCTTTTTAAAATTGTGTTCGAAAGCGGCATCGCTTCGGGCGTGCGCCGTATCGAGGCGGTGACCGGTGAGGCTGCAATAAGACGCTTTATTGAAAGTGAAAACAAGCTCGATACGGCTGCGCAAAGGCTTAAGGCGAGTCGGGATAACCTGCTGCCACGAATCGAACAGCTACAGGCGAACAACCGTTCGCTGGAAAAAGAGATCGAGGCTTTGAAGTCAAAACTTGCTTCACAGACCGGTGGTGATCTCGCCTCGCGGGCTCAGGAGGTCAAGGGCATCAAGGTACTCGCCGCGAATCTGGATGGTGCTAACGTGAAGACCCTGCGAGAAACGGTCGACCAGCTTAAAAACAAACTCGGGGCCGCTGCCGTGGTACTGGGCAGTAGCGCTGACGGTAAGGTGTCGATTATCGCCGGGGTTACCCGTGCTGAATCCGAGCGCATTCGTGCGGGCGACCTGGCCAACCATGTTGCTGAACAATGCGGCGGGCGCGGTGGCGGCCGACCTGATATGGCCCAGGCGGGCGGCAATCAGCCTGAGAACCTGGCCGCGGCGCTCGAATCGGTACTACCCTGGGTCGAATCCCAGCTTTAACGGTTCCGCTCTCGTCCGGGCATTTTTCAACAAACCTGCCCCCTTACCAACTAATCAGATCGACTTCGGTAAGAAATTGATAGATTAGAACTATGGATAGAAGCAGCAGCAGTTTGCGCAGGATGGACTGGTAGGTGCTGACCTGAATTCGTGGTTGTAAACGTTGCCCGAGCAGCAGCGCGACAACAGCGGCTACCGCCAGCGGTGCGGTTTCAAGCGTCAACCTGACACTCAACAGCCCCGCGATTGCGAGCACGACTATCTGGGATATCTTGCCCACCAGGAAACAGGAGTTCAGTGCCGGTACGAGTGTCGATCTCGGAGTTTCCAGGGACATGAAATAAATGATTAATATCGCCACCATGACGTTGGTAGTGCCCGCAGAAATTCCTGCGATAAGCCCGAAAACAGCCATCGCCAGCAGTGAGTTGTCGAGTAGCCAGCGTTGCGGAATGCGTATGCCGTTCCACAGGTAGAGCAGAATCAACCCGGCCAGCACGATGCGAAACGGGGCGGGGTCGACGACTGCCAGAATGCTTGCGCCTGCTATCGAGCCCAACAGGGAAAACAGCACCAGCGGTAGAAATGGTTTCGTACTTGCCAGTGATGATTTGCTATTCATAATGCTGGCGATATTGACCGCCATGGTCGGCAACAGGGTAATCAGGATTGCGCTGCGCACATCCATCATGGCCGCCAGCATCGGCGTTGCCACCATCGGAAACCCAAGTCCCAGGGTACCGTGGATCAGGCCCGCGAACAGCATAACCCCGAATATCGCAATCACGACCAGTACGTCGAAATGGAGTAATGAAATCATCGGTGGCCAGGACCTGGGGAAAAAGGTAGTTGAATTCTATTCATCAAGGCGCATGATTACGAATATGGTTATACAAACCAACCTATATTTCCTATAATCCGCGGTCGTTTTTTCAACTCGAAATATAATGGCGCTACTGGTACAAAAATTCGGTGGGACCTCGGTAGGGACTATTGAGCGCATCGAAGCCGTCGCGGACAAGGTTATATCATACCGTGATGAAGGCCACGACATGGTTGTCGTGGTGTCAGCGATGAGTGGTGAAACCAACCGCCTGGTCGAGCTTGCAAAACAGGTCGACGCGCAGGCGCGAGGGCGTGAACTCGATGTCCTGCTAACGACCGGCGAGCAGGTCACCATCGCCCTGTTGGCCATGGCGCTGGAAAAACGGGGTTACCCGGCCCGCTCTTACACAGGCGCCCAGGCCAAGATTACTACCGATAGCGCACACAATAAGGCGCGCATCAAATCGATCGATCATGAAAAAATTGCCGATGACCTGGAAAACGGGCGCATCGTTGTCGTTGCCGGATTCCAGGGTGTCGATGAGTTCGACAACATTACCACGCTCGGACGTGGTGGTTCGGATACCACCGGAGTAGCGCTGGCCGCGGCATTGAAAGCCGATGAGTGCCAGATTTTTACCGACGTCGATGGCGTTTACACTACCGACCCGCGGGTCGTGCCGGATGCCCGCCGTCTGGATACCATTACCTTCGAAGAAATGCTGGAAATGGCAAGTCTCGGGTCGAAAGTGCTGCAAATTCGGGCGGTTGAATTTGCACAGAAATACGAAGTGCCGTTGCGCGTTTTGTCTTCATTCGAAGCAGGTGACGGCACATTGATAACCTCGGAATATGGTACGGATAAGACTATGGAACAAGCCCTGATATCAGGCATTGCGTTCAATCGTGACGAAGCCCAGTTAACCATAAACGGTGTATCAGATACTCCAGGTGTTGCTTACCGAATACTGGGCCCGATTTCTGACGCCAATATCGAAGTCGACATGATTCTGCAGAATGTCAGTGCGGACGGCACTACCGACTTCACTTTCACGGTGCATCGTAATGACTTTGATACTGCTCTGGGATCGCTCGAACAGACGGCGGCGCAGTTGAAAGCTCGTGAAGTGTCCGGCAACAACAAGATTGTGAAGATTTCAATCGTTGGTGTGGGTATGCGATCGCATGCGGGTATCGCGAGTCGCATGTTCGAAATACTGGCGAACGAAGGTATAAATATCCTGATGATTTCTACGTCTGAAATAAAAATTTCGGTGGTCGTGGATGAAAAGTACCTCGAATTGGGCGTGCGCGCCCTGCATGAAGGGTTCGATTTGAGGACAAGGTCATAAAATTTTTCAACTGGCTTAGTTGAAGTCAATTGGGGTAATATGGCGTTTGGCTGGGAGAAAACGGCTAAACAAAAGCAAAAAGTGTTGTTCCTGCCACGAGGGCGGGGTGAGAGATTACCGGGATATTTTTTGGAGAGAACGGAATGCTGATATTAACGCGGCGGGTCGGGGAAACCTTAATGATCGGAGATGAAGTGACAGTCACCGTGCTGGGGGTTAAGGGTAACCAGGTCAGGATTGGCGTGAATGCACCCAGAGAAGTGGCAGTGCATCGCGAGGAAATCTATGATCGTATTAAAGCGGAAGAAGATGAAGAAGGTTTGGGAAATACAGTCGAAGGATAGTGTTTCATTCTAGTTGAAGCGAGTTTCATCGCTAGTTTACAATCGATTCTATTGCAATAGCCTTGTATATCAGGCTATTGCATTGTAGTTTATACGTTAATTCCGGAGAGGTGGCTGAGTGGTCGAAAGCGCTCCCCTGCTAAGGGAGTATACGTTAATAGCGTATCGAGGGTTCGAATCCCTCTCTCTCCGCCAGACAATCAGGCCCTA
>CALDDP010000322.1 GCA_937936805.1 uncultured Gammaproteobacteria bacterium | reverse complement strand
CCGGTGGCACCGACAACGGAGGATATGTTTATGATGCGGCCGTTGCGTTTTTTCATCATCGGCCGCAGTACTGCTTTGCTCATTCGGTAAACCGAACTCAAGTTGGTGTTAATGATGTCATCCCATTGTTCGTCCTTCATCATCATCAGCAGGTTATCGCGCGTGATTCCGGCGTTGTTTACCAGGATATCGGGCGCACCGTATTCGTCGATAATCTGCTTAACACAGTTCGTCACCGAATCTGAATCAGCAACATCGAGCACCATGCCGCTGCCCTTGACGCCGCTTTCATTGAATCGGGCAGAAATTTTTTCGGCACCGGCAGCGCTGGTTGCAGTGCCGATGACGGTTGCTTTTTCGGCGCCCAGCGCCTGGGCGATAGCCTGACCGATACCCCGGCTGGCGCCTGTCACCAATGCAATTTGATCGGATAACATTTTAGGTCTCTCCTATTGACTGCTGCATGTTTTCGAGTGAACCGGCGTCGAAAACCGCGAACGCCTGTAGTGATTTTTCGATTCGCCGGGCGAGACCGGTAAGCACTTTTCCAGGCCCGCACTCAACCAGCGCATTAATACCGCTTGCATGCATCAGCTCGACGCTGGCAACCCATTTTACGGGTTGGTACAGCTGCAGCTGCAGGCGCTCCCTGATCTCGTCGATGGATGTGGCGGTGGAAGCGCTCTGGTTATGCACTATCGGGATGTCAGGCATTTTGATGGGCAGGGTTTCGAGTTCTTCGGCAAGCTGTCGTGCCGTATCTTTCATCAGCGAGCAGTGCGAAGGTACGCTGACCGGTAATGCCAGCGCGCGTTTAGCGCCCCGATGTTTCGCCTCTGTCATGGCAGCTTCTACCGCGGCAGTTTCACCGGCAATGACGACCTGCCCCGGGGCATTGAAATTCACCGCTTCAACCACGCCACTGCTGATCGACGCGCAGGCTGCGAGCACATTTTCATCGTCCAGGCCGATAATGGCCGCCATTGCGCCCTCCCCTGCAGCGACCGCCGATTGCATCAGCTGTCCACGATGTGCAACCAGCCTTACTGCACTGGTCAACTCGAGACTACCTGCGCAGACCAGTGCGCTGTACTCACCAAGGCTATGTCCGGCCATCATTGCTGCCTGCGGCATGTCGAATTGCTGCGATGCTATTCGCCAGCTGGCCACCCCCGCGCAAAGCATGGCAGGTTGGGTTACTTCAGTTTCATTCAGCCGTGCTTCGGGCCCGTTGCTGACCAGCGCCCACAGATCATAGCCGAGCGCATCCGAAGCTTCGCTGAAGATCTCGATGACGCTGGATTGATTATCTTCCCAGGCACTCATCATGCCGACCGATTGCGAACCCTGGCCAGGGAAAACATAGGCGAAATTTGTCATGGTTTGATTTGCCCGCAAAAAAAAACAGAATGTTATCACAGGGTTCTGTCAGGCGTTACTCGCTCTATTGATATACCCGCTAAATAATGGATAATGGCGCGCTTTAAACAATGAGTCAGATTATGCCAAAAGGCGATCATATTGAGATGCGGGGAGTGGTCAAGGATACCCTGCCAAACACCATGTTCCGTGTCGAACTGGAAAACGGGCATGTCGTAACCGCCCATATTTCAGGCAAAATGCGCAAGCACTATATTCGGATTTTGACCGGTGACACGGTAACGGTTGAGTTGACACCTTACGACCTCACTAAAGGCCGCATCACTTTCCGCGATAGATAGATTCGTTAGTCTATCGAGGCCTCTTCCTTACGCTTTTGCGGCTTTACGATCTGACAGTGCAAGCTGTTATCCTTGATATCGATTTTTACCCTGCCGCCGTTGGTAAGTTCACCGAAAAGTAGCTCGTCGGCGATAACCTGCTTGATCTCGTCCTGGATAACCCGCGCCATCGGGCGGGCACCCATTTTAGGATCATAACCCTTTTCGGCCAGCCAGCGTCTTGCCGCATCGCTGACGGTCATGCTGACTTTCTTTGCTTCGAGCTGAGATTCAAGTTCGATCAGGAACTTGTCGACGACATTGAGTATCACGGTAGTATCGAGTGCCTTGAACTGAATCGTAGCATCAAGACGATTCCTGAATTCCGGGGTAAACATTTTCTTGATGGCTTCGCCACCATCGAGAGTGTGATCCTGCAGCGTGAAGCCCATCGAAGCGCGGCTCATTTGTTCCGCACCGGCGTTGGTTGTCATCACCAGGATGGTATTGCGGAAATCAGCTTTGCGACCATTACTGTCGGTGAGTGTGCCGCTATCCATTACCTGCAGCAGCAGGTTGAAAACATCGGGATGGGCTTTTTCGATTTCGTCGAGCAGCACTACCGAATACGGATGTTTGTTGAGTTCCTCGGTCAGCAGGCCACCCTGATCGTAGCCGACATATCCCGGCGGCGCGCCGATCAGCCTTGATACGGTGTGACGCTCCATGTACTCAGACATGTCGAAGCGAATCAGTTCAATGCCCATGATCTTGGCGATCTGGCGGCAGACTTCAGTTTTACCTACCCCGGTTGGACCCGAAAATAAAAATGAACCGACCGGCTTGGACTCACGGCCCAGCCCGGAGCGCGACATTTTGATTGCCGCATCCAGGGCCTTGATTGCTTCATCCTGTCCGAAGACCACTCGGGAAAGATTCTTGCCGAGGTTTTTGAGCATGTCGAGGTCGGTGGTGCTTACCGTGTTGGCCGGAATGCGGGCGATCTTGGCGACGATGTTTTCGATATCGTGGATACCGATGGTTTTCTTGCGTTGTTTGCTCGGCTGCAGGCGGCGTTGCGCGCCGGCCTCGTCGATCACGTCGATTGCCTTGTCGGGCAGGTGGCGATCGTTAATGTAGCGCGACGCGAGTTCGGTCGCCTTACGCAACGCCTGCAGGGTGTACTTGACGTTGTGGTGCTCCTCGAAGCGTGACTTCAAACCCTTGAGGATTAAGTAGGTTTCTTCATTGCTTGGTTCCGGCACGTCGATCTTCTGGAAGCGGCGCGCCAGAGCCCGGTCTTTTTCGAAGATACCGCGAAACTCGGTATAGGTTGTCGAACCGATGCATTTGAGATCTCCGTTAGCCAGCACCGGCTTGATCAGGTTGGAGGCGTCCATTACGCCACCCGATGCCGAACCGGCGCCGATTATGGTGTGGATTTCATCGATGAACAGAATCGAGCCGGGCTCATCGGTAAGCTGGCCGATAACCGCCTTTAAACGCTTTTCGAAATCTCCGCGGTACTTGGTACCGGCAACCAGTGCTCCAAGGTCGAGCGAGTACACCGTACTTTGCAGCAGAATATCCGGTACATCCTCCTCGACGATCTTGCGTGCCAGGCCTTCGGCAATTGCGGTCTTGCCAACCCCGGCCTCGCCGACCAGTAGCGGGTTGTTTTTGCGGCGTCGACAGAGAGTCTGGATGATACGTTCGATCTCGTTATCCCGGCCGATGAGTGGATCGATTTTTCCGGAATACGCCAGTTCGTTCAGATTGGTGGCAAATTTCTCCAGCGGATTGGGTCCTTCCTGGTCGCCCGGCAAGGCTTCGGCATCATGGGTAAATGATTCCTCATCCGCTTCCTCGTTGACTCGCGTAATACCATGTGACAGGTAGTTGGTGATGTCGAGGCGTTCAATGTTGTGCTTATTCAGCAGATAGACCGCGTGTGAATCCTGCTCTGAAAATATCGCAACCAGTACATTGGCACCTGAGACTTCACCATTACCCGACGACTGCACATGAAACAGGGCTCGCTGCAATACGCGTTGAAAGCCCAGGGTCGGTTGCGTGTCACGATCTTCGTCAGCCATTAACAGGGGTGTATTCTGGTCGACGAAAATCTCGAGTTCGGTCTTGAGTAACTGTACATTCCCACCGCAGGCTTCGATGACGGCAATCGCAGCATCATTGTCGGTGAGCATCAGCAACAGGTGTTCGACAGTAATGAACTCATGACGCTTTTCGTTGGCGTCATGAAATGCCTTGTTGAGCGATTGTTCCAGTTCTTTGTTTAACATAATTCCGTCTTGATAAAATGGCCGTCTAAGGATCTAAATATAGACGATTTGACCCTGAATGTGGTCTAAATGTTCAAACAGTTTTGCGGACAGAAAACCAGGGTCAATGGTTAACTCTCTTCCATGTCACATAACAACGGATGTTTGTTTTCACGGGAGTAACTGTTTACCGCGGTAACCTTGGTTTCAGCGATATCGCGGGTGTAGATACCACAAACGCCCTTGCCTGTTTTATGAACGTTTAACATGATGCGGGTGGCGTTTTCACGGTTGTGACCGAAAATCGCTTCCAGCACGTGCACCACAAACTCCATCGGGGTGTAATCATCGTTCAATAAAACCACCTTGTACAGCGGCGGTTTCTTTAGCTTGGGGCGAGTTCGCTCAAGCAGGAGAGTGTCGTCATCGTCGTTGTTGAACTGCTGGTCAGACATGATTGTGCGGATTTAATTTACTAAGACTATAAAATAATGTCGGGCTTGAAATAATTCAAGGCTTGGCTATTATTATTTGTTACCAGAGGAAAGAAGCCAGGCTGAATATAGCGATTAAACGACTCTTTTCAACATGGTTTTTTCCTATCGGAATAGCCTGTTTCGTTTTACTGCGACAATTTCAAGCAAGAGGATGAGTCATGCCCACCGGGACAGTCAAGTGGTTTAGTAATGTAAAAGGTTACGGATTTGTAAACACTGATGCGGACGAGGAGCAGGATATCTTTGTACACTTTTCCGCTATTGAAATGGACGGCTATAAAAAACTGACCTCTGGACAGAAAATCGAATTTGATATCGATGAGGGCCCCAAGGGATTACAGGCACAGAACATCCGCTCGATCAGCAGCTGACCGAACTTTTATTTGCAGTTGCTTCCACATTTGCACATAGCTCGCCCCTCTTAAAAGCGCCCGCTAACGGATGCTGGTCTCAACACGATTGAGAGCGGCTGATTTTTCCCCAGTCTAATTTTTCTGTTGTATACTACGGCGCTCGTCAGAAACATCCTATCCAGGGGATAAAATGAGTTACCAGCACATCAAGATACCCGCCGAAGGCCAGCCCATTACAGCCAACGAAGATCTCAGTCTGAATGTCCCATCCAATCCGGTTATACCCTATATCGAGGGCGATGGCATAGGCGTCGACATTTCTCCTGTGATGATCGACGTGGTCGACGCTGCGGTTGAGAAGGCATACCAGGGAAACAGGAAAATAGCCTGGATGGAGATTTATGCAGGCGAAAAGGCAACCTCAATTTATGGCGATGATGAATGGTTACCCGATGAGTCGCTGTCAGCGATGCAGGACTACATTGTCTCCATAAAGGGCCCACTGACAACACCCGTCGGCGGCGGTATACGTTCGCTAAATGTTTCTATTCGCCAGCGTCTCGATCTATATGCCTGCGTCAGACCGGTGCGCTACTTCAGCGGCATCGAAACGCCATTGAAGAGACCGCAGGATACCGATATGACGATCTTCCGTGAAAATACCGAGGATATATATGCCGGTATCGAATGGGAATCGGGCAGCGCGGAAGCGAAGAAGGTAATTGACTTTTTAACCGGGGAAATGAATGTCACCAGCATCCGTTTTCCTGAAACCTCGGGTATCGGTGTCAAGCCGGTATCTTCCGAGGGCACACGGCGCCTGGTCCGTAAAGCGTTTCAGTATGCAATCGACAACGATAAAAGTTCCGTGGCGCTGGTGCACAAGGGCAACATCATGAAATTTACCGAAGGCGCCTTCCGCAACTGGGGCTATGAACTTGCCGCCGAGTTGTATGGCGCCACGGAAATCGGTGGCGGCCCCTGGTGTGAGTTCACCAATCCAAAAACCGGGAATACGATTATCGTCAAAGACGTTATTGCGGACAACTTCCTGCAACAAATCGTAACCCGACCTACCGAGTACGATGTGGTCGCGACATTAAACCTGAACGGTGATTATATCTCCGACGCGCTTGCGGCCCAGGTAGGTGGAATCGGTATTGCGCCCGGGGCCAATATCGCGGACACCGTCGGCGTTTTCGAAGCAACTCACGGCACGGCGCCCAAATATGCCGGCATGGACAAGGTCAACCCGGGATCGATTATCCTCTCGGCGGAAATGATGCTGCGTTACATGGG
>CALDDP010000321.1 GCA_937936805.1 uncultured Gammaproteobacteria bacterium | reverse complement strand
TATTAACCGTACGACTTTGTACGGCCGCATGGATCGGCTGGAAGACAGGGATTAAGTCATGTACGAAGATTATTTCGGCCTCGAGCGACCGCCATTCAAAATTACCCCCGACACCAGCCTGTTTTACGATGGCGGCAAGCGTGGCGACATCCTCGCGGCGCTGGTTTATGCGATCCACCGTGGCGAAGGCATCATCAAGGTAGTTGGTGAAGTGGGCAGCGGCAAAACCATGTTATGCCGCATGCTGCAGCTCAGGTTGCCCGACACGGTAGAAATTGTCTATATCGCCAATCCGAGCGTGTCAGCGGAAGACATACTGTTCGTCATTGCGCATGAGTTGTCGCTGCAGGTAACCAAACAGGCCTCCAAGCATGAAGTCATGCATATGCTGCAGGATTACCTGCTGCAACGACATATGGAAAATAAGCAGGTGGTGCTGTTCATCGAGGAAGCGCAGGGAATGCCGCTGGATACGCTCGAGGAAGTCCGCCTGTTATCGAATCTTGAAACAGATGAAAACAAACTGCTACAGATTATTCTGTTTGGTCAGCCCGAACTCGATCGAAATTTGTCCGAACAGTCGATCCGACAACTGCGCGAACGAATCACCCATAATTTTGAACTCGCGGCGCTAACCCAGGATGAAATTCATAACTATCTGAACTTTCGTATGCGCGAAGTCGGTTACACCGGGCCGGAGTTAATCAGTACCGCGGTTGCCAAAAAAGTTGAACAGCATTCCGAGGGTCTGTTGCGTCGGATTAACATTATTGGCGACAAGATCCTGTTATCGGCGTTTGCCGAGGGTACCCACAATCTAACCTCGAAGCATGTTACCGCAGCCGTGAACGATAGCGCTTTTAATCAGGAGGCGCCGCGTAGCAAATCACGGATTTTCTGGTGGCTCGGCCTGCTCGCCGTAATCGCGCTGCTATTTGCGTTGTACCAGTCCCACTCGCATTGGATGGCAACCCTGGCCGTCGATTTGATGCCAAAACAGGAAAATGCTGTAAAAAATGACAATCCGATCACAGATATTGCGCCTCAGGCGATAGAGACTAGCCCGGATAAGGCGCAGGGTGATACCGCCACGGATTCTGGCCTGGAGCCGACTATAGAGCAGCCCGCAGCCGCAGCAGAAGTGATTCAGGTCGAGGTCGCGACCCGGCAGGAAAACGGAACCCTTACGCAACAAGACGACGCAGTAGTACAACCGAAAGGAGTGGCGGTGCAACAAGACGACGCAGTAGCACAATCGAATGAAGTAGCGGTGCAACCGGTCGAAGTCGCGGTGCAGGAAGAAGTCGAAGTAGTAGCGCAGGAAGAAGTTGAAGTAGTAGCGCAGGGAGAAGTCGAAGTAGTGGCGCAGGAAGAAGCTGAGCTGGCACAGGCTGAAGCAGTAAATAAGCCGGTGGGCGAAGATCGCATCCTGCAAAATGCGCTTGATCAGGCCGCCTCAAGTGTGGCGTTGGTGACTGAAACCAGCAGCAACCATAACTTGACCACTGATTACGATCGGTGGCTAAATGCGAAATTGCAACAAAGTCGTGACTGGCTTATCCAGGCTAATCGGAATAGTGTGTCGATTCAGGTATTTGTGCGCAGCAAAACTGCGGTACGTGAGCTAGTCTATTACTTACGTAATGAATGGCCGCTGGATTTATCGGAAACGTACTTGTATGAAGTAAATACCCAGGGTCGAGGTATTTATAGGGTTTTCTATAGCGAATTCGATTCATTGTCTCGTGGCAGGAGCCAGCTTGAACGGTTGCCCGAGTCGGTAAAGAGAAATTCTCCATACCTGCATTCGGTTTACCGCATGCAGAAAGCGTTGCTTTAGCAGTCTGGATTTTAACTGGAATAACACAATGAAAAAAATTGTATTGTTACTCGCTCTGATCAACCTGACGGCCTGTGCTAGCCTGATGGAAAAAGATGAACGCATGGCTGTCAGGGACGGTGATCATCTCGATGGGAAGGCTCCGGTGGTCGAAGAAACCGCGGCAGTCGATATACCCCCGGTGGTCTTGCAGGTGCCGATCATTGCTGCTCCCGAGCCCGTGGAACCAATGCAGACTTTCACCGTGGTCGCCACCGATTTACCTGCTAGCGAATTGCTCTTCGCGCTGGCCCGCGATGCCCGCATGAACCTCGATATCGACCCGTCTATCGATGGCCGCGTCAGCATCAACGCGATCGATCAGACATTGCCACAAATTCTAAAACGAGTCTCGCGCCAGGTAGCGTTGCGTTATTACGTCGATGGCCCCAACCTGGTTGTTGCCCAAGACAATCCCTTTACGCGTACTTACCGGGTCGATTATCTCAACATGACGAGAGACACCGACTCCAGCGTGGGTATCGAGACAGCGCTGGGTGAACCAGGGGACGAGGGGGGCGCCAGTGGCGGTTCAGAGACTACTGTCACTAACTCATCAAGTAATGATTTCTGGAAGTCGCTGGAAACCAATATCGAAGCCCTGTCGAAGATCAACGGGGTGGACGGCCAGGTTATTTCCAATCGTGAATCGGGAACAGTTTCGGTCTTTACCAGTTCCGCGGGGCATGAGAGTATTCAACGCTTCATTGATACGGTAGTCGGCAGCGCTCGGCGCCAGGTGTTGATCGAGGCTACCGTAGTCGAGATCAAGCTGAACGATGAATTCCAGGCCGGGGTCGACTGGGCGTACCTTTCCAACAAAGCTGACGGCTGGAACATAGGGCAAAACCTGTTGAGCACGACCACCTCCCTGCCAGGGCTCGGCGTAGGGCCGGTTACGGAACTTTCCTTTACTGATTCAAATGCGAGCCGAGATCTTGGCGCTGCAATTAGGGCACTGGATGAATTCGGCGATGTCTCCGTAATGTCGAGCCCGAAAATCATGGCGTTGAACAACCAGACCTCGATACTCAAGGTCGCCGATAATGTGGTTTATTTTGAAATAGATGCTACTAGTAATGTCGCCGGCGATTCAGGCGTAGTAACCAATGTCTTCAATACTACACCGAAAACGGTGCCGGTTGGATTTGTCATGAATGTGACACCTTTTATTACCAAAGATAAAGAGGTCCTGCTGAATATACGTCCTACCATTACCCGCATATTGCAATTTGTGAATGATCCTAATCCTGCCCTGGCGGCAGCGGATGTTGTTTCTCAGATACCGGAAATCCAGGTTCGCGAAATGGAGTCGGTGCTCAGGGTAAGCAGCGGTAGTACCGCTGTTATAGGCGGTCTGATGTCGGATTCTTCGAAGGAAAATAATGCAGGATTACCCGGGCTGCACGACGTCGAAAATGTTGGCACACTGTTTGGTACCAAGACCCGTGAATATGTTAAAAGCGAACTGGTGATTTTCCTGCGGCCGCGCATTATCGAGGATGCCAACATCGAAACCAGTTTGCAGGATTACAAGAGATTCCTGAAACCCGAGGCCTTCGGCGAGCAATAGAGACGACGCATGAGTTTACTGCTAGACGCGCTCAAGAAAGCCGCTGAGAAAAAGGCGGCAAAAAGTAGGCAAGAAGAGGCTGCCGAAACCAGTTCGTCCGCAGAGACGGAGATCGCTGCAGCTGTTGAAAATGTCTCCGAGTTTGAGAATCCCGATTCAACCCAAACCCGAACGCAAAACCTTGCGCCCTCCTTAAGCGAGCAGATGCAAACCGGGGAAGATGAAACCACAGTCCTTGGCGAGGAAGATGTTTCAGATTTTCTAGGTGAACCAGAGCTGGTCCGCCGTGACCAGCAAAGCTCGGCCGATGATACGCAACTCGATCAAACCGAGTACCAGGTGCATCAGGCGCCCGGCGATAATACCGAGGTAGATCAAACCGAGTACCAGACTCATCATGAAGCGGGCGATGCGGAGCGCTCTGATGATGCTATCGAAAAACAACATGACGCGATTCAGGATGAAGACATGTCGCTGCTGCTGGTGGAGCGCGATGACACGAATCTAACCCAGCAGACTTCGATGACCGATCCGCAGGCACCGGATTATGCGCGGTTAGCAGGTTCCGGTGATAGCGGTATGGACGAGCTTTCGCTGGCTGAAACAACGCGACACCAAATACCCGGTGATCAAACCGAGATTGAGGCGGCAACGCAGGCCGATTCCACTACCGGGATCACGCCCGCAACCCAGGCAACCCAGGGTGCCACCACGCGAACCGAAGCCACTTCGACACATACCTATGCGCCGGACAATTACGATCGCACCTTGATGAAACTCCCGAATGACGATGCGTCGAAAATATTTGCAGGGATGAAATCCGAGCCCGATGTCGTGATGACACCTGACTACGCCAAGAAGGTATTTCGTAGCAAGTCGTCAGCAAATCGCCTGCACTCCTACAAGGTTTACGCTGGAATTGCCGTCGTGATTCTGCTGTCGACCGCCATTTACGGCGCTTTCCAGTTCCAGAATGAATCGAATATTATCGATTCCAGTTTGCAGCCACTCAAACGTGACCCCATGCCTGGCATTATCAAGCCGGCAGACACCAGCCCGGACCCGAGTTTATTTGCCGAATCCGGAGTGAATGCACGGACTATCGAAATAATAGAAAACGCCGATGATGCCAGTAAAATTGAGGCAGTTGATGAAGGCGTCATGTCCGATGAGGGTGTCATCGCGGATGAAGCTGTCATCGCGGATGAGGATGTTATCACTGATACATCTATGGCGACTGGTGACTTCGTGGTCGACGAAACTAAGGCCGAAGCTGACGATTCAGCCGCTATTTCCGGTTCCGCAACGGCGGCGCAAACGGAGTCGGTCGAAACGACTCAGATCGCAAGCATTAACCAGTCAGAGGCGGCAGCTGCACAGGCTGAAAGTAATTCTTCTACCCTGAAAATTATATCGAGTAACAAGATCAGACAAAAAGACCTGTGGTTACGTGAAGCCTACGATGCCTATAAATCCGGTAACGATAGCCTGGCGATGACTCGTTACAACCAGGTACTCGAGGTTGACCCGGGTAATCGTAATGCCTTGCTGGCGCGTGCGGCGATCAATGTACAGAATAATAACGTAAATGCCGCGATCAAGGATTACCAGACCCTGCTATTGCACAACCCCAAGGATTCGTTGGCGATGACATCTTTGATAACAGTGGCCAACTATTCGCCGCTGGACACCGAGTCACAGCTGAAATTGATGATTCGCGACGAGCCCAACTCCCCCTACTTGAATTTTGCGTTGGCTAACGCCTATGGCGCACAGAATCGTTGGCAGGAGGCACAGGGATACTACTTCAAAGCGCTGGAAAATAATCCCGGAGATCCGAATTACGCCTACAATATGGCGGTAAGCCTGGAGCATATTGCACAACCTGTAGCGGCCATTGCTTACTATCAGCGAGCCCTGGATAACATTAACAACGGTGTCGCGACCTTTAGCAGGGAAGTAGTGAGTCAAAGAATAGAGACCCTGGCAAAACAATGAACGCGGAAAATAAACCCAAGCGCCTGGGCGAGATACTGATGGATGAAGGTGTCATCACGGAAGATCAGCTGAACATAGCACTCACCGAGCAAAAAAAGGCACATGTACCGCTGGGTAAACTTTTGGTTAACCTCGGCTTTGCCACCGAAGCTATCATGCGGTCTGCGCTTGGCGAGGCCCTGGAGCAGGCCAGCGTCGATCTGTCGCGCGTGGTCCCCGATCCCGATGCGATTAAAATGATCAATTCGGACACTGCCCGCAAACACAAGATCATCCCGCTGAATTACGACTCGGTGCGCAGCACCCTGACGATTGCGATGTCGGATACATTCAACCTGTTCACCCTCGATAGGATCCGTATCCAGCTAGGGCAACATATTGAATTGGTCCCGGTGCTCGCCGGTGAAACTGAAATCTCCAATGCGATCGACCAGTTCTATGGCTACGAATTATCGATCGACGGGATACTGCGTGAAATAGAGACCGGTGAAGCCGATTACACCAATTACCAGGGTGACATCGAGGAATACAGTCAGCCGCTGGTGCGACTCGTTGATATCATGCTTTCCGATGCGGTCAAGCGTGGCGCTTCGGATCTGCACTTCGAACCCGAGGAAGGTTTCCTGCGTATCCGCTACCGTATCGACGGTGTGCTGCGCCAGATACGCAGCCTGCACAAGAACTACTGGCCGGCGATTGCGGTGCGACTCAAGGTTATGGCGGATATGAATATCGCCGAAACCCGCTCGCCCCAGGATGGCCGTATATCGCGCACCATAGTCGGCCGTCAGATCGACTTTCGTGTCGCTTCCCAGCCGACGATTCATGGTGAGAATATCGTGCTCAGGGTGCTTGATCGAGAGAAGGGCATAATTCCGCTGGCAAATCTTGAGCTACCCGAGGAATCACTGCGCACCCTGAAAATCATGATGTCGCGGCCCGAGGGTATTATCCTCGTAACAGGCCCGACCGGTAGCGGCAAGACAACCACGCTTTACTCGATGTTGAACTATATCAGTAGCGAGCAGATCAACATCATGACGCTGGAAGATCCGGTGGAATACCCGTTTCCATTGATTCGTCAGACTACGGTCAACGAGGCTGCGGGAATGGATTTCAGCAACGGTATCAAGTCGTTGATGCGCCAGGACCCGGATGTCATCCTGGTGGGTGAGGTGCGTGACGAACAAACCGCCGAAATGGCCTTTCGTGCGGCCATGACAGGGCACCAGGTTTACTCGACGCTGCATACCAACTCCGCCATCGGTGCGCTGCCACGGCTGCGCGATATCGGGATTATCCCGGAAATCATGGCCGGCAATATCATCGGCGTTATCGCGCAGCGCCTGGTTCGCAAGCTATGCAAGTTCTGCAAAAGCGCCTATGCCCCCAACGAAGATGATTTGCGCATGCTCAGTAATCACCTGGGAATCAAGCCGCAAAAGATTTACAAGGCCAAAGGCTGCACCAGCTGCGACAATACCGGTTACACAGGGCGCCTTGCCCTGCTCGAAATTCTCAAAATGAATTCGGATCTCGATGATTTGCTGGCGCATGGCGCAACCACCAAGGAAATCAAGGAGGTTGCCTACAAGCAGGGATTTTTCACGCTCGCCGATGACGGTGTACGCCACATCATCGAGGGCATTACGTCGATTAAAGAGGTTGCCCGCGTCGCCGACCTTACCGAGCGGATGTATTAACCATGCCACTCTTTCAGTACAAGGCAATCGATGCCAGCGGTAAATTTATCACCGGAAGCCTGGATGCCGGTAACGGCAATGACCTCGAATTGCGTCTCGAAAAAATGGACATGGATCTGGTTACCTTTAAGCAAAAGGATCCCGGAGCAGATCTGTTTGGACGCAACAAGGTCGGGCGCCGGGACTTAATCAATTTTTCATTTTACCTGGAGCAGCTAACACGTGCCGGCGTACCGCTTCTGGAAGGTTTGGCCGACCTGCGGGAAGGTGAAGAAAATCCGACCTTTCGCGACATCGTTACCGGTCTGATCGAAGCCATCGAGGGTGGTAATTCGTTTTCCCAGGCGCTCGCGCTCTATCCAAAAATATTCGATGAAGTATTCGTCAGCCTCGTCCGTGTCGGTGAGCGCACCGGAAAGATGAGCGAGGTCCTGATCGATATTACCGAAACCTTAAAATGGCAGGATGAATTGCTCGCCAAGGCCAAAAAAATTATGACCTATCCGGCAATTATTGGCACGCTGGTGATGTCGGTCATCATGTTCATGA
>CALDDP010000320.1 GCA_937936805.1 uncultured Gammaproteobacteria bacterium | reverse complement strand
ATGGCCAAAAAAAGCCCCGATCGAATCGAGGCATGAAAACTGGAGCGGGAAACGAGATTCGAACTCGCGACCCCAACCTTGGCAAGGTTGTGCTCTACCAGCTGAGCTATTCCCGCAAAAGAGCCGCTATTCTATAGATTCGGCCTGACCTGTCAAGCAGGCTGAGGCTGGATCTGTTAACCATGTCGGGTAATTACCGGCCAGGCCGCGCGCAGGTAAATAACCATGGATACGATGGTCAACAGGGCCGCGAAATAGAAAATCGAGATACCGATGGCAAAAATCGGCAATCCCATCAAAGGTTCCGCGTATATCATGAAGCCCAGGGCCCACATTTGCGCAACTGTCTTGCTTTTGCCGATGAACGAAACCTGCACCGTGGTGGCGCTACCCAGCTGCGCCATCCATTCGCGCAAGGCCGAAATGGATATTTCCCGCGCAACAATAATCACCGCTGGTATAGCAACATAAATACTGGGGTGGGCTTCGACCAGCAGGATGATGACTACAACGACCATCAGCTTGTCGGCTACCGGGTCGAGGAAAGCGCCGAAAGATGACTCCTGTTGCATTGTGCGAGCAAGGTAACCATCGACCCAGTCGCTAACGCTGGCGACGAAAAAGATCGACGTTGCCGCTACATTTGCCCAGCTGAATGGCAAATAAAACACCACCATGAATAGCGGGATCAAGGCAATTCGGAACAGGGTGATCGCAGTGGGCAGGTTTATTTTCATTACTGCATAACACTAAATTCAGGCGTGCAAACTATCATATATAACCTGTGCGGTCTCGCGATTAATTCCCTTGATTTGCATCAACTCTTCAACCCCGGCGGCCTGTATGCCCTGCAACCCGCCAAAGGTGTTGAGCAGTAACTGCCGTTTTTTAACACCGATTCCGGGAATTTCCTCGAGGCGGGATTTGCGCCGGGCCTTAGCGCGAGCCTGGCGATGCCCGGTGATTGCAAATCGATGTGCTTCGTCGCGAATCTGCTGGATCAGCAGAAGCGCGGGCGAATCCATCGGGAAATTAAGCGCTCTCATTTCTTCATCGATAATTTCTTCATGCCCGGCACGTCGCTCAACACCCTTGGCTACTCCAAAAATACGCAGGTTGGCCTTTACCGTCAGGATATTGAGCTCTTCGAGGACGTCTAGCGCAACCCCCAGCTGGCCTTTGCCCCCGTCGATCAGGACCAGGTCAGGCAGTTGCTCGGGTGAATCCTGCCGTTTGCGATAACGTCGATCCAGTACCTGCCGCATCGCCGCGTAGTCGTCACCGGGCTGAATGTCATTGATGTTATAGCGCCGGTATTCATTCTTTAGCGCGCCTTCCTTGCCGAATACAACGCATGAGGCTTTTGTCGCCTCGCCCATGGTGTGACTGATATCGAAACATTCAATGCGTTCAGGCGGGTTTTCCAGGTGTAACAATTCGACCAGGTTTTGAAAACGCTTGCTTAGCAGGCTCGCCGATAAGAGGTAACTTTCCAGTGCCTGCCGGGCATTGTTGACCGCATTTTCCAGTGCGCGTTTGCGCTTGTCGCGTACATTGTGGGTGATTCTTATGCGCGACTGGTTGAGCTGGTGCAGTGACTCGGTCAGTACGTCAACATTCTCGATATTATGGCTGACGATTATTTCGCTCGGGGCCGGGTGATTGGAATAATGCTGAATGATGAATGATTCGATCAGGCTGGTTGCATCGGTATCGAGTTTGGCGCGATTGAAGAACGGCTTGTTTCCGAGCGAGGTACCATTGCGAATCATGAATAATTGAATGCAGCTGAAATCCTGACGCAGTTCACAGGCGATGATGTCGATATCGCCGTTGAAATCGGTGACGAACTGTTTCTCCGTAACCCGGCGCAACATTTCTATGCGGTCTCTGATCTGAGCAGCCTGCTCGTAATCGAGCTTTGCCGAAGATTGCTCCATTAACTCGATTTGTCGATCGATCAGTTCGCTACTGCGACCTTCGAGAAACATTTGTGCCTGCTCGATCTGTAACTGGTAACTTTGTTTATCGGTGTGTCCGACGCAGGGTCCGGTGCAACGCTTGATCTGGTACTGCAGGCAGGCACGGGTACGATTCGACATGGCCGAGTCTTCACAGTTGCGCAGCTGGAACATGCGCTGCACATGATTGATGGTATAGCGGATGGAACCGGCACTAGGGAATGGCCCGAAAAAAGTTCCTTTGCTTTTATCGGGTTTGCCGCGAAAAACCTTGAGGCGTGGGAAATCGTGCTTGCTCAGGCAAACATAGGGATAGCTCTTGTCATCGCGAAACAGGATGTTGTAGCGCGGGTTCAGATTCTTGATCAGGTCATTTTCCAGCAACAGGGCCTCGCTTTCGGTGCGAGTGTTGACCACTTCGATCCTGTTGATGTTGTTTACCAGGGAAATAATGCGGGTCGACAAGCCTGTTTTTCGAAAGTAGCTGGCCAGGCGTTTCTTCAAATTCTTGGCTTTACCGACATAAATAACCCTGTCCTGTTTATCGATCATGCGGTAGACACCGGGTTTGCCATTGACCGTGGTGAGAAAGGCTTTGTGGTCGAATGCTGGCTGGTTACTCATCGCAAAATCCGCCTGATGCGCTGAAAAACCTGCTCAAACATGGCCTGGTTGAGGCGGCCTGTATTGAAGTTGTAGCGGCTGCAATGGTAGGAATCGATTAACCTCAGCTGGTTGCTCAGGCGGTGTTCCGCGAGGTGCGCAAAAACTGATAGCGATTGTTGAAGGTCGAGCGCTCTCAGTATGCTGTTGTGGGCGATTGTACCCAGGGCCAGTATTACCGAACCAGCAGCCAGACTTGACATTTCTGTGCGCAGATAGGTATTACAACGTTTAATTTCGTCTCCATTTGGCCGGTTCTGCGGGGGTACGCATTTGACTGCGTTGGTGATTCTGCAATCGACCAGGCGCATATCGTCGTGCCGCGAACTTGATTTTGCCTGGCTTGCAAAACCATACCTGTGCAAGGTCGCAAACAGCATATCCCCCGAAGCGTCACCGGTAAAAGGTCTGCCGCTGGCATTCGCGCCATGCAATCCCGGCGCCAGCCCAACGATGAGCAGCTTCGCGTCAGCGTCGCCGAACCCCGCGACCGGCAAACATTGATATCCGGGAAACATCGCCTTTTGCTTAATCCGGTAGTCGGTTAGACGCGGGCAGCGCTGGCATTTTTGCAGCTCACTCACGCCGGGCTAGTCCGATTGAATGAACTCAACCATTCCCTGCTCCACAGCGATTTTTAAAAGATCGACTTCGTTTTGTGCTCCCAGCTTTTCCAGCAGGCGTAAACGATAGGTGCTGATAGTTTTGGGACTCAGGCAAAGTTTGTCAGAGATTGCAGCATTGGTCAGGCCGTGGGAGATCATCAGCATAACCTGGAATTCACGACGCGATAAACGGTCGATAGGATTGTCTTCGTTGCCGGGCAGCAATGACAGGGCCAGCTGTTGGGCTATGCTAGGCGCAATATAGGCACCGCCGTCGTTTACCTGCCTGATTGCAAGCAGCATTTCGTCAACGCCACACTCCTTGGTGAGATAACCCTTGGCGCCGATCTCAAGCATGCGTTTGGGGAAGGTTTGTTCGTTGTGAATCGTCAATACGATGATCTTCTGGCCGGGATCACGTTGTAGAATTCGGCGACAGGCCTCGACACCGCCAATCCCCGGCATGTTGACATCCATCAGTATTACATCGGGTTTAAGCTGCTGTGCGAGCGTAATACTGTCTTCGCCACAATCGGCTTCGCCGACTATTTTGATCTGCTTGCTGTCCTCCAGCAGGCGGCGAATACCGGTGCGCACCAGCACATGGTCGTCGGTTAATAATACGCTAATCATTTTGTGATACCGGGCAATCTGCCGGCATCATATCACAGCTATCCTACTTCACGTAGTCCGCTGGGCGGGCAGTTAGTAACGCAGTAAAACGGAGCCCCAGGTAAACCCGCCACCAAAGGCTTCCAGCATAACCAGTTCATTTTTCTTGATACGACCGTCGCGTACCGCCACGTTCAGCGCCAGCGGGACCGAAGCGGCCGATGTATTGCCGTGCTTGTTGACCGTAACCACTACCTGGTCCATCGACATTTTCAGCTTCTTGGCAGTCGCTGAAATAATGCGGGTGTTCGCCTGGTGCGGTACCAGCCAGTCGATATCGGATTTCATCATGCGGTTGGCTGCCAGAGTCTCGTCAACAATGCGCCCGAGGGTATTAACAGCCATTTTAAACACCTCGTTGCCACGCATCTCGACAAAGGCTTTACCCTCTTTTACCTGTTCAAAGCCATCGGAGATACCATGGGGTACCAACAGCAGGTCTTCATATTGACCGTCGGCATGGATGTGAGTGGACAGTATTCCTGTTTCCCTGCTGGCTTCCAGGATTACGGCACCCGCACCATCGCCGAACAGCACGCAGGTTTTACGATCCTGCCAGTTAAGAATTCGGGAAAAAACTTCAGCACCAACAACCAGTGCCTTTTTTGCGCTACCTGTTTTGATGAATTTTTCGGCAACGGTTAACGCGTAGACAAATCCTGTGCATACCGCCTGGATATCGAAAGCGGGACAGCCGTGAATATCCAGTCGTGCCTGTAATATACATGCTGAGCTGGGGAAGATCTTATCTGGCGTGGATGTTGCCAACACGATCAGGTCGATTTCGGACGGATCGATTCCGGCTGCTTCAATCGCCATTCGCGAAGCTTTTTCGGCAAGGTCAACCGTGGTCTCGTCGTCGCGGGCTATATGGCGTTGCTCGATACCAGTGCGCTCA
>CALDDP010000319.1 GCA_937936805.1 uncultured Gammaproteobacteria bacterium | reverse complement strand
ACATCGAAACTGGACTGGTCGCTGGAAATTGATGGCGCGTGCTGGACCGCACGAAATTCAACCTGGTCTTCCCGGTTCAATTCGTGCAAACGTTCGTTTAACGCGTAACAGAATGGACAGTTAAAATCGGCGTAAATAATAAACTTGCTAACGCCAGGATCGTCTAGCTGCTTCCCCGTTGGTGTTGCATTTCCCATGCGCCGGGTTCCGGGTTCTTAATTATTGTAATTAGTATAGGATAAAATTACGCTCATCAAGCGCACATTATATGCTATTCACAGCCGCTTTCGAAGTACTGATTATTGACCCATGCAAGCCTGCCGTACGCGTTCCGCCGGGATGTACAGCTGTTGCAGCAAGTACTCGACCAGGTCTGGCGGGTAATCCTGTTCAGCCAGTGCGCGGGCCATACAATCCAGCCACAGATCCCGCTCCACCGCGGTTACATCGAGGTGCTTGTGCACCTCGGGAATTCGGATCGGGCCATATTTTTCGATAAAGGGTTTAGGACCACCCATCCAGCCACACAAAAACAGCGCCAGCTTGTCGCGCGCCATTTCCTTGTCGCCCGGATGCCAGTCGTAAATAGTCGCATATTTCGGATCGCTCGCCATGATGTCGAAAAAACAATCGACCAGTTTGCGAATCCCGACCTGCTGTCCCGCGGCCTGGTAAGTTGCGTCGCCATTACCGTATTCCAGCGGTTGCGTCATCGTCTGTTTCCCCGGTCATTTTCTGCGTGCTGCAGCTCGTCATGACTGCTTTCCATGGTAAAACGTTATCATGTTCTACCGCAATATCCAGTCCCGTGCTAAGGTTTGCAGCGGGTGATCCGCAATTACCCTGTGGCCCAATGATTTCTAAACGACACATCACCTCGATCGCATTAATCATCCTGCTTGCGCTCGCGTTGTACCTGATGAATGCAACACGGCCCATACCTCAATCCTCTCCGACTACCCTACCGATGCAGTCTCCACCTGATACGGCGGCGATCGACAAAAACCAGATCGATCCATCTATAGCAAGCCCGTCCGGATCATCACCACATGCTATCGCCCAGGTGCAAGACGACAAACAACAAACCGGCTCCAGGCAGATCGAAATCTTCGGACAGGTGATGGATCAGCAGCAACAACCGATAGAAAACGTCTTGATTACCGAGGACCGCTACTTTGCCAACGCCCGCAGCGATGCCCAGGGAAACTACCGCATAACGCTCGATCTGCCGAGGCATCGCTTTCCAACCCTGCATTTTCTGCGCCACGGATTCAGCGGCAAACGCGTCAGCGTTGATAAAACTCAATTGCAACAGCAGGCCGTCGTCGAGATAAATCTCGAGCTTGAAGATAACCCTGACTCGGTCAGGTTATCGGGCTGGGTAGGTAATGATGCCGGAATCGCGTTGGCAGGTGTGCAGATCGAACTGACTGCCGTGGAACCCGGCAATGGGGATAACTTTTTCCTGACCGTATTTACCGATGCCGATGGCAACTTCGACCTGGAAGGTGCTGGTGTGGGTAAGAAGCACAGGCTTGCGGTAAAACCGGGGCCCGAATACCAGGGCTATGAGGACAACCATTTCGTCGTCAGTCGAAATCCTGAGCGGATCAGTATAGTGCTGAATTCACTCAAGCTGGTAGACATAGACGGCATGATCCTGAACCCTGAAGCGGCGCCGATAGCCGATTTCGAACTCCAGGTTAACAACGTCACTACCGGTATTCACACCCGCAGGATCGTTAGCGACGCCTCCGGGTTTTTCTCACTCAAAAACTTTCCGCTCGGCGCGATCAATCTTACCAGTCGCCTCACCAGCGGCGGTGCCGAATATTTCAGGATTACGGGCCTGACCCTGACTGACAACGATTACCGCAACCTGATACTAATCATCGACAAGGGGTACCACCAGCTGTCAGGCTGGGTCAGCGATGAACATGGAATCGGGGTGGCAAAAGC
This sequence comes from uncultured Gammaproteobacteria bacterium, assembly GCA_937936805.1. Lineage (GTDB taxonomy): Bacteria > Pseudomonadota > Gammaproteobacteria. The sequence continues at coordinate 17,625 of CALDDP010000319.1, read as the reverse complement.
AATGGTGACCATGACCGCCAGAATACAGGATGCCCAGGTCGAGTATTTTTCGTATCGCTCGCAAAGCACCGACCAGGCCGGAAGGTTTGTATTTTCCAGTATCGGCGGAGGAGAACACCAGTTGTCGGTATACGCGAATGGATTCGACAATCACACTCTGCTGCACCGCTTCGACGCCCGCTATGATCAAATCGAGCTTAGCCTGACGCGGCCCAACTGAACTCGCCTTCAAGCCCGCGTGTGCCAATGAAGCGGTGACCATTTTAAGCGGATTCCAGCTATCGGGGTAATACACCAGGCTTTGTGTGATTGGAGCGCCGAGCTGCAGGGAAAAAATCACCAGGTATAGCAGGACTGCCGCGTAACTGATGTACGGTGGCCGGCCCAGGGTTAACGCGGTGCTGCAGGGAAAAATAAGCATATGAGACTTGGCGTCGCCTGCAGTTCTGAGTGTAGTTTGATATTTCGGGGCCTGCGCACCGGATTAGCTCAACGACTGCGCATCCGGGATGATCATCCCGGCGAAGGGGTTTTTCAGTGTAACCGCTGTTAATGATATGCTGTGCATTTATGACTTACCCGGGAGCCTGGATATGTCACAAGGATTCAAAGACCCAGTCGCGATTACTCGACCGGGCCCCTGAATAGATCAATGCAAGCAGTCAACACAAGCTGGTCACTATATATCATCGAAGCCAGCGACAGTTCGCTCTATACCGGCATTACGACTGACGTCGAACGTCGTTTCGAGGAACACCTGCAGTGTCGCAAGGGCGCAAAATACTTTAACGGGCGCAGTCCGATCAAAGTGGTCTATCGCGAAGACGGGCACACCCGCAGCAGCGCCAGCCGGCGCGAAGCGGAGATAAAGAAACTGTCGCGCAGCGAAAAAAAATCACTGATCGCGGGATTGCATTAACATCGCTATGATCATGCAGAATCAACTGACAGATGTGGAAACCGAACGACTACCCCTGGTCGATGGCGATTTAGTGCTGTGGCGGCAGGTAGACCTGGGTCGGCCATACGACGTCCTGATGCAGGCAATACTAGATGACACCCCGTGGCGCCAGGAGGAGATCACCGTCTACGGCAAACCCTACCTGCAACCGCGTCTGAGCGCCTGGTACGGCGACCTGGCCTACAGCTACTCGGGTATAATGCTCGAACCCCTGCCCTGGACTCAGACCCTGCTCGACATCAAACTCCGGGTAGAAAAGCTGGTTCAGCATAGCTTCAACAGCGTTTTGCTCAATTTGTATCGTGATCAACAGGACAGCATGGGAATGCATAGCGACGACGAGCGCGAACTCGGGTCGGAACCGGCGATTGCATCGTTGAGCCTGGGTGAAGAGCGTACCTTCCTGCTCAGGCACAAGTCACGCAGGGATTTAAAAACCGTCAAACTCGTGTTGCCTGCGGGCAGCCTGTTACTGATGCAGGGTCAGACTCAAAAATACTGGCGCCATGGAATCAACAGGGAAAGACAGGTCTGCGCGCCACGCATCAACCTGACCTTCAGAACCATACACAGGCCTGCTATGACGGAGCGAAACAGATGACATTTAAGGACCTGTCGATCTGCATCTTCGGCGCACCCGTTTACCGCGCATTCAAGCTATGACCAGGATTGAATCAATCGAACTCGCCCGCGCCTATGTCGCGCTTTCCAACGCACACCGGGTCGAGCTCATTGTGCCGATGTTTGCCGCCGACGCTGTTTATACCTCATCCGCCGTCGGTGAGTTCGTCGGCCCCATTGCCATAGGCGACATGATGCAGGGCTTTTTCGCTCGTTACCCCGACGTTTTCTGGCTCACGGAAAACTTTCGCTATGACAATGGCAGGGTAACTTTCGATTTCGGCCTGCAGGCGACCGCGGCCGACTCGGGCGAACACCTGCAGCGCCAGGGTGCCGAGCACATCGAGTTCGACCGCCACGGTTTAATCAGGAGGCTGGAAGTGAACGCAGTCGATAGCTAGCGATATCACAACCGTTTAACGTGCTTATATTCAACAAGACCTGGCAACTTCGATTCCTGATGGCAATCTGTGTCGCCCTGGCAGGCGCATCCATGGCCGGCGATTCACCGGCTCCGATGTCCACTATGCAAAACTTCGACGGTAGTTCTACCGGCGAACCTGAGCGCGGCAAGTTTCTGGTGGCCATGCGGGCGCTCGACAACTCACATTTTGGTCGAACGGTTATCTACCTGGTTGACCATGGCGAGGACGGCACGGTCGGTTTAATCGTGAATCGATCAAGCGATATCAGCCTGTCCGAAGCGGTACCCGACATCGAAGATATACAGGCAACGGCGCATGAACTCTATTATGGTGGGCCGGTCGGACTGCCGGTAATACTCATGTTGGCGCGAGGTGAATCGCCGACCGAGGGCATGAAACACGTTGCCGACAATATCTTTATCAGCTCGGATCGAAGCGTACTCGAGGCGCTGCTTGCGGCGAAGAAACCCGCAAGCGAAGTCCGTTTTTACCTTGGTTATTCCGGGTGGGCGGCCGGCCAGCTCGACTTCGAGCTCGAGCGTGACAGCTGGCATGTGGTGACAGCCGACACTGACGCTATCTTCTCTGCCAGAACCGACTCACTGTGGGATTTGCTGATCGAGCGGTTGGAGCCAGACGGTATCCAGGTGGACAATCGACCATCCCTGCCCATGCTCGCGATTAGCAAAAACCACTGTTGCTAATACCGCTACGCTGATATCCCGAAGCGCCGCTGCCTAGGGGATAGGCTTGCCCGCGACACGGGCGAATAATTTCCGATAAAAGCTTACGTCCCCGGGCTGCAGCTCCCGGTGGGTCGGTAAAAATTCGCTGACATCCATACCGGACTCCATACCCGTGATTCCACTTCCCCTGACCCAGATGGATTGCTCGACAAACTCGTTGACCGCACCGTGGCATTCACCGCATTCAGCTTCGAAGCGCTGTGGAGAATTGGCCTCGGCCAGCAACATATCGTGAATGGCTTCGATCTCGTGGTCGGGAACGTAGTGATTGCGCATAAACAGGCCCAAGTTGTCAATGTGATGATGTCCTTGCAACTGTCCGTCTATATTCCACAGGTACTTGCCCGCAAACCTGGCCGGATCTCCATGGCATTCTTCACAGCGACTGTCCCAGATAGCCCATGCATCGCGAGCACCCGTCTCGAGCGGGATTAGCGCCAGCAGCAGAATAGCGATACTCAGTCGGTAAACAGGCATAGACCGTCAGTTTTCAGGTTTGCGACTTTGCAACGGGAGCTTAGCATCCAGGCATTGTCGTCGACAAAAAAAATGCTGTTATACGCTGCGGCCGGAGTCAACAGGAAAAAAGATCGCAAACCGAAATCAGCTGCTGATATCGGTTGTTGGGGGATGTTTTCGCAATAGCGGGCTATCGTCAAACCCCGCCGTCAGGCAATCCGGGGCCACAGGCCGGTCCGGTTACATGCCGCGACAATAGCAGGAGTAGCGAATTTCGACATCGGCGCGAGCAAGCGCTTTATCGAGCGCAGGTTTGACCAGCATTGCCTCGTCGTCACGCCCCAGCCGCGTAAGGCACTCGTGCAGACCGTGCAGGCTCCAGACGTTTCCCGGATGTTGGCAGGCACGCGCAAGCGTATTATCAAAACCGAGATCGGCGCAGTATACAGCCTCGGCTTCTTCAATACGATCCTGCTCGAGCAACAGGGCGCCGAGGGCATGGCGGGTCGGCTGCATCCAGCCCCAGGGTTCGTCGTAAGGCAGGTTGTCATCGAGTTCGACCGAACGCCGAAGATACGCAAACGCCGCATCGAAATCACCCTTGCGGTAACTCAATTCTCCTTCCAGCATCGCCTCGGCCACTGCCAGTATGTCTGTGCAGAGATTATTGAAAATGGTCCGCGTTTCCGGCATTGCAGAGCTGGCAGCAAGATAATCGTCACGCGCCGCTTCAGCCGCCGGGATGTCACCGGTCGCGGCATGCGCTACGGTTTTGGCGTAATGAATCAGCGTCAGCGTGAACGCGTATAGTTGCGGATCTTCAGGTAGCGCCTGCCGCTTTATCCGCTCCCATTCGCCGAATCGAATCAATACGTGTTGCTTCATCGGGTAAAAGCCTTCGACCCAGTCGGCTAAAGGTTCGACCACCTCCGGCGGCAGCGAGGCGGCGAGTTCGTCGGCGGTGTCCAGCGCGACCTGCCTTTGACCGAGGAACATCGCTCCGTATATTTTGAAGTGATAATTATGGCAGCGGTACAAGGTGTAAAAATTAAACGGTCCCGAACGCTGCAGATACCTGTTGTCGGCCTGGATCGCGCGATGGTTGCGCAGCACGACATTCTGGTAGTCTCCGCATAATACATCGACATGCGTCGGCATATGCTGCAGGTGCCCGGCATCCGGTACGAGGTCGATCAATGCGTCACCGGCACTGAGCGCCTTTTCCGGATACGGGGACATTTCCATCAGGTGCAGGTACATGTGCAACAGGCCGGGGTGACGTTTCGCTCCCTTGTCAGCCAGTTTTTCAAACGCGGTTTCGAGTACCTCGATCGCTTCCTCGGTATCGGCACCTTCGGCCGGCTTGCCGGTCGGCAAGTCCCAGAGTTGCCACGGGGTGCGGTTCATGATCGCCTCGGCGAATAATGTACAGACCTCCAGATCGTCCGGGTGAGCCTGGTAAACCCTGCGCATCGCGTTGGCGAAGGCATCGTTCCACGGGCCGAAATCCTCGATTGCGGGATCATCGGGGTAGCGTTCGCCAAGCGCTTCGATCAGGCCGCGCTCGATGTCGTCAGCCTGGTCGAGGTGAGCTTTTGCCGATTCCACCAGGCGGTTCGCCGCGTCCAGGCAGGCCTGCTTCTCGTCCTCCTCGAAGTCCTGCCATTGCTTGTTGTAATTCGGTCCGCTCGCGTAAGCGATACCCCAATGCGCCATCACACAGGCTGGGTCGTATTCGAGAGATTTTTTAAAGCATTCGACGGCTTCTTCGTGGTGGTAGCCATATGTCCAGTTAAGACCGCGGTCGAACCAGAGCTGCGCCTGCGCAGACGAGGTCGAGATAGCGCGGCTATAACTGCCAAGATCGTAATATTCGCTCATGCAGCCCCCCTGCTTTTTAATTTTTGGTATCAGCGCCGGAATATTACAAAATGTGTAACACACTAACAACCGAACGTCGACTGCGGGACGCTGACAGGTGATGTAATTTTTTTATGAACGCGCTTTACTGATAATGCACGCTTATGGCCAGAGTCACTTATCCTGACAGCACCGTAACAAACGGGCGTTGGTATCGATTTCTTACCATCACTAGTGGCAGCACAATCCTGTCATCTTTTTGCTGGTAACGGCAAACCGCAGACCGACATGTCATTCAAACGGTCAAAGTATCAAAGCCAATAATACGACTGTAAAGAAACCCGGAGGCGAAACAATGATCGGACTATCTAGTTTGTCTTCTCGGGAGCGGGAGGTCGCGATGCTCTATGCCAAAGGCCAAACGTCAAAGGAAATAGCGGATAAATTGCGCATACCCCCCACTACTGTTCGTAACCATGTAGCAACCATATACCGTAAGTTGGAGATAAGTAATAAAACGGAATTGGTGAATTTGTCGAGCGAAGCCAGCAAAGCCAACCTGGAATCAGGGGCGCGCTCCATGGGAGGCAATATAGCTGTTGCGGAAGCGGCCACGTCGTCTTTGGATCGAGCATTGGCCGCCGCGCAAGCCCAGCAACGAGCCACCAACGACGTTTTGCGAGTAATCAGTCATTCCCCAGGGGACCTGGATGCAATATTAGATGTCATTCTCGACTACGCCCTTCAGCTTTCGCATTCACAACTTGGAATTGTCTGGGTATACGCTGACGATGGTTTCATAGCAACCGGTTTAAAAAACGTCCCCGAAGCCTTTCAAGAGTATCTCCAGGCCGAGACGCTAGCCCCGGGCCCTAAAACAGGATTAGGCAGAATGGCCAGACAACATCGCATTATCCACATACACGATGTCCGTAGTGAGGAAGCGTATAGGGAAGGTGATCCTTTGCGAAAGGCGACGGCCGAACTTGGTGGCGCGAGAAGTTTTCTGGCAATTCCAATGATTCATCAGGCTAACCTGATAGGTGCGTTCACAATTTACCGGCAGGAGGTTAAACCCTTTACCGAAGACGAACTCAACCTGTTACAGGCATTTTCAGACCAGGCCGCTATAGCTTTAACCATTACACGGCTCATCGAAGATCGCACGAGGCTTCTCGAGAAGCTAGAGAATCAAAAAAGTTAAAGAAGCCCTCAGTGAGCCAATTAGCCACCAGTATTTTCCTGGTTAGTCCGCAGCCATAAATTCACAGAAGTTTTGGCAAATGAGAACGGATGTCTTCGATACTGTGGCTAACCAGATCCTTGTTTATCTCACCAACAAGTAGCTCGGTACATTGTTTGCTCATGCTGGACCGCAGCAGACCAAGAAATTTGGGCGATGCGACTAGATATATTTTGTGCAAATCACTGTTCCGTCGGAGCTTATCAATTTCACCGCATAACTCATTAGCAAAGGTCTCTGCGTGCCTCCGATGGGCTGCATTTTCATGTCCCATTGAATGTTTACCGTAGCCTCCGGAATCAGTTTCGTTGCCCGTTCCATCAGATACAAGATCCTGCTCTCTAAGACGGCTTTCGGGATGGACAAAATCTCTGTCATCGATTAAAGCGCCGTGCCCATTCTCTGCCAATAGGATTCGTGCTTTACTACTATCTGCAACAACTACACATATGGACATTTCCAATCTCCTTTTATTTTAGTAAAACACATTAAGATAAACCTATGACGGCGAACCATTACCGACATAGATCAACTTTCCTGTCGGAAATTGGAGAAAATGGGGTGCTTTTATTTCCAGGTTAAAGTCATATACCTTAGTTGGATCGATCTCAGAAGCCCTTAACTCGTCCGCGAGGACCTTTTTTTCACACCTCCCGACCCGTATTCCAGGTCATTAAAGGTGCTCCACTAAACCAGGACAGGTTCTATGAACGGACATTTCCGTTTCCGTCACTGGAAACAGAATTTTATCGATACCGGAGGCAGGGTTTGTTTATATTTCCTAATTCAAAAATCGAATCAACTTCAACTCTAAATCAGTCTGTTGGAAAAATGAGTAGCCAAAAACGACAATCTATTCTCGGTATCGGACTTTATCTGCTCATATGTTGCAGCTATGCCAATGAAGTTCATTTGCCTGAAAACCCAGAAGACGTAACTCTGCAAAAGATATCGGATCGAATATACGTAGTACACGGATTACACGAATTGCCGAATCAACAAAACAAAGGATTAATCAGTAACAGCGGCGTAATACTAACTGAATCCGGGGTGGTCATCGTCGACAGTGGAGGCGGGCTCAAAGTTGGCAGGCGTATTATAGAGTTAATCAAGGAAGTGACTGATATGCCTGTCATCGCGGTATTCAATACGCATATACACGGTGATCACTGGTTGGGTAACAAGGCAGTTCGGGAATCTTACCCAGGTGTTCAAATTTATGCTCATGAACGTGCGATAAAAAGATTAAACGAAGGTGAGGCTGAAAACTGGCTACATATAATAACTAACATGACTGGCTCAGAATCAGCAGGAGCGGAGGTTGTGCTTCCAGATACAGCGCTTCATGGTGATGAACAATTATCCATTGGAGGGCATACCCTGGTCATTCATCACACCGGTCATGCCCACACCGATAGCGATATTATGGTCGAGGTTCCTTCAGCTAAAACCCTGTTTACAGGTGATATTGTCGAACATGGACGCGCGGTATCTTCGGATGTTCCACAGGACTTCAACGCCAGGGGTCAAATTGAAGCGATCAGGTATGCACTTGAATTGCCTGTCGATATCTATGTCCCCGGCCACGGAGTAACAGGAGGGAAGGAGATACCAGAAGCATCGCTAATGTTTCTGGAGGCACTATATGCGAGTGTCAGGAAATACTATGACGAAGGTCTGCAGGATTTTGAAATGAAGAATAAAATCATTGCAGATATGGCGGCTTATTCAGACTGGTTCAACTTCGAAGAACTTGGCCGTCTTATCAGCTTTGTATATCTTCAAATTGAAGAAGAGGATTTCTAATTTACGATTTCAATCCGAAATCCCATCCCCAGGAACTAATGGGTGCGCACTACTTTGGCAGGCCCGCCAACACCAGGTTATCGTAAATCCAGTTGAGCTTTTGCTCATTAAATACCATTGCGTCACGCACCCTGGCCGCGGTCAGCTCTGGATAAGTCTGCAGCAGCAACTGGACGCCTCTTTGCCCATCTGCCGTTCGGCCCGCGGCCATATAACATGGCACCAGGTTGCGATAAACCCAGACGGCCCGGGGATGTTCGTCGAGACCGCGTTCGAAATTTTCGATGGCCTGACTAAAGTCACCTTTTGTTACATAGGCCTCTCCAATCCCAAAGTAACAATTGAAGTTCATCGGATCATAGGGGCTTAATCGTAACGCTGTTTTGAAATGTTCAATTGCTTCAGTAGGACTATCACAATAGTTTTTGGACCACCCCAACCGGCTCCAGGCCCAGGCTGAATTCTGGTCGAGTGATACCGCTCGTTCCAGCAATACTCTTGCAGATTTATGATCATTTACAATCGTATATGCTGCCCCGAGAACCGTCAGAACAAATGGGTCATCGCTACTCAATGACGCTGCCAGTCTCGCCAGGCGCAGGGTCTCTTCCCTGGTCACTTCGAGGTTTGACGACCAGTTGTAGACCGCCTGCTGGCCATAACACCAGGCCAGTAACGAAAGCGCCATAGGGTATTCAGGATCAATATTTATCGCTTCCTTCAACAGCTCCAGTGCTTGCTGATTATCCGCCTGATCAAGAGCCCAGACAAATGGCAGTGCTCGCATGACATAGTCGTATGCGCCCAGATCCTGTGGACGCTTTCTCCGAGATCGATCGATTTCCGCACTACGAATACTCGGGTGCAACGCGCCGGCGACCTGTTCAATGATCTGGTCCTGCAACTCGAAAATATCCGACAGCTCACCGTCGTATTTCTCAGCCCAGACATGGGCACCGGTAGAAGTTTCAATTAGCTGCACGTTAATCCGTACGCGGTTGCCTGCCTTTTGCACGCCGCCCTCCAGGAAGTAGTGCACTCCTAGCGCCTCGCGCACTTTATCGAATGTGACCGCCTGGTTTTTAAAAATAAAAGCAGATGTTCGCGCGATGACAAAAAAAGTTCTTATGCGTGAAAGGGCCGTGGTAATACCGTCGACAATGCCGTCAGAAAAATAGTCTTGCTCGGAGTCGCCGCTCATATTGATGAATGGCAAAACCACGATCGAAGGTTTGTCAGGCAGCTCCAGGGCAGGTCCGGGTCTGGTCGATTGAGTGGAATCTTCCCAGTCCATCACTATCCTGTAGGATCTGACCGGCTGAGTGATGTTTTTTACCCTTTGCTCGCCGATATCTTCATATTTAAGCTTGAGTTTCTTGCCGATGGCTGTGCGTACCGCATCCGAGATACAGATTCCCCCGGGTATCGCTAGCCCTTCAAGTCTTGCGGCAACGTTCACACCGTCACCATAGATATCGCCGCGATCTTCTATGACATCGCCCAGATTAATGCCGATGCGAAACTGGATTTTACGATCAATCGGCAGCGCTTGATTGCGGTTGTTAAGTTCAATCTGTATGGCAACGGCGGCAGACACCGCATTCACAACCGCATCGAATCGTGCAAGCACAGCGTCACCTGCGTAGTGCATTACCTCTCCGCCGTGAGATTGAGTGAAGTCCGCAAAAATATCCAGGTATTCGGTAACCGCCCGATGCGTCGTATCCTCGTCCTCTCCGGTAAGTCGACTGTAATCTGCCACGTCAGCGTAGAGTATGGCTAAAAGCTTGCGCGGTAGATTTGCCTTCATCGGTGGATTATCTTTTTCAACCAGTAGTCAATCAAGTATTACCTCGATTTTCCGCTGAAAGGTCAAGTTACCCATAGGTGAAGGTCGGGTATGAGGGTTTCATTATGTTGCATAGTTTGGCTGCAAGCTTCCGATACCTGGTTGAAAAATAAAGATACTCCAGTTACTGACTGCTCTGGTTAACGTAACCACTGCCAATCGCGGAAAATGGTAACTCCAGTCCCAGTGCGGGTACCTGTTGTGCGATCCAGGCAGTAAAGGTATTGCTGTTGGGGCCCGGGAATGCCTTGTAGGTTTTTTTCCAGGGATAGCTCCGCGCCGCGGCGTCCACGGCCTCGATCAGCGTTTCCGCATCCGTTCCCCGGTGCGCCTTGAGCAACCGGGGCCTGGCGCCATACCAGTAGCGGTCGGGAATATCACGACTGATGCGCATAACCGGTTGCTGGTTATATCCACGCCAGCCGACAACGTCGTAGAGGGTGTAGAAATCTTCATCCTTAGGCTTCACCGCGATCCAGGTATGGATCGCAAACCAGCCACGCCAGCCCCAGGCATCGGCGCCATAAACATGTAACACCGCCTCGCTGGTTTCCGCGGGGTCCGGCGCGATACCGGCGGATTCGCGGCTAGCAGTACGCCAGTCACCTTGCGAAGAAAAGCTCATCGAGAACAAACCCAGCAGGAAAATTACCAATAGTAGCTTAAGGAATCCCATCGCCGGTTATGTTAATGGAATTCATCCATGAAATCACGGTAGCCGGCCGCGGCGCATACAGGGTTTTAAAACATGCAGCCCGGGCCTGACGCAGATCAACCCCTTTCGAATTGGCCGTGAAATAGCGCCCCGGGTCGCATAGAATCAACCCCGAAACCAAGGAGCAGACAGTTTGCCGATAACGCTGGAAAGACTAATCGAACGCCACGCGCGCTACCGGGGTGATCACCTCGCGGTGATATTTGCCGATCAGCGACTTGGCTGGGCGGAATTCAACACACGGGTCAATCAGCTAGCCAATGCCCTGCAGGCCCGGGGTATCGGCAAGGACGACAAGCTCGCGACCGCCTTGCCCAATAGCATGGAATTGCTGGTAATTTACTGGGCCACCGTTTCGATCGGAGCGGTTCTGGTGCCGCTGAGCCCGCTACTGAATGCCGCCGGGCTGGTCAACCTGCTCAACAACGCCGACGTGAGCCTGGTGTTTCTGACACCGGCACTGATGGATGAAATTGACCCCCGCCGCGACGAGATCGACAACATTGAGCCGCGCAACTATATCCAGGTCGACGACGCTCGCGGGAGCGGGTCAAACTACGCCGCTTTCGTCGCAGACAGTTCGAGCGAGCCACCGGCCTACCCGCAATTGCAACAGCAGGACCTGTTCAATATCGTCTACAGCAGCGGCACCACTGGCCTGCCCAAGGGCATTATGCACAGCCACCTGGTGCGCGCGAATTACGGCAGCCATTTTGCCGCCTCGTTTCGAATGACGCCGGAAAGCGTGGTGCTGCACACCGGGTCAATCGTTTTCAACGGCGCCTTCGTCACGCTGATGCCCTGCTTCTTTCTCGGCGCGCGCTATATCCTGCACCCGCATTTCGATGTGGAAGCAATGATCGACACCATTCAACGAGAAAAAGTGACCCACATCATGATGGTGCCCGCACAAATCATCGCCTTGTTACAAAGCCCTGATTTCAGTCAGCAGAATATGCAATCGATGGAAATGCTGCTCACCATCGGCGCGCCTTTACAGCAACAGTACAAGGAGGCAGTTAACGCGGTGATACCGGGTCGGTTTTACGAGCTTTACGGGCTTACCGAGGGCTTTGTCACCATTCTCGACCGCAATGATTTCAACAACCAGTCAGGCTCGGTAGGCTGCCCGCCCCCGGGATATGATATTCGCATCGTCAACGATGATGGCGAGGATCTCGGACCGGGTGAAATCGGTGAAATTGTCGGTCGCGGGCCTATACTCTCGTCAGGCTACTACCGGCAACCGGAGCTGACCAGGGAAACCTTTCGCGATGGCTGGCTGTATAGTGGCGACCTGGGCTACCTCGATGAAAGCGGATTCCTCTACCTGGCCGGCCGCAAGAAGGAGCTGATTATTTCGGGTGGGGTAAACGTCTATCCACAGGACATCGAGGAAGTTGCAGCCGCGCACGAACTGGTACTCGAGGTTGCCGTGTTCGGGGTAGAGTCTGAGAAATGGGGTGAAACTCCGGTGGCCGCGGTCGTGTTGCAAACAGAAGCCGCGATCGACGCAAGCGCTTTAATGGATTGGATTAACGAGCGGGTCGAAGCACGTTTTCAGAAAATTTCAGCTGTTGTAATTGTTGATCAAATGCCGCGTAACGTTGCCGGCAAGACACTCAAAAACGTATTAAAGGAAAACTATCTTGCAAATCAAAAATAAAACTTTTGTCATTACCGGGGCCGCGCAGGGACTCGGCGAAGCGATCAGCGTCGCGCTTGCCAGGCAGGGAGCCAATCTCGCCCTGCTCGATATCAACGCCGAACGCCTCGACCAGACCCTTGCAGCCTGTCAACAGGAAGGCTCCAGCTGTTACGCATTTACCTGTGACGTTGCCGACGAAACCAGCGTAGAACGCTGCTTTGTCTCGATCGAGGAGCACCTCGGGCCGATAGCCGGAATCGTCAACAATGCCGGTATCCTGCGCGACGCGATGCTGGTCAAGGTCAAGGAGGGTGAAATCGTCGACCGCATGTCGCTGGAACAATGGCAGTCGGTGATCGATATCAACTTGACCGGCGTCTTTCTGTGTGGACGCGAGGCCGCAACCAGCATGATCCGCAGCGGCGACGGCGGGGTAATCATCAGTATCTCGAGCATCAGCCGGGCCGGTAATTCCGGACAGTCGAACTACGCCGCCGCCAAGGCCGGAGTCGCCGCGCTCAGCGCCACCTGGGCACGTGAACTGGCTCGATATAACATTCGTAGTGTCGCCATTGCACCGGGCGTATTCGAAACCGAAATGGTCGCGTCGCTGAAACCGGAGGCGCACGAGCGCATCACCAGTGCGGTACCGCTACAACGCACGGGTGCGGTCGAGGAACTCGCGCACGCGGTCGAATTCATCATCGAAAACGATTACTTCAGCGGTCGCATTCTCGAACTCGACGGTGGTTTGCGCCTGTAGCTCTGCTGCAGAGAATTCTGTATCAGGCTCAGTACAGCTAGCAAAACAAGGTCAACCCGCTAGTAATGTAGCGAGCCGATCTGAATTGGGGATGTTATTCTTCTCTAAGCCGGGTTAGCCACGTTCAGATCGATCCGCCATAACTGTTTGATGGCAAAGATGGCAGCGTAAAAAAAACCGAGCGGAAACAGAATCGTCTTGAGCAGGTAGAGCGCCACCAGGTTGATGAAGTTTTCGATGCCGCGACTGATCCTGTCTTCGAGTTCATTCATGCTCAGGCTTTGCCAGAAATCGATTGCCGAATCCCTGATGCTGTCAGTATCGAGATCTTCATCCGTTTCGAGATTCATGATGTTTGCCTGGAAGTTTTCGATTTCCTGATCGTTGGTCTGTAATTGCTGCTCCAGAAACAGATAATCGGCACCGCTGTTAAGCGCGACCGCCACACCCAGCGCAAAGCGGATAAACACAACGACCAGAAAGCTCCTGAAGACCAGGCTTTGTGCACGCGGCTGGCCATAGAAAAGCAGCAACAACGCTGATATCCCCAGCACCGCAACCAGGTAGAGGAACAGTTCATGCGACGCCAGCAGTAACAACACCTTCTGCGCCGCGAGCGAAGCCAGCACCCAGGTCATGACGGTCGAAAAACGCTCGATCATATCGTTAAGCGGGTCAAGCAGCTCACCAATCGTAATCGACCCCGAAACGATCCCTACTCCGGCCTCGACTTCACTGCTTTGCATCATCGATACCAGCGCGTTAATACCTCTTGCGGTAGCGTAAGTCAGCGCCGCATTCTTGATCGAAGTGGTAGTGTATTCATCGACATAATCATCGAGCAGGCGGCCGCTCGACACCGCCACCAGCAGAACGATGCAAAACGCTATCAGTGCTCTGCTGTTAATCAGAACACCTCGTCAGTGCGCGCCGCCATGATCAAGTCGTTTTTATGTAAGCCCCTGATCTTGTGGCTCCACCAGGTTACGGTGACCTTGCCCCATTCGGTTAAAATCGCGGGATGATGATCCTCGGCCTCGGCGATCTCGCCAACCCGATTGGTAAAGGCCAGCGCCTGTACGAAATTGCCGAAACTGAACTCACGCGACAGTTGCATGACGCCGTCGACAACGATGACACTCCAGTCCGGGATACTGGGCATCATCAACTTCAGGTCCTCATCGCTGATTTGAGGAGCGTCCGCACGACAGGCTTCACAATTTTGCTTGCTAAGATCAAACATCTGCTTCTCCGTGACCGGGTTTATGACAAGTCGAAAATAAGCAGGAAACAGCGCCTTCACTGCAGCCTCTGCTTTGCTATCTTGCGCGGCGGCACTCGTTCCCGGCTCGTTTCATGCACATTTATACTCTTCGAGCCATCGCATTGAAACCTGTTTCCTGTCTGGTTGCAATGCTAACCAATTGTGCCGGGCAAGCGCGGCAAAACAACAGGTCCCGCCTGCATCCGCCAGCCAGCACAAATGCAATATCGGTCGCGAGCGCAATCGCCTGGCCATCCACCGCAGCAGAATCGCTGGCGAATTGACCCGTTTGTGCCTGCCTTGACCGGCCTTTATAATCGATTGCTCCAACCAAGAGGAGCAAACCATGAGCGCTTACATGATCGCCAATGTCAAAGTGAACGACGATTCCTGGATTCCCGAATACGCCCAGAAAGTACACGATATCGTGCATAAACACGGCGGCAAGTATCTTTCCCGCAGCGGCAATATCACGCTGCTAGAAGGCGACCTGCCCGATCTTACGGTGATCGCGCTGATCGAATTCCCTTCGGTAGAAGCTTGCCAGGCCTTTGTCAACGACCCGGATTACGCCCCTTTCGCCAGCGCTCGACAGGCCGGCACCGAGAGCAACTTTTACGTGATCGACGATACCGACCTTGCCCAGGGAATTCCTTACCTGCCTCCGGGCTAGATGCCGTGGGTACCCGAGTAACCGCTGCGCGGCGGTGAACTCCAGCCTTGCAGCGCGCCTGCCACAGGCTGGTAAATTTCCACCTGCAGCGGGTAACAGGGCGTACTGTCATCGGAGTGACTGCTGCCGCAATCGCCACCCGGACAGGTAGACAGCGCACCAAGTAAATCGATTTCGGCAAAAAACTCGATGTAATCGCCGGGTCGTACCGGGCTTGCCTTCATAAAGTACTGATGAGTGTCGCGGGTAAAGCCGGTACACATGAATACATTCATGACGTCGTGCACATGCAACTCCGCCTCGCGCAGCGGAATATCTGCGGCCGCGGCGAGGGCACGCGTCAGATTCGAATGACAACAATGGTGGTAATCGACGCCGTTGAGCATGTAATTGGTGTAAGGGTCACAACGCGTTCCGATGACGTCGTGAACACCCGCACCGTCCTCGTCCCAGCCGTACCAGTCGAGCGTATCATGCGTAATCGTCGCCATTGGCCGCAACCCGGGCAGACTGCTCCACAGGCGATCGCCGGTACCGACGTGGGTGGCGTGCAGCTGACGGGTTTTGCCGCTGAAAAAACGCTCCGTAAGATCATGCGCATGCCATAGATTCAGATCCCCGACCTGGGGACCTTCGACGCTGACGATACGAAAAAAGGAACCCGCCGGCACTTCGAAACTGCCGCCATCGCGCGGGGCTACCGTGATCTCGTCGAGCTTGCGCATGTCCTGCCGGGCCTGCTGGTAGAGGGCGAGATTAGACGACGGCAACTGATCGACCTGGTAGCAAATCAATGGTTTGGCAGAGCGGCGTTCAGCCGCGTCGGTTGGTGTATTACTCGTCACGATGTCTGTCATAAGGGTAGTATTTGCAAGGCTTGAGACAGAGTATGTTACCGCAAATCGGTTATCGCATAGTCAAAAATACGCGCTGAACCAGTCGATGGCTTTCTGCCACCATGAAGAACTCGCCTCGATTTTACCGGCTTTGAAGTCGAGATCATGAAAACCTTCGGGCAGGACCGCCTTCACCGGTACGTCGGTCGCATTTTGGACCCGGCCAAATTCGTCTTTATCGAGCGTTATCTCAGTGGTAGCATTTTTCAGACTGATACTGCCAGCCTTGACCGCCGCCGAAACACCAAACAGATCTCCACAATGAGCCAGCTCGATACAGGCGCGAACCGTAAATTCGGTACCGCGAATAGAAATCGAGGTCATTAATGCGGAATGAAATTCGACGCGATTATTTTCACCCTGCGCGACACGGCCGGTGATTATATGGAACCTGCCTCGATGCAGAGTAGCAATCAGCGAGTCCCGGGAGGCGGCGTCGAGCGCCTGGTTGCCGGAGTAAGCAAACTCGTTTATTTCGAAGCGCGACTCCGGCCCCAGGCCGATCATGGTCTCGTCGGCAAACCTGATTTCTGCACGCGTATTCTGCTGGGTAAAAATCTCGTCTGTCGCGAACAGGTTTTCCCGCCGGGTTACCGTTACTATCTCGGAATCACGAATTATCTCGGAAAAGCCCCGGGTAACTTCAATGCTGCCCACGATCGATGCTTCTGTTTCAGCGGCGGGCCCGGTTTCAGACCCGGGTTCAGGCTCAGGTTCCGCGGCGGGCTCCGGTTCCGGCGTGGCAACTAGTTCAGGCGCGGAATCGGGGGCCGTTTCGATTGCATTCGGATTTGCCGGCAACGTGAGGACAGCACCTGGGATCATCTGGTTGGGATTGCCATCTTTGAACGCGTGCGGGTTTAGTTTTATTACCTCGGCGAAGTAGGGTTTTATATCCGCATAGGTCTGTCCGTAGTTTTGTGAACGCAGAATATTAGACAGGCTGTCGCCGGCCGTGGTTTGATACTGTTTCTGCTCCGCGGCATAGCCAACACTGATCACCAGGCTCAACAATACGAGTGTATATTTCATGCAATCTTTCCCGATTTACAGCGCAACTGGGCGGTACGCAATGCCTGTCATATGCTTTTTTAGAGGTTGCACCTGATCGATCTGGCGACAGGCCATGATGAGTTCGCGGGAATAGTATTACAAATGAAGGGACAGTGATATATCGGCTCGAAGCTGAAACAAATCAGTACTGGCTGACATTCAAAGCATTAATCCTGCAGCAGTTGATTTCCGATACCGTTGACCTGCGCGAGGCGACACTGCTCGGCGGTCAATGCCAGGCTCTCTGGACGAGTGCGCGGTTGCATCAGGTTAGCGACACCCTCGACGTGGGCCCCGCTGTTGGCAATTACATGATACAGCTCGTGTGCCAGCGCGATACCGGCATCTTCGATATCCAGCATTAACCATACACTGTTGGCGAGCCAGGGTCGCATACGCGTGTTGCCAAGACCGAAGGCCTCACCCAGATAAGCAGCCTGCATCAGCGTATCGCGCGCAAACACCACGGTTGCTTTTGTGCTGTCCACGGCCTCGAACAGCGTGCGTGCACTACCCGTGGACAAGTCACGCAGGTAATCGTCACCGCTTATGGAGTGGATCGAGAGCTTTCCAGGAATCAGCTCGCACTGTGCGAGTATCAGGAAAGCCTGCTGCACCGTCTGCTCTATGCGCGACTGCGTCC
>CALDDP010000318.1 GCA_937936805.1 uncultured Gammaproteobacteria bacterium | reverse complement strand
TTCGAATGAACAGGACCTGCTGGATGCACTCAAGGCAGGTGCGAGTGGATATCTGCTCAAGGACATGGAACCTGATGGCCTGGTAACGGCTCTGCGCGATATTCACGCCGGTAAAACCGTGGTCGCTCCGCCGCTGACCTCAGTGCTGGTGCGCTTCGTCAAGGGCGACATGACCGTGTCGCCAAGTAAAGGGCCGTTCAGCGAATTGACCCCGCGAGAAAGCGAAATCCTGGAGCTGATGGCCGAGGGCCAGGGTAACAAGCTGATTGCCCGCAACCTGGGTATCTCGGACGGCACGGTTAAACTGCACGTGAAAGCGGTACTGCGCAAGCTGGGGGTGCATTCGCGCGTGGAGGCGGCGGTCATGTACATCGAATACAATCACCGTGCCGCCGAACCGAACGAAGAGTAACTCTTTTAGAAATCACAACGGCGCAGTCGCGTACCGTTCCGACGCGCCCGGATGCGCACTGTACGCGAGGTCAGTAGTCATATAATCGTGGCTGCCCGCATCAGGCAGGTCAGGGAAATTCCTGATCCAACGCAATGAATCAGCGAGTATTTGGGGTACTCTTTAGCAATGGCGATTGAAGCATGAAATACGATAATCCCGAAACTGTCATTGACCGCATAATCGACAAGGTCGGTAACAACATGGTAGTCGGTACCCCGCTGGCTGCCGGCAAACCCAATCACCTGTTGAATACCCTGTATAACCGGGTAAAGAATAATCCCGAGTTAACACTTAAAATCTTTACCGCGTTAACCCTCGATAAACCGAAAGGGAAAAGTCTGCTCGAAAAGCGATTCCTCGAACCGATGGTCGAACGTATTTTTGGCGATTACCCGGACCTCGACTACGAACAGGACAGGTTGGCGGGCAAACTGCCACCCAATGTCGAAATCTGCGAATTTTACTTTCCGGCGGGCCGATATTTGCATAACGATTATGCCCAGCAGAATTACCTCTGCAGCAACTACACGCATGTCGCCCGCGACATGATGGATGCCGGCGTCAACGTTTTGTTGCAAATGATTTCGAAGGGCCAGTTTGAAGGCAGGGAGTGTTACAGCCTGAGTTCAAATCCCGATGTAACCCTCGATCTCGCACGCCTGATGCAAAAACGATACTCGGACGATGGCACTCCCTTCGTGCTCGTTGGCCAGATCAACCAGAACCTGCCGTTCATGTATGGTGAAGCCCTGGTAAATCCCGGAGGCTTTGACCTGGTGCTGGAAAATCCCGATCTCGAGTACAGGATCTTCGGTCCGCCGAAAATGGCGGTCACCGATCGTGATTATATGATCGGGCTTTATCTCAGCACACTGGTACGAGATGGAGGCGAGCTGCAGATTGGCATTGGCACCATCGGCGATGCACTGGTTTATGCGCTGTTGTTGCGCCATCGCGAGAACGAAACTTACCAGGCCTTGCTGAGAGACTTCGGCATCATTGAAAAATTCGGTTCCACCATCGACAAGATCGGCGGAACCATGCCATTCGAAACAGGCCTCTTCGCCGTATCGGAGATGATGATCGACGGATTCATGGAGTTGTATGAAGCCGGCATCATCAAGCGTAAAGTCTATGACGACGTGACCATTCAAAGACTGATCAACGAGAACAGTATCGATGAAACTATAACCCCGCGCACGCTCGACCTGATTCTGATGAGAAAAGGTATCGAGGGGTCACTCAACAGGGAAGATTTCGTCTACCTGAAGAAATTCGGCATATTCAAACCTGAACTCACTTTCATCGATGATGCGATCGTGACGCCCGAAGGTCGTGCACTTCCAAACAATCTGGACGATCTGGAGAACAGGAAAAATATCTATCAACTCTGCCTCGGCGAGAAACTGACTAACGCCGATTCTATCCAGGGCGGGTTTTTCCTCGGCTGCCAGCGTTTTTACGACTGGCTGCGAAATTTGAACGAGGAAGACCGCAAGCTTATCAGTATGAAAAGTGTGCAAAGAATCAACCAGCTCTATGGACACGAGGATATCGACAGGCTTCATCGCAAGGATGCCCGCTTCATCAACACCTGCATGATGATGACGCTGAGCGGTTCGGCCGTCAGCGACGGCCTGGAAAACAATCGCCTGATCAGTGGCGTCGGCGGTCAGTATAATTTCGTTTCCATGGCGCATGCGTTGCCCAGCGGGCGCTCAATTCTCAATTTGCGCAGCACCCGGAAAACCGGCAAGGGAGAAACCTCCAGCATCGTCTGGAATTATGGCCATATGACGATACCAAGGCATTTGCGGGATATTGTAGTCACCGAATTTGGCATCGCCGATATACGCGGCAAAACAGACCAGGAAATCATCCATCAGTTACTCAATATTACCGACTCCCGTTTCCAGCAAGGGCTTGTGGAAACCGCGCAACAGAACGGCAAAATCGGCGCTAATTACACGATAAGCGCCGCCTTCACACAAAATCGTGTCGAGGAGATTTCAAAAAAACTGCAGCATTACAAAGAACAGGGCCTGTTTAACACTTTCCCCTTTGGAACAGATTTTACCGACGAAGAAATTTTCATTGGTAAGGCGCTTAAAATCCTGAAAAGGAAAAAACAAAATCCAACAACGATGCTTTGGAGCATACTCAAGGCCTTTTTCACCCCTGCCGATCAAAAACCCTATGAAAAATACCTGAGAAGAATGAAGCTCGATAAAGCGAACAGTCTAGAAGAGAAGTTGTACCAGAAACTCCTTACTTTCGAGTTTTCCAGGTTTGACAAAACGGACTAGGCAAGCAGCCGGGTTCGTGCCGTAACGGACGCCTGGTCGCGATGAATTTATTGCGCAGTAAACTAGATCATTAATTTTTCGGAATAGCTACTTGACCGCAATGCAGGTGCAAGGCG
>CALDDP010000317.1 GCA_937936805.1 uncultured Gammaproteobacteria bacterium | reverse complement strand
GAAAGAGCCGTGGAGCCGGTTATGGATGTCGAGCATGTTGCGCAGGCGGTGTTACAGATGGCGTCGCTGCCGCTGGATACCAACGTGCAATTCATGACCATTATGGCGACCCGGATGCCCTATATCGGTCGCGGCTGACGAGGCCCATCAAGCATTCTGCTCGTGGATGTAAAAATGATCGCGAATATCTTCTGCCCGTCAAAATGAGTATGATGACATGCACGCTTTGCATTAATACTTTGGCACTAGACCCATGCAAAAGAAACACCTGAACTTCCTGGTGCTCGCTGCCATCATGAGCATCGCCAGCGCAAAGGCCTCTCCGGCGGTTACCATTAGCGCACTTAAATCACCCGTGTGGGTGCTACAGGGCAGCAGCAGAACTGAACTCGGCCCTGACAGCAAACTGAAAATCGGGGACAATATTGCAACAGGCGATGCAGGTCGAGTCGAGATCCAGCTTTGGATCAATGCCAGGTTACAGCTCAATTCGAATTCCGAAATCACGTTTCGAGCCGCGAACAGGGTCGGCCAGGCTGCTGCCGACGCTCAGCCCGAGCTTTACATCCGCGAAGGAAGGGCCTGTGTCAGTTACACGGCACAATCCAGCGGCGAAGCGAAATTTGTCATCAACATCGGCGACATGATGTTTGCCGCGATTCACCTTCGCGGCGATATCTGTGTGCTGCGAGCGGACGGGCAGTCGTCTATCAAGTTGCGTGGCGGTAGCGTGCAGGTCACTCATGCCGTCGATCCAAACATGATAATCCTTAGCGAAATCGGCACTGAATTTCACATCGAAGACGATGGTTCATTCAAGTTGCTGTTTCCCGGAGACGATGTGTCCGCGCTCGAAATTGAAAAGCCGTTTATTGTCGAGAAAGTCACCCCTGCTGATCCCTCCGAAATTGCTGCTACCGGTCAAATCGATACCGGGGAGCTTACCGTGGCTGAATTCGAGGCTGCCGGTGAAGAGGAGATCGATAGCGCAGTTAAAAACAAAGCTGCTACTGATGGAGTCAGGGGCGCGGCACCCGAAGCAAGCCCTTGGGATGACGTGCCAGGTTATATTTACACGGTGTACCTGTTTTCCAGTCGTGACAAGGAAGTCGCCGAGCAGGTCAACCGGAGATTTCAGCAGGCCGGTCACGATACCCGGATCATCGAGAGCACAACCGGCTCAGTGCTGCACTATCGTGTTGTTGCGCCCGGGTTTGAATCGATGCGCACCGCGCGGAACTTTTCCGACGCTATCACCGGCACACTCGGCGTTACCGAGACCTGGATTGGCAAAGAGAAGTCGTCTGTCGGCGACGCAGCGATCGCTGAAGACAGACCAGCCGATCCTGCCGATAGCGATAATATCGTTTCCCGAGAAAGTACCGCGGCACAAACCGGAACGAGCAAGCAGGAGGGACTGCCAAACTATATATATACCGTGTATCTGTTTTCCACTCGCAACAAGGAGGTCGCCGAACAGTTCAGCCGGAGATTTCAGCAGGCCGGTCACGATACCCGGGTCGTCGAGAGCACAACCGGCTCAGTGCTGCACTACCGCGTTGTCGCGCCCGGGTTTGAATCGAGGCAGGCCGCACAGAACTTTTCCGCCGCGATCGCCGCTACATTCGGCGTTACCGACGCCTGGATTGGAAAAGACAAGTCGTCTGTCGATGCGGCCGCGGTCGTCGAAGACACTGCGGATGATCCGGCCAGGCCTGGCGATGAAGATAACGTCGCTATCGTGAAAGGCGCTGCAGCACAGGCCGGGAGGAACAAGCAGGATGGAGCGTTCGATCATCTGTATACGGTGTACCTGTTTTCCACTCGCAACAAGGAGGTCGCTGAACAGTTCAGCCGGAGATTTCAGCAGGCCGGTCACGATACCCGGGTCGTCGAGAGCACAACCGGCTCAGTGCTGCACTACCGCGTTGTCGCGCCCGGGTTTGAATCGAGGCGGGCCGCACAGAACTTTTCCGCCACGATCGCGGGTACATTCGGCGTTACCGACGCCTGGATTGGAAAGGGCCTTAAATAACAGGGGTAGATGTTTCACACCGATAGCCATTTCGCTGACGGTTAACCTGGTTGATCCACAAGTTGTCACTTCGAGCGATGATTGGAGAAATCATTTCCACAATCTCATCGTTAGCATAAATCGCTACCTGTTTGCATTTTTTATCTACAATAGTTGATGTGAGAGCAGAAAAACTATTCTTAAGCGGACTACCCGATGCTGAACGTGCCACAGAACCTGTATTACGATCTCACCGCATACGCCGCCATTACGATAAATGATTTGTTTCAAACCATCAGAAAAACCGATTAATTTCAACGGCTTGAGATCGTCTCGTGACATAATCGAGCAATTCGTATGCTGGCGCAAGCGCAGGTCTCCACAGCTGTCGCGGTTAGATTTTACGCGTCCCGGCCGGAACCGCTGCGATAGCCTGGCTGATCAGGGTGACTCAAGTGAGTAAAACCGCATTAATTGTTGATGATTCAAAATCAGCACGCGTTGTGCTTAAAGGTATTCTCAAAACGCATGACCTCAATGTCGATACCGTCGAGTCCGCCGAAGATGCACTCGATTACCTGATTAAGAATCGCCCCGACGTAATTTTTATGGATCACCTCATGCCAGGCATGGACGGATTCGAGGCAGTATCAGCGATCAAGAAGAACCCCGAAACCGCGACCATTCCGATTATGATGTATACCTCCCAGGAAGGAGAAGTCTATGTTGGCCAGGCTCGTGCTTTGGGTGCTGTCGGTGTGCTGCCGAAGAAGGTTGCGCCTGTCGAGGTTTCCAAAGTATTGAAGTCACTGCATATCATTGGTGGTGAAAATCAGGAACAGCCGGACGAGCAGGCGCCATCGACCGATCAAAGCAGCGGTGAGTTTACTGAACTCGAGCCACTGAACCAGGATCTTAGAGTTCTAATTCAGGACTTGTTTGAGCAGCATCAGGCGGTCATTCGCCGCGATCTGCTCAACAATTACGAAGCCATCGCGACACGGTTTGCTGATGAAATTCGGCCACCACCGCCGGAAGAACCTGTCGAACAACCTATGTCGGATGCAAGAGCGGCATCAGGATTAATGCGTGCCGCCATGGCGGTACTGGTCGTTTCCACAATCTTCTTCGCCTGGCTTTACTGGCAGAAAGAACAAAGCTGGCGGGAAATGCAAGCGCAAAACGCCGAATTTCAGCGCTCTATCGAATCTCAGCGCCTTTCTGATGCGGAAGATTCGCTACAGGCCCTGCAGCAGATTGGTGGCTACCAGCAGTCACTTGACGCCATGTACGCAGCGACTATCGACAGTCTCGAATGGGGTGCCAACCAGACATCGGGGTATCGCTTCAGCGACTTGCCCCTCGGCGACGACAGGTTGAAAGTCGTCGAACAATTGACCGATCAATTACTCGCGATCAGCTTCTCAGGTATAGTGCGCATCGAAGCACATGTCGGGGACTACTGCCTGCTAGTCGCAGAATCGGGAGGTTACGTACCTGCCCAGGACTCGTTGGTGGTGGACTGCGACAAGATAGGCTTCACTTCGGGGGAAGCTTACGAAATGGGTCTTTTACAATCCGTCGCATTCGCCAACTTTATTCGACTTGCCGATGAGCAGTCAGGCGGACGGATTCGCTTCGAGATTATTTCGCTGGGTAATTCCGCTCCGCTGCTGGACTATCCGCCGACGACCAACGGCGTTTTCGCCAATGACTGGAATCGAATTGCTGCCGCCAACAATCGTGTGGAGATTTCCGTTTACCCGGACGGCTATTGACAGATGCGAGCGTCTATAACCTCATGCAAAATGAGGCTCAGGCTGGGGCGCAATATCATTCGAAGTGCTGATTTAAAGCGGATTGCATTACCCAGTCGCCAAGGCAGTTCCTGTTGCGATTGAAATGATCTGTAGAAACACTGCGATCAAAAATAGTCGGGTTGAAAGCAGGTGAGTGTTGCTTTTGATGTCGAAACAAGATTTCGACGTCCCATACCGGGAGATGAGCTGTTTTAAGCCAGTTAATTCTGAAGACGACGGGACCTGGCTTCATCCGGTCCTGATATACGACATCATCTAATTTAAACGATTCAAAAAGCAGTACCTGAAGGGCTATCCAGGGGAACCTGTTTATCGCCCGCGAGGATAACTGAGATGTGTGCGGGTGGGGGGAATGATCTGGATGTTTGTGGGAATGACAGCAAAAATCGTGTCAGATTTCAGTTTGCTTTAATATTTTAGAGTAAATTGAAATCTGCCCCTATATTGCTAACCTGATCGCTATAGCGCCTTTACAAAACCGTAAATCAGCAGCGCGCAGGCGGGGAATATGGCGATCGTTCCCAGGCCATACAGGATATAGACGCTTTTATTGGCAGTCGTGCCCGTCAATCTCAATCCGCGTTCGCCGCTGACGGCGCGAATGCCCATCGCGAGCATCGATGTCCAGGTGAAAATAATGAACAGCCATGCCATGGTGGCCAGCTGCCAGTCAGATAACACGGGATACTCGATAACTGCCGCCAGCGCGATCAGCATGACGCCCCTCGCGGTGCCGCCGGCATGCAGCAGGTGCCAGGCCGCCTGTTCCCTGTCATCCCGTATTGCGAGGTAGAGAAACAATCCGGCTATGATACTGACGGTCAGCACCAGCACCCCGTTGAGTGCGAGATAAATTACGAGTTTTTCCACGACAAGGATGCCTCCCTAATTTGTATCTGCCGCCGGTATTACTGGGTACATGGCGGAATGAGTCATTCCGGGATGCCGTTTCCCGTAACGGGTCGGAACATCCTGCGTCCAGTCACTCGGAATCACTGTCGGTAGCGCCAGCAGTAAAATGAAAACGATTCTTTTGCTCCAGGTTGCATCCTTCGGGGCAACCCTGGGTTCATCAGGTAAAGACGAAGCAATGTCTTCAGCCGGCACGCGCCTGGCTGTTCGATAAAACCAGAAGAGCAAGCCTGTCCCGACCGCCGTCATCAGGATATTGAATTCCTGGCCGGGGGGAAATCCCTGCAGACTGGTTCGATACTCGCGAAAGAAATCGACAAAAATCCGCAAAAATCCGTACCACAGAATAAAATGTGCCGTGACTACCCCGCGCGGTGGTTTCATGTTGCGTACAAGGATAAGAAACGGCACCAGCAACAGGTTTTTCAGGCCATCGTAGAGTACGACCGGGTGACGGAAACCCTCCAGGTCAGGAAACTGGACCCCCCACCACAGGTCGGTAGCAGCGCCGACAATCTGGCCGTCGATAAAATTACCGATACGACCCAGGCCCATGATAAAGGCACCCGCGATGACCATCACATCCGCGATTTCAAAAAAGCTTCTGCGCTGCAACCTGCAATACAATAACGTGCCGATGATCGCGCCGAACAGAATGCCGTGGGTTGACATCCCCCCCAGCCAGACCGCCGGAATGTGCCATAAATGGGAACCGTAGTAGGCCCATTCGTAAAATATTACCTCTACCAGGCGGCCTCCGGCGAGTACCCCGATTGCCAGGTAAATGGTCAACGAGTAAACGCCATTCATATCGATGGACAGCGCAGTTCGATTCGCGCGCAGCCAGAACAGCGAGCCGAGGAATCCCAGCGTATAGGTCATTCCATACCACCACAGGTAAACGCCGCCAACCGTGCCTATTACTGGATCGATATGGTGAATGAATGGTCCCATCGTCTATTGCCGATATGCTTTCAACCAGTGATATCCCCATAATATGGCCAGTTTGAGGTCGAGTATTGACCTGAATCACCAGCGCAAGGGAATTAGTTCGGATTCGCCACCAGCAGCGGGGATGACACTGGATGCGGCCCGAGATCGGGATGACTTTGGACTAGCTTAGCTGGTTGGGTCCCAGTGCAGCGACTGTGGATCTTCGATTTCGGTTATCGAGGCATCGATTTCAACGGCGGCATTGTTTATCCGTCCCGGGTAATTCGGGCCGGCTTCCGATAAAGAACCACGCGCCAGAATTTGTGGGTTTGCCGATAATTGTCGCGGCGTGAGCAGCGGGGCGTAACAGCAATCGACCGTGTCGAGCAGAAGGTGCCAGTAATTCAGGGGATGCCGTGAGATTTGTGCGGCGACCTCGGCAATCAACGCCTGTTGTGGCATGGTTTCGTACTGACGGGTTATCCATAGCGGTTGTTGCAGCGCATCGCAGAAGTTTTTCCAGAAGCCGGTTTCGATGGCGCCGATGCTGACGAAATGTCCATCGGCGCATTGATAAATGTTGTAACAGGCGGCGCCACCGTTGAGTATCGAGGCGGCACGCTCGCGCGCATTGCTCAGAATCGGCAGATATTGCCAGCTCATGATCGACTCGGCGATGCTGATATCGAGATAGATACTGCTGCGATGGTTTCCTCTGGCGTGCAGCGCCGCGAGCATGGCGACACTTGCCTGCATTGCCCCGGCATGATCAGCGATTGGCGGGTAACCGATGATGGGTCGCTGTGCGGTGCCGCTGACGATCGACTGTGAACTCAGCGCGTTGTAGTTGATATCGTGACCGGCACGTGACGCGTAAGGTCCGTTCTGCCCGTAGCCCGACAGGGCGCAATGAATCAGGCCGGGGTTGATTCGATCGAGTTCATTGCGATCGAAACCGAGGCGGGCCAGTACCCCGGGCCGAAACGACTCAAGCAAAATATCGGCATCCTTTATAAATTCACACAGCAGCTGTTTATCCGCTGCGGACTTCAGGTCCAGCTTGCAGATGCGCTTGCCGCGATTGAGGTGGCAATAAATCGGGGACAATTCATCGTCGTTGCCATGCATGAAAAACCTCATCGGGTCCCCGGCGGGCGGCTCGACCTTGATGACATCAGCGCCGAGATCGGCAAGCTGGCGGGTGGCGAAAGGGCCGGGAATATACTGGGACAGGTCGATTATGCGGACATTTGCGAGAAAGTTTTGTGCCTTCATCGGCTCGAGACTGCGGTTGCTTATTCGTACTGGCGGATGTCGTCGATCACCTTGCCGTCGTTCGGCAGGCTGCCCATGGCGACAATCTCGACTTCGCCACGCAGTTTGCAAATCGACCTGATACTGTCGGCGATGGCATCGCTTAGCGAAGCATCGGCGCTGGCAGATTCACATTGCAGCGTAATCTGATCACTTTGTTCGACCCAGCCTATGACCAGTCGTGCCTTCGCAATTTCGGTATGGCGCTTGATGACCCGGTCCACCTGTTCCGGATGGATGAACATGCCGCGAACCTTGGCGGTTTGATCGGCCCGTCCCATCCAGCCCTTGATGCGCTGGTTGGTGCGTCCGCAGGGACTGACAGCCGGCAGGTAGGCGGACAGATCGCCGGTGGCGAAACGGACCAGCGGATATTTCCGTCCCAGGTTGGTTACCACGATTTCGCCGACTTCGCCTTCGTCCACCAGTTCACCGGTCCCGGGGCGGACGATTTCAAGGTAGATGCCCTCGTCGATGATCAGGCCTTCCTGGGCGCTGGATTCATACGCGATCAGGCCGAGGTCGGCGGTACCATAGCACTGTTGCACGCGTATGCCACGCTCGACGAAACCGGCACGCAGTGGCGGCGGCAACGCTTCGCCACTGACCATCGCCTTGTCGATGGAGCTGACGTCGGTGCCGAGTTCGTCGGCCCGCTCGAGAATGATTTTCAGGAAGGAGGGTGTACCGGCGTAAGCGTTCGGACCGAGGTCGGCAATCGTTTGCACCTGTAATTCGGTTTGCCCGACCCCCGCGGGGATCACCGCGCAACCGAGTGCCTGTGCGGCGCTATCAAACATCTGGCCCGCCGGGGTGAAATGGTAACTGAAACAATTGTGTACCAGGTCGCCGGTACGAAATCCGCTGGCGTAGAGTGCGCGCGCGAAGCGCCAGAAGTCGGCGACCGCGAAGCCGGGTTCGTAAATTGGGCCGGGTGAGGCAAATACGTGGGAATAAAGTGCCGTATTGTTTGCGGTGTAGCCACCGAAAGGACGCTGTTGCCGTTGTAATTCGATGAGTTCCGATTTTCGCGTCAACGGCAGGGCGCTGAAAGACGCCGCATCTTTAATCTTGCTGGCGTCGATATCCCGCAGCGATCTGGCGTAAGCCGTGGTGTTGATCTGTGCGTGGACTATCTGCTCACGTATCGCCCCGAACTGTGCCGCGGTGCGCTCATCGGCGCTGCGTGTCTCCAGGTCATCGTAGAATTCACTCATCTTTGGTTCCGGTTGTTCCAGGTCATGTCATCCTCGCGTAAGCGGCGGTCCGACGTATCGGGATCTCGTCAAGACGCCATACTATAAGATTCCCGCTTGCGCGGGAATGACAAGTTACGGGGTCATCCCCGCGTAAGCGGCTCCCCAGCGTACGCTGGGTTGACGTATCGGAATGATATTTCGGATCAGGTTAGCCAGCGTTTGCGCCGGCGATAATGTTTTACGTCGCGGAAGTTGATGCGCTGGCCCTCGCTGATGCCGAGGTAGAACTCCTTGACGTCGGTATTCTCGCGCAACTCGGCGGCGCTGCCGTCGAGCACTACGCGACCATTTTCGAGAATATAGCCATGGTTGGCATAACGCAGTGCAATATTGGTATTTTGCTCGGCCAGCAGGAAAGTAACCCCTTCGTCGCGGTTGAGGCGGGCGACATTCTCGAAAATCTCCTCCACCAATTGAGGGGCGAGGCCCATCGATGGTTCGTCGAGCAGTATCATCTTCGGTCGTGACATCAGCGCGCGCCCGATAGCCACCATCTGCTGCTCGCCACCCGAGGTGTAACCGGCCTGGGCGCGGTTTCGTTTCTTCAGGCGGGGGAAATAACTGTATACCAGTTCGAGGTCCCGGTTGATTGCCGCGTTACCGTCGCGACGGGTGTAGGCGCCGGTGAGCAGATTCTCCTCGACCGTCAAGTGCTCGAAACAGTGGCGTCCCTCCATCACCTGGATAACGCCCTGCTGAACCAGCTGGGCCGAGGTCAGCGTATCGATACGCTTGCCCTCGAACTCGATACTGCCCTTGGTAATGTCGCCACGCTCGGCGCGCAGCAGGTTGGAAATCGCTTTCAATGTGGTGGTCTTGCCGGCGCCGTTGGCCCCGAGCAGGGCGACGATGCCCTGCTCGGGAACTTCGAGCGATACGCCTTTCAGCACCAGGATGACATGATCGTAAATGACTTCGATGTTATTAACCGACAACAGGGTTTTGTTGCTGGTTAAAGTAGCCGCTTCAGTCACGTTTCGTTATCCTGATGTCGCTTTGCTGCAGCCTAGTTACAGCTGCGTTCGGTGACGCTGTTTTCCGCCGCGTACTGGGCTGAATCCTCGGCAATCAGCGGGCCGGTGATGTCACGCAAAGGCTCGTAGAAGTCGCTCACAAGGTTCCATTTCCCGGCCTTGGCATCCCATTGCTGCAATGCCACCTGGCCTGGACCTTCGTGATTCTCACAAGTGATTTTTATCGGAATGGTAAAACCCTCGAGGCCCAGTTCCTTCAGGCGTGCTTCATTGACTTCTAGGGCCTCGAAACCGTCGCGTACATGCTTGCCCCTGACCTCGTTGGTGCCATGGATTTCCATCGCCTTGCGAATCGCCTCGGAAGTCCACATCGCAGCGACCAGACCCCGGTTGTATAGTACTTCGCCTATGCGATCGCGTTCGCCCAGGCCAAGGCCCTTGTCGTAAAGATGTTTTTTGATGTCTCTATGTGCACCGAAATCATCACCTGGTTGGTGGAATGCGCCTGACAGGTAGCCGTCGGCGGCATCGCCGGCAGGTAGTACGTCGTTTTC
This sequence comes from uncultured Gammaproteobacteria bacterium, assembly GCA_937936805.1. Lineage (GTDB taxonomy): Bacteria > Pseudomonadota > Gammaproteobacteria. Next base: position 4,345 of record CALDDP010000317.1, on the reverse strand, counting down.
AGACCCTGACCACCAGACGCCGATGAAGCGATCCATCGGGTAGCGGATCGATGCCGCTTCCTTGATCGCGACCTGGTTCATGACACCCCAGCCCCACATCATGACCCAGTCGGGCTTTTCGCGGCGAATCTGCAGCCAGGTTGCCTTCTGTTCCTGACCCGGATGATCGACCGGCAGCGCCATGAATTCGAAGCCGAATTTTTCGGCTGCCTTTTCCAGCGTGCGAATCGGCTCCTTACCATAGGCCGAGTTGTGGTAGACCAGCGCGATCTTTTTACCCTTTAATTTGTCCATGCCACCTTCTTCCTGGCCGATGTACTGTACGAACACGGTAGCCTGGCTCCAGTAGGTGGCCGGGAAGTTGAATACCCACGGGAAGACCTTGCCGTTGGCGGCCGAGGTACGGCCATAGCCCATCGAAAAAATCGGGATTTCATCGACACTGGCTTTCGGGATCAGCTGGTAGGTAATGCCGGTAGAAAGCGGCTGGAACACGAGTGCTCCTGACTGGCCTTCAGCTTTCAGGTTTTCGTAACATTCGACGCCCTTCTTGGTGTTATACCCGGTTTCACAGGGCACCAGGCTTATGCGCGCACCATTGATGCCGCCATCGCGTTCGTTGAGCATGTTGAGGTAATCCCCGTAGCCGTTGGCGAACGGAATGCCGTTCGGAGCATAGGGGCCGGTTCGATAATCGAGGGTTGGCATGACCAGCTCGTACGCGCTGGCGACACCGGAAATCAGTGGTAGCGTCAACAACGCGGCCACGATGGTTCTGGTTAATTTTCTCATTTTACTTACTTCCTCCGGTTGTATTGCGAAACAACATTTTAAGTCACACGCCGTCAGTCGATCCACCTGTTAATAAGGGAACGGCCACAGACGTAATTTTTCCTTGGCGATCCGCCACAGGCGTGCCAGCCCGTGTGGTTCGACAATCAGAAATCCAATAATCAGTACCCCGACGGTGATTATTTCAATATGCGCCGACAAGGCGCTGTCGGTGCCGAAACCATCGACCAGTATATTTTTCAGCATGATCGGTAATATCACCAGGAATGCGGCGCCGAGAAACGAACCCAGCACCGAGCCGAGGCCACCGATGATAATCATAAACAGCACGAGGAAGGATTGATTAATATCAAACGCTTCCGTGGGTTCCGCCGATCCCAGCCAGACCGCAAAGTACAGGGCGCCCGCCATGCCGACGTAAAATGACGACACCGCGAATGCGGTCAACTTGGCGATCAATGGGCGCACGCCAATCAGTTCGGCGGCGATATCCATGTCGCGGATCGCCATCCAGTTACGGCCGATGCGGCCGCGCGCGATATTTTTTGCCGCCAGCGCGAACACGGCAACGAAAGTGGCGACCAGGTAGTACTTGGCGACGTCGTTCGCTTCCGGGCCGGTCACGATGACGCCGAAAATAGTCATCGGTGGCGCGTTGATCATGCCCGACGCGCTGTAATTGAAAAACCAGCCCACCTTGTTGAACAACCAGATCAGGAAAAACTGCGCCGCCAGCGTCGCGACCGCCAGGTAAAACCCCTTGATGCGCAGCGATGGCAGGCCAAACAGCGTGCCGACCGCGGCGGTAATCAATCCCGACAGCAGCACCAGCGGGATGAATCCCAGTTCGGGGAAAGCGACCATCAGTTTGTACACCGAGAAAGCGCCAACCGCCATGAAGGCCCCGGTGCCCAGCGAAAGCTGGCCACAGTAGCCGGTCAAAATGTTGAGGCCGAGCGCGGCCAGCGAGTAAATCAGGAAGGGCAGCAGGATCGCGTTGAGCCAGTACTGGTTGAGCAGATAGGGCACGACGGCAAAGGTGATAAACAAAATCCCGAAAATGACGTAGCGATCCTGGTCGATCGGGAACAGCGCCTGGTCATCCTGGTAGTTTGCCTTGAACTGGCCTGTTTCTCGGTAAATCATCGTGAGCCTGTGTATTGTGCCAGTATCCCGGATGCCGACGCAGTAAAGATACGGCTGAACGCCGGGCTGGACTGAAATTCATAGCCATAGCTATGGATTGAGGGAAGACCAAGTTCAGCCGTATCTTGACAAGTCAGCACCGGGATAGGTTCCGGGCCGTTTGCATCCAGCTTATGTATGTCAATTTCGAATTTCATTTAAAGCTCTAATTTCTCAACTCCCTGGTTAAAGGTCCGGGACCGGCTGGTACGATACACAGGCTCAGACCCTTTCAATAATTTTTTCGCCGAACAATCCCTGTGGGCGAAACAGTAAAAATACCAGCGCCAGCATGTAGGCGAACCAGTTTTCGATCGCGCCGCCGACAAACGGGCCAACATAGACTTCGGCGACTTTCTCGCCGACACCGATAATCATTCCGCCGATGATCGCGCCGGGCACCGAGGTGAAGCCGCCGAGTATCAGTACCGGCAGCGCCTTCAGCGCGATCAGCGACAATGAGAACTGAACACCGGACTTGGAGCCCCACATGATGCCTGCGACCAGTGCGACGATGCCGGCGACCGACCAGACAATGACCCAGATGGTGTGCAGTGAAATCCCCACCGACAGCGCCGCCTGGTGGTCATCGGCGACCGCGCGTAGCGCACGGCCGATGCGGGTTTTCTGGAAAAATACGGCGAGGAATGCGACCAGGATGGCGGCGGTAACCGCGGCGAACACTTCCAGCTTTTCGATATAGATATCGAAGCTGTCCAGCATCCAGTCAGAGGCACCCTGCGGGATGCCGAGATCGAGCACCTTGACATCCGAACCCCATAGGATATCGCCCATGCCCTCGAGCACATAGGCGAGCCCGATGGTCGCCATGAACAGGATGATAGGCTCCTGGTTGACCAGGTGGCGCAGCATGACGCGCTCGATCAGCCAGGCCAGCGCAATCATCACCGCAATGGTGCCGATGATCGCCAGCCAGATCGGGAAACCGAATTTTTCCATCAGCCCGACCAGGGTCAGCGCGGCAAACAACGCCATTACGCCCTGCGCGAAATTGAATATGCCGGAAGCCTTGAAGATGAGTACGAATCCAAGCGCCACCAGGGAGTACATGACCCCGGCCATCAGCCCGCTGAGAACCACCTCGATAAAAAAAGTCATGATCCTTTATTCCTGTTCATGCGGCACCCCGAGATAAGCATCGATCACTGTCTGGTTGTTGCGGACCTCGTCAGGTTCGCCATCCGCCAGCTGCTTGCCGTAATCGAGCACCAGCACGCGGTCGGATAAATCCATCACCACGCCCATGTCATGTTCGATCAATGCGATGGTCGTACCGAACTCGGAATTGACGTCGAGCACGAAGCGGCACATGTCTTCCTTTTCTTCGCTATTCATTCCGGCCATGGGTTCATCAAGCAACAGCAGCTCTGGTTCGGCGGCAAGCGCACGCCCCAGCTCGACCCGCTTCTGCAGACCGTAGGGCAGTTTACCGACCGGCTTCTTGCGAATCGCCTGGATGTCGAGAAAGTCGATGATTTTTTCCGCCGCCTCACGGTTTTCGAGTTCTTCGGTGCGCGCCGGGCCAATATGTAGCGCCTGCCAGAACAGATTGGTTTTCATCTTCAGGTTACGCCCGGTCATGATGTTGTCGAGCGTACTCATACCCTTGAACAGGGCGATATTCTGAAACGTGCGTGCGATACCGTGGCTCGCGGCGACATGCGGGGCCATCTGCTTGCGGGTTTCGCCCTTGAAAGTAATCGAACCTTGCTGCGGATGGTAAAAACCGTTGATGACATTGAGCATCGAGCTTTTGCCCGCACCATTGGGACCGATAATCGAACGAATTTCACCCTGCCTGATATCAAAACTGATGTTATCCAGCACCTTCATCACGCCGAAAGAAAGGCTTATGTTTTCGACCTTGAGGATTTCCGCTCCGATAGCGCGCTCGTTCATGCCGCGGCTTCCTGGGTCACGGATTTAACCGGGTAGGTGTCGGCGTCCCATATCTTGACGTCGGCCTCGAGCGTACCGATGCGACCGTCTTCGAAGCTTACCTGCGTCCTGACGTGGCATTCGCTTTGCTGCGAGTAGAGCGCATCGACCAGGTCGTCATAGCGCTCGCCGACAAAATTACGCCGCACCTTGCGCGTACGGGTCAGTTCGCCGTCATCGGCGTCGAGTTCCTTGTGCAGAATTAAAAAGCGCCGTACCTGTGAATTACCGAGTCGACTGTCCTGCGCCAGGTCCTGGTTCACCTTGCTGATGGATTCCTTGATTAACTGGTAGATCTCGTCCTGCCCGGCGAGGTCAATGTAGCCCGAGTAGGCCATGTTGCGCCGTTCGGCCCAGTTACCGACCGCATCGAGGTCGATATTGATGAACGCGGTGCTGAAGTCGCGGT
>CALDDP010000316.1 GCA_937936805.1 uncultured Gammaproteobacteria bacterium | reverse complement strand
GGCGAGGACGGCGCCCGCACCCTTCAGGTACTTGGACTTCTGGAACGACAACACGATGCCGAAGACGAGCATCGGCATCGCGTAGGCTGAAATCTTGACCTTGAGTCCGAAGGCAGCGACCAGCCAGGCTCCGGTCGTGGTACCGATGTTGGCGCCGAAAATAATACCGATCCCGGCGACCAGCGAAACCAGGCCGGCACTAATGAATGAAATGGTGATCACCGAAACCAGCGAGCTTGATTGCATGATCGACGTCGAGACCACGCCAAATAACAGGCTCTTCCAGGTTTTATCGGTGGTTTTCTGTAACAGTTTTTCGAGCACGCCACCGGTAAAGGCCTTGAATCCCTCTTCCAGGAAAAGCATGCCAAACAGAAAGATGGAAACCCCGGCCGCAATTTCCTTGAAATCAGGGCTGACCCAGAACCCGTAGGAAAGGATTATCAATATACTGGGCAGTAATATTTTCTTAAGCATCACGACCTCCTCTAGCCGGCTTGACCGGACTGTTTATTCTAAGGTGCTGCGCGATATTGTTAGCGGTGGGGAACAAGTCTACTGAATCCCCCCAACTGCGATCCCTGAACCCCCTCGTTCAAATCCCGACCGCCAGTAATACCGATACTTGATTTGGCACTTTACCACAGGAAGGCATATTCTTGCCCAACAAATAGAAATACGGCCCTGCAAACCCTGTCAGGCAACCGTTTCCGCTTAAACAGGCCCGACCTGTACTCGAATTGCGTTGGGAGATCCCCGTTTTCGCGGGGTTGGCTGATGACGCTGCGGAGATGGAGCCAGGCGCTTACTTGACGCCCTTGCCAATTAGAAAGCTGCTGTACTGCTTGTCGGTGCCGTTGATATGGTTGATTAACCAGTCCTGCAGGAAATCAATCGCGTTTTGCATCGCGTTGTCCTGATCCTGCTGGTATTGTTGAAGAACCTCTTCAACCCGCGCAATCATCAATTCGTGTTCTGCCCGATGCGTGGTGAATTCTGGATAACCGTTCTGCTCCATCATATCTTCTTCAAACTTGAAATGCGTTTTGGTGTAATCGACAAGCTCATCGAGCGCCTCGCGCTCGAATGCTTCCCCGGTCTTGTAGTTAACCGCGGTTTGCAGGCTGTTTATCAGGCCCAGTAATTTCTTGTGCTGCGAATCGATCGATTCGATGCCAACGCTGTATTCATCCTTCCATTGGACATACTGGCGTGAAGTCATTTTGCGGTAGATGTAGGGTAGCGACACAAGGGCCGCGATCAGCAGCCAGGTAAGCGGGTTGCCGGGGCTGATCGCAACGCCCAGTATTACCGCCACAATCAGCGTCAGAATCAACACAGCGACGCCAAACATACGTGTTTTGTTGTTCATAGATAGGTTCTCGTAGCTGCCTGACAGCATAGCTCGACAGGAAGCATTCTAGCCGAAGGCCCGGTCGCCTGTGGTTGACATTTATCAAATACAAAATCCGCCCCGCTCATAATAATGATCGTCAGTAACCGCAGTACTAATCAAAGACTCGCCGCAAGAGTTGATCCATCGGCGCAAAGCACAGGAATTATCTATGGTGACAACAGGTTTCGTATCACTGGTTGGATCTGGACCCGGAGATCCCGAATTACTGACAATCAAGGCCCTGCGCCTGATTGAGCAAGCCGACGTGGTCGTGTTCGACCGACTGGTCAGTTCCGAAATACTCGACCTGATCCCGCACGGGGTCAGCCAGATTTCGGTCGGCAAAACACCCGGCAAGCATTGTGTCCCGCAGGATCAAATCAACGAAATCATCGTCAGCCTGGCCCTGTCGGGGCGACGCCTGGTGCGTTTGAAAGGTGGCGATCCGTATATCTTCGGACGCGGTGGCGAAGAGGCCCTGGTGCTGCGTCGGCACGGTATTCCTTTCGAAGTCGTTCCGGGAGTCACCGCGGCGGCCGGTTGCAGCAGCTACAGCGGTATCCCGTTGACGCATCGCGGACTCTGCCACGGGGTACGTTTTATCACCGGGCACCTGCAAAACAATGAAGACCTGGAAGTTGACTGGGACAAGCTGGCCGACCCCGACTGCACCCTGGTTTTCTACATGGGTCTCGCAAACCTGCAAACTATATGCAGCGAACTGATCCGGGCCGGACTGCCCGCCTCCACGCCGGCGGCCGCGGTACACGGGGGCACCACCAGCAGCCAGCGGAAGGTTATTTCCAGTCTTGCCGAACTGGCCGATGCGGTAAGCTCGGCAGGACTGCAGTCACCTGTCACCACCATCATTGGCGACGTGGTAACACTCAGCGATGAACTCGACTGGTTTCAGTCTGAATGCCAGCAAACCGAGGGCGTTAGCACTTATGACTCGCTCAGCCTGGCTCGCGCTTAGCTTCCTGATTGCGGCTCCGCTCGCCGCAAACGACGATATCTCCGACGATCGTCGACAGGAACTGCACAACCTCCTGATCCAGGATTGCGGTTCCTGTCACGGCCTGAAGATGCGTGGCGGGCTGGGACCGGCACTGCTTCCGGATATGCTGCAAGGCAAATCCGCAGACTACCTCAGCAGTGTAATACTCTATGGCCGCCCCGGAACCGCGATGCCCGCCTGGCGTCCACTGTTATCGCCCGCCGAGGCGCACTGGATGGCTGATCAACTGCTGCAGGGAGTAGCGCAATGAAACGCTTTTTCTGTTGCA
>CALDDP010000315.1 GCA_937936805.1 uncultured Gammaproteobacteria bacterium | reverse complement strand
TCCATCGTGGCATCACCGATACCCATCACCAGCTTGCGCATGATTACTCGTTTTATATCAATGCGATAGGTAACCTGTTTCGCTTGCGGCAACACCTGCCCGAAATACTTGACTTCGCCGGCGCCGAGGGCGCGACCGTGTCCGGGTCCGCCTTTCCAGCCCAGATAAAAGCCGATCAATTGCCACATCGCGTCCAGGCCCAGGCAACCAGGCATTACCGGGTCGGTTTCAAAATGGCATTTGAAGAACCAGAGATCAGGATTAACATCGAGTTCTGCAACTATTTCTCCTTTTGCATATTTACCACCTACTTCATCGATGTTTGTGATACGGTCGAACATCAGCATCGGGGGCAATGGCAATAGCGCATTGCCGGGTCCGAACAGCTCACCTTTGCCGCAGGCGATAAGTTCATCATAGCTGAAGCTATGTCGATCGGTTAAGGGTTTGGACATACCAAAGTAGTGTTATTAGATTGAGGAAGCGAACACTAACGATTATGCGGCAATTTTGCCAGTAATTCATGGTAATGACGCCCAATCGACAGGTTTAGCGTTCACTTGCAGGGTTTTAGAGGATAGACTCTGAGTGAATTTAGCGTTGACCGGTAGTTTTGAGTCAGCTTTTGTTCAGCCTGATTAAGGAAGATGCCAGATTATGATTAAGATTCCGTCACAATTGATCGGCCTGAGCGCGTTGTTTTGCGCCAGTTTCGGGGTTTACGCGCAGGACAAGCTCGACATTGCCCAGGCCATTGAAATGGCACTGGCCCATGATCCCAGGATCGAAGAAAAGGAAGCCTTCGTGCGCAAGGCCAGAGGGTTGTTGCAGGAAGCCGAAGGCGGGGACGGATTACGTTACTCGGTAGACAGTTTTCTTGCCTTGACGTCGGGTGTAGACGGTGGTTTTTACGAGGGTGGCGAAAACTCCTGTAGCGGCGACTGTAAGCCGCGTGACGACCAGTATGATTTCGATGACGGACTATCGCTGTGGGGAAGCCTGAAGTTCAGCATCATAAAACCTCTAGCGACTTTCGGGCGCATCGAGAGCTACCAGAAAGCCGCCCAGAGTAACGTCCTGATTAAACAGCAGGACGTTACTCTGCAGCGTGACGAGATTGGTCTGCAGGTGGTCAGGGCTTATTATGGATACCTGACTGCACGTGACAGCCGTTTGTTACTCAACGATGTGCGCAAGCGTCTGTCGAGCGCGCTAGAGCTGGTTGAACAATGGATTGAAGAAGGTTCCGGCAAGGCTACTTTATCCGACAGGTATGCGCTCGAATCAGGGCTTGGTCTAATCGATAACTATCTCTCCGAGGCGAGCGCCCTGGAGGAGATCGCAATGGCGGGCCTCAAGTTATTGACCGGTCGAAAGGAAAATATCATCGAGCTCGCCGACCGACGCCTGCAACCACTGGAGTTGCCGCCGGAAAGCCTGCAGGAATGGATCGAGCTGGCGCGCTCGAATCGGGTTGAACTTAAGCAGGTTGAAGCCGGCCTGAACGCTCGCCGCGCCCTGGTAGAGGCCAACCGCGCAACCAAGCGGCCGATTGTCTACGCCGGTGTTGCCGGGTCGATGGCCTATTCGCCTGAACGTGATTCGCTGGACAACCCGTATATTTATGATCCTTTCAATCATGTAGGGATGTCGCCACTAGTCGGTTTGAGCTGGCAGTGGGAGCAGGGCAGGCAGCCGGCACAGGTAGTACAGGCCCAGGCTGAGCTCGATGCGCTGGTGCACAAGGCGTCATTTGCACGCAAGGGAATCCCGTTCCAGGTACGCGAGCAATATCTCACGATGCATGGCAAGTACAAGTCCGTCGAATCCATGCGCAAAAGTTCCAAGTCCGCGAGACGCTGGATGATTGCAGCCTATTCCGACTTCGAGGCGGGACTCGAGGAAGCCGATGAAATAATCAATGCGTTACAGGTTTATGTGCTTGCTTATGCGGAATATTTACGTTCCGTGAATGATTTCAATAATCTTGTGTCCAAGCTAAAAAGCGTGAGTGGGGTATTTCAGTGAAGAATATTTTAGTCGGTTTGATGCTGCTGGTTTCATTCCCAGCGATGGGAGCAACCGGGCCCGAGCAACTGGTCAGGGAAACGGTAGAGAGCGTAGTAGACGAACTCAAGGCGAATATGGGTACGTTTAAAAGCGACCCGCAAACGGTTTATGAAATGGTGGACGAACTGGTGTTGCCTCATTTTGATTTCGCCGCGATGACCGATCTGGCGCTGGGGTCTTATAAAGATGAAGTCGGCGCGGAGCAAAAGCCGGAAATAGTTAGTGAGTTTCGCCAGTTACTGGTGCGCACCTATAGTTCCGCCCTGTTCGAATATACCGACCAGGAACTGATTTTCCTGCCGATGGAAGGTTCCGAGGCTGAAGGCCTGGTTACGGTCAGGATCGAAATCGAGCAGGCCGGCGGGTTTCCTATCCCGATCAACTATACCTTGCGCCTCGGGGACAATGGCTGGAAGGTGTTCGATGTCAGCGTCGATGAAGTCAGCCTGGTGACTAATTATCGCTCGAGTTTTGCGCGCGCGATCAAAAAGGATGGCGTCGACGGGTTAATCAAAACCCTGCAGGAACGCAATCAGGAATAAAGCAGGCTACTTTTTTTGCTTAATCGAGACAAGCGCGTGGCGTTTCTGTAAAGGTCGTATTATTAATGGTTGCCTCACCCCTATCGCGGATTTTTCCTGTTAGAATGTCCGCCCCTGTTTGCTCTGGCTTTGCATGAACAAGTTGATTATCAATGGCGGTACGCCGCTGTTAGGAGAAGTCCGCGTCTCCGGTTCCAAGAATGCGGTATTGCCGATTCTTGCGGGTACCTTGCTGGCCGATAGTCCTGTCATAGTTCGTAATGTACCCCATCTGCATGATGTCACCACCACCATGGAGCTGCTTGGCCGCATGGGAGTGTCACTGACGATTGGCGAGAAGATGAGTATCGAGATCGACCCGACCACACTGGAAAATACTTTCGCACCCTACGAACTGGTTAAAACCATGCGCGCGTCGATCCTGGTGCTTGGGCCGTTATTGGCTCGCTTTGGCGAAGCCGAGGTGTCGCTGCCCGGCGGTTGCGCAATTGGTGCGCGCCCGGTCGATATGCATCTCAGCGGTCTCGAGGCCATGGGTGCGAATATCGACGTCGAACAGGGCTATATCAGGGCGCGATGTGAGCGACTTAAAGGTGCGCGCATCGTAATGGATCAGGTTACGGTAACGGGTACCGAGAATCTGATGATGGCGGCTGCACTCGCCGACGGTACCTCGGTTATCGAAAATGCGGCGCGGGAACCGGAGGTAGTGGATCTCGCCGATTTTATAAACGCGATGGGCGGGCAGGTCGAGGATGCCGGTACCGATACGATCACCATCCACGGCGTTGAAAATTTGCGCGGCTGCGACTATTCGGTGCTGCCCGATCGCATCGAAACCGGAACCTACCTGGTGGCGGCGGCGATCACCGGCGGCAGGATTTTGATCAAGCGAACCGATCCGCGTCTGCTCGACGCCGTGCTCGCCAAACTCGA
>CALDDP010000314.1 GCA_937936805.1 uncultured Gammaproteobacteria bacterium | reverse complement strand
CTTTTGATGAGTTACCAGTTGTCCTGGCTGTCCGGACTCATACCCGCAGGATATTTCTCCAGTCCGCGTGACCCGTCGCTAAGCCGTTCCTGTCAATACCGCGGCGAAAGCAGTGCCTGCATAAGGCGTTTGTGCTGATCTGGCACGAATGATTTGCGGGCTTGTGCTGCTGTCAGGCAGCACGGGGAACATCCTGACGAAAATCAGAAAAATAAATTAATTGGCCTAAACTTTAATCTGTCTCGTCATAACGGTGTCACGGGCACAAGGTAAGCATGAACCCGGAAAGATCGGATACAACCAGTGGACCTGTAACCACCGAGGAAGATCAGATACTGGAGTCGATAGACAGGCTGCGCGTCGAAATTGATCGCATCGAGTCGACTACCGGGCCCTCCAGGCGCACTCAATGCATCCGGGATGAAGTCAAGCGCCTTGGGATTCGCCTGGCTCGCTGCAAGATGCAATCGGTGGAGCGCACTGGTCAACTAACTCAAATAAAGCCTGAAAATCACCAGTAACAATTACTGCCTGTGACGTGTTAATGCTCCAGGGTTTCCTCAGCCCCGGGGCGGAATCGAGTAGGTGCCGGTGGCGTGCGCGACCAGGTCTTCGTCACTATAGATGGAAACCTCAACTACCGCGAGGCGTTTACCCATTTTAATGATATTGCCTTTGGCGACCAGGTCACATTCGCTCGGCTTGCGCAGGAAGTTGATATTCAAACTGGTGGTGACCGCGAGTTTGATTTCACCAAGCAAACTGAGCACCACTGCAAACATGCACACGTCAGCGAGCATCATCATGAAAGGCCCGGCGATAGTGCCACCCGGGCGGAGCGATATTTCAGTATAGGGCAGGACCAGGGCGGCCTTGCCTTCTTCGATCTCGCGCAGATAGATGCCGACCTCGGCAGCCGAGGGCAGCTCGGAGCGCAAGATCTCATTAAATTTATCGAGGCTGACTTTGCTCATAGGAGCAGGATTTAACCACAGGAGTCATCCCCGCGAAAGGGGCGGTCCGACGTATCGGGATCTCAGAACTCTGGCATGATTCGCCGGTAACCAGGAATCACGCAGCTGATCAGCTGCGCTCGTTGAGCCAGCTGGATATTGCCGGCGTCACTGTCGCCTGGGCTTTGCCGCTGACATAGATGCCGATGTGACCGCCGGGGAAAGACAGCTCGGTATAATCCTTGCTGCCAATCAGTTTCGGCAGGATTTTCGAGGCCGCGGGTGGTACCAGGTGATCCTGTTCGGCGAAGATATTGAGCACCGGGGTTTTCAGGTTTTTCAGGTCGACTCCGTGCTCGCCGATCTTGAGGCCGCCTTCAACCAGCTTGTTGTCCTGATAGAAATCCTTGATGAACTGGCGGAAGGCTTCACCCGCCTGGTCGGGACTGTCGAAGATCCATTTTTCCATGCGCATGAAGTTCTTGACGTTTTTTTCGTCGCTGATGATATCGACCATGGATACGTATTTCTGCCCCATCAACTGGAACGGTTTCAGATTGAGGAAAGTCCAGTTCAGCATTTCGCCGGGCAGGTTGCCCATCGCATCGACGATGGCGTCGATATCCATTTGCTGTACCCATTGACTGAGCATGTTGTCCGGCGTCTTGCAATCCACCGGAGTCACCATGGTGACCAGGTTGCTGACCTTGTCCTGGTGCAGGGTGGTGTAACACAGGCTGAATACGCCGCCCTGGCAGATGCCGAGAATATTGATCTTGTCGACATCGTGACGCTCGCGAATCACGTCGACGCAACGGTCGATATATCCGTTGATATAGTCATCGAGGGTGAGGTACTTGTCGGCACGGTCCGGATAGCCCCAGTCGATCAGGTATACGTCCTGTCCGGTATCCAGTAATCCCTTGATGGTGGATCGATTTTCCTGGATGTCGGCCATGTAGGGCCGGTTGACCAGCGCATAAACGATCAGGGTTGGAACCTTGTTCTGCACTACGCCGGTGGAGGGCTGGTAACGATACAGCCTGAGCTTGTCCTCGGCGTAAACCTCTTCACGCGGGGTAACCCCGGCCGATATCTCTTCGGCGTCGAGCAGGTTCTTGACGCCCTTGCTCAGGTTTTTATTGAACTGCACCAGTTCTTCGACCACCTGGTCGGAACGAAACGGAATATTACTCATCGGTTCAGGCTCCTGCTTTGCTTGTGGTTACTTTGGTTTTGCTGGTTGGCGTTTTACTGGCTACCGCCTTCTTGCGCACGGGTGCCTTTTTTGCTGCCGGCGCCTTTAAAGCGGCTGGTTTTGTTTTTACCGCTGGCGTCTTTTTTACTGGCGGCATCTTTTTAGCGGCTGGCGTTGCTTTAACCGCGGGCGCTTTTTTAGCGGCTGGCTCCGGCCTGGAATTCATCTGCTTGAGCATGGCCTTGATTTCCCTGATCTCTTTTTTCAGGGCGAAGTTATCACGGCGTACCTGCTGCAAACGCTCCTGCATGGTGTCAATTTCGCGTGTATTGGGCAGGTTCATGGTGCGCAGATAATCGTCGGCGATCTCGCCGTAATGTCGGCGCATGATCATCAGTCGATTGACCATGTCACCATAGAGCGCCTGGTACTCCTCGCCCATGGCGAACTCGGCATAGTGTTCTTCGCTGATCACGACCCAGAGGTCATATAGCTCGCGTAATGATTTCGGTACGCTATCACCGTCAAGGCCAAGCAGTCGGTTCTGAAATCCCTGGATCGACTCCATCGCCACGCGCAGGAAAGCCTGGTTGAATTTGAAGTTGGCTTCCTGGTATTCGAGCGCCAGCTGCAGACCTTTCTGCTGTTTCTCCTGTGGTTCGCGGAAATAGCCGACCCCCGGAGCTTCCAGGACCTTACCCAGTGGATCAACCATTTCACCGAGATTGAACACCGAAGTATTCATACCCGGCATTTGCCAGAAGGCCTGGTTCATCGGCGTCAGGCCAGCCACCATTTCCTGCCAGGAGGCATTAGGGGCAAACCATTGCTTCATGAAATCGTTGACGCCGCTACCGTTGAAACCCGGCATGCTGCCAAACTGCTGCAGGGATTGTTTCATTTGTTCCAGCCATTGATTGATCGCTTCAATCGGGTTGGCACCTTCGGTCATGCCTTTGCTGATCTGTTCTGCCATGGCGAAGTATTCCTTGCCCATATCGAGGCACTTGTTCATTGCCTGCTGCATATCCGGCTGGGCTTGTCCGCTGCAGGCCTTGCGCCAGAGTTCGAAACTCTGTGCCCACAGGTCGGATTGACTGGCGTCGTTACCGCTAGCGCTTGATTTGGCCATATCGCTCCAGGAATCGACAAACTGTTGCTGTGCCTTGAACCATTGTTCAGCCCACGAATTATTCTCGCTCATGTTGGGTAACTCATTCATATTTATAAAGATTCGAGCCTAACACAGATTATTGTGCAGTGCAACATAAATGCTTCGTATGCAATCCTGGTAAAGATACAAAGCCGAAGGTCAGGAACCAGGTCCTTTTAACAGTTTGGTTGGTTCCAGGGGATTGAACGGGCAGCGTGTTTTAAAGGCCTCAGGCGGAAAAACGGACCATATTGCCCCGTCTTTTTCATGGCCTGGTGGATTTTAGCGTTATTGAGTTAGCCGTTGGTTGAAAGAGTCACAATCGAGTGCGAGACAAGGCGGAAACGGTCGAAAAAGCGCAGTGTACACGCGAGTACATGAGCATTTTGAGACCGTTTCCAACGCCGGATCGCGCCGATTGGGGCTCTTTCAAGCAACGGCTAGGTCATGTACATGCCGCCGTTGACAGGCAGGTTTGCCCCGGTCATATAGGTATTGCGATCATCGGTGAGGAAGCTGACGACGTACGCAATTTCATCAGGTAACGCCATGCGTCCCATCGGCACCTGCTGGATGATCGAATCGCGAACGTCTTCGGGGATGGCATCGGTCATTTCTGTTTTTACGTAACCCGGCGAAACCGAGTTAACCGTGACACCCTTGGTAGCCAGTTCCTGTGCAACCGCCTTGGTGAAGCCATGCAGTCCAGCCTTTGCCGCAGAATAATTGGCCTGGCCAAACTGTCCTTTCTGCCCGTTTACCGACGAAATGTTAACGATACGGCCAAAGCCGTTGTCCGCCATGTTGTCGACAACATGACGAGTGACATTGAAGGCCGAGTCAAGGTTGGTGCGTAACACCGAGTCCCATTGGTCGGAGGTCATGCGGCGCAGGGTTTTGTCGCGCGTTATACCGGCACAATTGACCAGGATATCGACCGCGCCGATCGTGTTTTCGACGTCGTGCAGCATTTGCTGACTGGATTCGAAGTCGCTGACATCGCAGGCGACGATGTCGATCTCGTAGCCGTTGGCACGGTGTTTCTGTTGCCATGCGTCGGCGATTTCTTTTTCGGGTGGGAAGTAACCCGCAATAACTTTACGGCCCTGGTCGGCCAGCGCGATACATATCGCGGTGCCGATTCCACCGGTTCCTCCAGTGACGAGTGCGATTTTTTGTTTGTTCATAATCCTGTCATCTCGATCTGTTTGTGGGTGGGTGCTGCATCGCAGCAATATATTGCAGTGCACAAAATATTGATTTACAGCGCGGCTGTCAAGTGAGCCGCAGGGAGTTCGAGGAAAGTTTAATTAAATCAGTGGTTTATTTTTTATCGGAGTCGTCGTTTTCAGGGCTTAAACCCATCATCTGGCGCCAGGTATCGATATTTTTCTGGGTCATATCGGTCCAGAACGACAGCGGATTATGGCCAGTCATACCTTCCAGCGCCTTGCCGATCTCCTGCTGCTGCTGCTGGAAGAAGCTCATGCCCTGGCCGATGAAATCGGAAAATCCGGCATGGGCACCAGTGTTATAGTAGCGGATAAAACGTTCCAGGTTATCGTTTGAAAACAGCGGATTGGTTTCCGACTCCTGTTCGAAAATAATCTGCAGCAGGATGCTGCGAGTTATATCGTCCTCGGTTTTCTGATCGATAACAATGAACGGTACTTCACCCAGAACCAGGTCGCGAATC
>CALDDP010000313.1 GCA_937936805.1 uncultured Gammaproteobacteria bacterium | reverse complement strand
TAACCGCGGCATGCACCGCAACTGCATGGCGGCTGCGCTGACGGTGTCGGCTGTATTCCTGGTCTCCTACCTGACCTATCACAACCTGGTCGGATACGCACCATTCGCCGGTCAGGGCTGGATCCGGCCGATCTATTTCACACTGCTGGGCTCGCACATCGTGCTGGCCGCGGTGATCGTGCCGCTGGTGCTGCTAACGGTCTGGTTCGCCGCTACCGGTAATTTCACACGTCACCCCGGGATAGCGCGCTGGACCTTGCCAATTTGGCTTTTTGTATCGGTCTCCGGGGTGGTGATTTATATCCTCGGTTTCCATATCTACAAACCCGAAATATAACCATGGATTAGCGATGCAGTATGTTTACTACACCCTGGCCGCCATCGTGCTTTACTTTTTGTCTGACTGGATTTTGCTGCAGATCGAGAAATTTCGCGGCGAAGCCTTCAAGCAACAACGTTCGACCGTATTCCTGCTCATCATCATGGTGCTGGCGGTTGCGTCGTTCAAAGCGATCGAGATGCTAGTAACCGGCTAGCCTGCCCGGGCTCACAGGTAACACAATCTAACAACCTGCGCTCCGGGGAAAGATTTACTGCCTGAATATACCCCGAATCATGTTAGTTAACCTGCTTACCGCTCAATGGCGACGCTTAACGGAGTTCGCGTAGCGGGCACTGCGTTCAACTGAAAGCGTTGGGCCGGCGATATTTTTTTATTCCCCGCGAACGACTGCAGGATCCTGTTGCTCCAACGATCGAGGCTTTATTGCACTCTGCGCAACGCGTTGACATTTTGCGCTATCTCCGACAGATGCCGCTCGTCGGTTCCGCAGCATCCCCCGATTATATCGGCGTTGGGCAACCGACGCGCGACGTCACCCATCTGCTTGCCCAGTTCGACCGGGTCGCCATCCTCCAGATGGCCGAGCGAACATAGAGCGATCTTGTCCATCCTGGCAGCATTCGGCCGAATGTAACGCAAGCGCTCCAGCCACGAGCCCGCGTCGGCGAGCGCGGATTCGAACTCCAGCGGATGTGCGCAATTGGTACCGAACCAGGCAGCGCTCCCAGCGGTGGCTTCGTCGATGTTTTCGATCGCCTCACGCAGGCTCGGGCCGGAGCGCAGGCGGCCCTCCGGGGTCAGGGTCAGACTGACGCCGATCGGCATACCCACCCCGATTGCGGCGCGGATCACGCCGATCGCCTCGGGGATATTGTTGAACGTCGCGGCGACCGCCATGTCGGCGGCGGTGCCATCGAGATTCTGCAATTGCACCGAATGGTAATCCTCGGCCTCGTCCACGGTTACATCGCCCCCGGTTCCATAGGCGTCACCGCGTGGGCCGATGCAGGCGGCGATGTATACATCCGCAACTCGCTCCGCATATTCGGCGCGCATGTCATCGAGAAACTGGATCGTGCGGCCTTGCATTTCCCGCAGACCCTCTGCACTGTAGCCGAGTTTCGCACCCCAGTCCGGACTTGCGCGGTAGTCGTGCCCATTGAGTATCAGCCCGGTATCCTGCTCGGCAGCCACGTCAAGGTAGCGCCGATACATGTTTCGGATAATGGCATCAGCCTCCGGGTTGTCGAGCAACGGAAACATCGCGAATTCCGGCAATTCGTAACCCCACTTGTACATGACCTCGGTTTCCGTTCCGCCTTCCGTTAGATAAAACTTGCCTTCGAGCCGGGGGGGAAATTCATTGTTCATTGTGTCACCTCGGGGGATTCGGTAAAAACACTGCGCTTCAGGTTGGTGGTTATCATCGGTCGTTCCTGTCACGCCGCCGGACGGATGTTCTGGTTGAAGCGGAAGCGGTTGTCGGGGTCATACTTCGCCTTAATTTCGCGCAGGCGCTGATAGTTGTCACCGAAGGTGTCCTGCAACAACTTTTCCCCCTCCTCGCCCTGTCCGGGAAAGTTCAGGTACATGCGTCCATTGTGCGAGTGACGCTGCATGCGGCCCCAGAGGTCGCGCGTCCAGCCGATATTAGTCTCGTCGTTCTCGGCCCCTTCCCAGACTGAGTCGATCGAAAACATCCACGGCATCGAGCGGTCGCCGAAAGCGGTCGCGTCGGCCGCGACCTTCGCGGTGGCGCCACCGAAGTTCCAGATCGACGACAACGTGTTCGGTGACGGTACCGACGAGACACCTTCAAGTATCTCGTCGATCACTGCGTCCGACAGGCCGTTCAGGTAATGCGATTTCCAGTAACAGCGAAACTCCCCGGCCGGCATCAGCGCGTCGAACAGTTGCTGCACTTCGCGGTAGTCCATGCGGCCAGAGAAATCGGTCACCATCGGTGCGAGCTCACGCAGCGGCTGCATGACGCGTTCGCCCTCCTCGGGATCGCCGGCGTAAACCGCGGCAATCGTGTAAACCTGTTTACCCCAGAACTCGCGCGGAAAGTCATCGCTCTCGGCTACCGTCGAGAATTCAACCAGCGAGCCGATACGGTCGTTTTTGTCGGCGAGATAGTCGCGCCAGAATCGAATCGGCTCCGCTCCGCATTCGAGCGCGTAGATCGGCGCGCAGAACATGACTTCTGGTCCCATCGGGTGCAACTGGAATTCGAACTCGGTGATCACGCCGAAGTTACCGCCACCGCCGCGCACCGCCCAGAACAAATCCGCGTTCTCCTGCTCGCTGGCGCGACGTACCTGGCCGTCGGCGGTCACGATCTCAACCGACAGCATATTGTCGATACAAAGCCCGTAGCGGCTGCGTAACCAGCCGATACCGCCCGACAGGGTCAGACCCGCGACACCGGTATCGGATATCAGTCCGCCGGGCGTCACCAGCCCATGCGGCTGGCTGGCGGCATCTACATCGCGCCAGGTGGCACCGCCGGCGACCCGCGCGGTTCTTTTTTCTGTATCGACGGACACGTTGCGCATGCCGCTCATATCGATCATGACGCCATCGTCGCAGACCGCGTGGCCGGCGACATTGTGCCCGCCGCCTCGAATCGAGACCGGGTAATCGTGGCGTCCGGCAAAGGCCAGGGTATCGGCGACATCCTGCGTGCTTCGGCATTGTGCGATCAGCGCGGGTTTGCGATCGATCATGGCATTCCAGACCGAGCGGGACTCTTCATAGCTCTCGCTGCCCGGGAGCAGTACGTCACCACCAATTTGCAATGAATGTTCTTGTACGGGGTTATCCATGTTCGACTCCTGACTTTCTGTTATTAGTTGTGTCTATTGTGGGATGCAAAGAACAGGAGCACAATTGTCAAAAAACACATAAAAGAGGCATTTTGGACAGGTGAAATGGCATATTCCACAATACCGTGGCATATTGGACATCCATCCCTACCCTTCGGACGATACTTATGGATAAACCGATGATTTGTCTGCTGGCGTCACCGGATACAACGGCGAGCGTGCTGTACGGCCTTTACGACGTGCTCGGTAACGTCGGGCCGGACTACAAGGAATTGCTCGGCGGAATGGTCCCGGACAGCATGCTCGAGGTTAAAATCGTGGCACGTACGACGGAACCGTTCGTCTGCCTGAGCGGCATCCCGGTGCAGCCGCAGGCGGGCCTGGACGATATCGAACGTGCGGATGTGGTCGTGGTCTGCGATATGTACACTCCCGTCGATCGATCACCACTCGGTAAATACACACCCGAAGTTCAGTGGCTCAAACGCATGCACGCGCGCGATGCGCTGCTGTGCTCGGTTTGTTCCGGGGCGACGCTGCTCGGGGAAACCGGACTTTTGAACGGCCACGAAGTGTCGTCACACTGGGCCTATCGCAATTTGTTTCAAGAGTATTTCCCACAGATTAAATGGGCGCCGGACGCAATCCTTAATCTGAGTGCCGTGAACCAGCGCGTGATTACCTCGGCCGGCGTCACCTCGTGGCAGGATCTGGCGATTTACCTGATCGAACGTTACTGCGGCCTGGGTAATGCGACCAACACGGCACGGGTATACCTGCTCGCGCGCCATGACGACGGACAGTTGCCGTATTCATCGATGTCCTGCAGTACCCAGCATGGTGACGCCATCGTGGGCGATTGCCAGAGCTGGATCGAACAAAACTATAAATGTTCCAACCCGGTATCCGAAATGACTGACCTGTCGGGGCTGAATTCGCGCACCTTCGCCCGCCGCTTTCGCAGCGCAACCGGCTACCAGCCGATCGAATACGTGCAGGGCATTCGCATCGAAGTTGCCAAGCAGATGCTCGAATCCGATGCAACCAGCGTGGAGACGATCAGTAGTTCCGTCGGCTACGACGACCCGGCCTCTTTCCGCCGCATCTTCAAGCGCAAGGTCGGGTTGACACCGGCCCGGTACCGCAAGAAGTTCAGCCACAGCTCGATTCAATCCCGGCAGGCTTGAATACGCTAAGGGTTAACTTATATCGCGGTGTGGAACCAATCGAGGAAAGCCCGTCATTCAAGTTAGCGAGCCACCCTTAGCCCCGTAAGAAATTTAATGGGCGTTCACTGCTGGCCTGTTCTATCAAAGAGTTTTTTTCACCGTCAGGGTTAAACGAGATGTGATTCGACGCGGCCATTGCCGAAAACCATTCTCGAAGGTAACGCTCTGCCAGACCAGTCTTATGCGCTAACTCGCCTGACCAAGAAGGACCTTCTTGAGGGGGTCTTATATAAACCCGGTGAATTTCCTGGCCTCACAAAACCAGGTTTCAAGATAAAATTTATTGCCTGCTTTGGCACCGAATCATGCTAGTTTAGTGCGCTGTTGTTTAATCCTGAATCCTCCATGTCCAGGCCTGATGTACCTACCGTAAGTCGCCGCCAGGCGACCATCGCTTTCGCGCTCGGAACCCTGTTTTTCGGCTATGCCTTTGTGCAGCGCGTATCGCCAAGCGTAATGACCAACGAGTTGATGAGCGACTTTGCGGTGGGTGGCGCCGCACTGGGTTCATTATCGGCGTTTTACTTTTACGCCTACGCTTCGATTCAGTTGCCCGTGGGTATGCTGACCGACCATTTCGGCCCACGCAAGCTGATGAGTTTTGCCGCCGCGTTGTGCGCACTCGCGTCGGTTGGATTCGCATTCAGTGATTCGGTATTCACGGCTTCTCTCGGTCGCGCGCTGATAGGTGGCACGGTTGCATTCGGGTTTGTCGGCACCCTCGCGATTGCCGGCTACTGGTTCAAACCCGCTCAATACGCCCTGCTCGCAGGACTGCTGCAGACGGTAGGCATGTGCGGCGCTATTTTCGGCCAGGCGCCGTTGCGCCAGATGGTCGAGTCGATTGGCTGGCGGGGCACGATCCTGGTGCTCGCACTGGTCGCGCTGGCTCTTGCGCTGTTACTTTTTTACCTGGTTCCGCTGCGCTCCAGCGAACAAAAACAACAGGGGCCGGGACCCGGCATTTTAAAGGGCCTGCACGCGGTAACGACCAATCCGCAGACCTGGATCTGCTCGATCATCGGCTTCGGTATGGCGGCAACCATGCTCGCCTTCGGTGGATTATGGGGCGTGCCCTGGCTGGTGAGCGTACAAGGCTATACAACCACCGAGGCAGCGGCGGTGACCTCGATGATTTTTGTCGGCTGGGCCATTTTTTCACCCCTGGCCGGCTGGGCCTCGGATCGAATGGGTCGGCGCAATGCTATCCTGCTGGCCGGCTCATTGATCGCACTGATAGCGCTGGCCACCCTGATTTACTCCACCCCGGACAAAACCCCGTTGCTGATGATGTTGATATTTCTCATCGGGGCAGGCGGCAGCGCGATGACGGTTTGCTTTGGTTCGGTCAAGGAATTGAACGACGTAAACTACAGCAGTACGTCGCTGGGTCTGATGAACATGTGTATCGTTGGTGCGGGCGCGGTGATGCAACCTCTTATCGGCTGGTTGCTGGACCTGAACTGGAGTGGAGAGATGATCGATGGTGCGCGGGTTTATGCGACGGCTAACTACAGCCTGGCGTTCACCAGTTTACTGATACTCAACCTCACCGCGTTTATTGCAGGCCTGTTTTTGCGCGAAACGCATTGCCGTCAGCTTGGCTGATATACGCTATGGCGTTTTCAGGCGGGTAACGTAAACATAAACCTGGCGCCCTGGCCGGGACCGTCAGACTCAACCCAGACTTCCACACCATGCACTTCGATGATGCGTTTCACTAGCGCCAGCCCGACGCCGGTGCCGTCGACACTGGCGTCCAGTCGCTCAAACAATCCAAATACCTGGTCGTGGTAATCCCGGTCTATACCGATACCGTTATCCTCTACGAAGCAGCAAATACCGCCTTCCCTTTCCAGCGCAGCTATTCGCACCCGGGGCTGCTGCTGGTCACCGCTAAACTTTATCGCGTTCTCCAGCAGATTGAGGAAAACTTCCAGCAACCTGGTCGGGTCTCCCATTACGCTCGGCAAGTCCTCTACTACAATTTCTACATGCCGGGCGCGAAGCTCCGATTCCAGCATACCGATTGCCTCAGCT
Organism: uncultured Gammaproteobacteria bacterium; assembly: GCA_937936805.1. GTDB lineage: Bacteria > Pseudomonadota > Gammaproteobacteria. The sequence goes on along the minus strand of CALDDP010000313.1, from coordinate 2,332 downwards.
GCAATTTCAGATAGATTGCAGGTTTCCACTTCACCCATGATCCGACCGCCGCGACCAAGCTCCAGTAAATCGTTCAAGAGTCTTTCCATCATGTCGGCAGCGGAATTAATCTTTTCAAAATCGCTGGCGATTCGTTCCACGTTATTATCAGCAATATCTTTGCCCAGCATGCCGACAAAGCCTTTTATCGTGACCAGCGGAGTTTTCAGGTCATGCGACACTGTGTAATCGAAACGCTCCAGTTCGGCATTCTGATTTTCGAGCTCACTGGCTACCTTCTCCCGCTCCGCCACTTCGGTCTTTAACTTGTTTATCGTATCAGCAAGTTCCCGGGTTCTATCCTCAACGACTGATTCCAGTGAATCCTTCGCCTCGCGTAAACTTTGTTCTGTATTTTTCTGCTCGGTTATATCCTGCAGGATACCGATAGACTGAATCTTCTTGCCGGCAGCATTTTCCACGACGGTGCCCTGTTCACGTATCCACCGCAGCTGACCGTCGGGCCGGATGATACGATACTCGGCAGAAAAATCCTTTTTATCATTTAGCCGCAACTCATAGGCATCCCGCAGAGACTCCAGGTCTTCTTCATAGACATCGGCCAGATCATCTTCGATGGATTCGGCCCGATGCAGATACTCGTCTACCGTCACGCCATGAATCCTGGCAAAACCAGGGCTGATGTAGGAATACATGTCCGCATCCAGGTCCCAGATAAAATAGCCGACGTCGGTAATCGTCTCGATTTTCTGAACCATCGAATCACGATACTCGAGTTCCTGCTCACGTTGTTTACGCTCGGTAAAATCCTGCAGCAACCCGACCGAACCGGTTATCTCGCCGACATCGTCGTAAACAACGACCCCAATTTCCTTGATGTGTCGAATCTCTCCGTCTCTACGTAAAATCCGATACTCGATCACATGCGAACCGGCACCCAGATGCTGCCTGTATGAGTCCGCGTAACTTTGCCGATCATCCGGATGTATCTGCAGCAATACCTTCTCCCAGCTATCCTGGGATTCGATAACCTCATCGATGGTCATCAGAAATATCTGCGCGTACTCCCGGGTACAGCTTTTGATACGATCATTCGTATAATCCCACTCGCAATAGCCGAATCGCGCGATCCGCTGTGTCGCGTCAAAGAATGCCTCGCGATGCCACAGCCTGGTGAGCTCGGTCTGCAGGTTCTCGGGACTTACTTTTACTGGAGTTACGGACATCGTTGAATTAAGGCTGGCCTGTCGTATTAATCAGGGATACTGTATCGCCACCTGTACTTTGTACGATAACTTTCACGTTACCTGGTGGCGGAGTTATTATAGGTGTCACGACTAATTTATCCATTGTTTGAGTTCGACGGGGAATCTTATGACCTTTACCACTGAAGCCATGATAGTGCGCGAATTCGGGGCAGCTGACGTTCTTGTCATGGACGAAATTGAATTAGCCTGGCCCGGTCGCGGCGATGACGTGCTGCTGCGCATGGAAGCGGCGGGCGTTAATCCCGCCGATACTTTTTTTCGTGCCCTCGGCACTTACCTCGGCGACGGGCCCGGCACCGTGCTGGGTCATGATGGCGCCGGCATCGTCGAGGCCGTTGGAGACGATGTCACCGCGGTTAAAGTGGGAGACCGGGTCTGCTTCTGCAATGGCGGCGTGGGCGGCGATCATGGCACCTATTCACGCCGCGCGGTGGTACCGGAGTGGTTGCTGGCAAAAATACCTGATGCAGTCGATTTTATTACCGCCGCCAGCTTGCCGCTGGTTTTTATTACAGCCTGGGAGGCCCTCGTCGAACGCGCCCGGTTGCAGGCGGGTGAATCTGTCCTCATTCACGCGGGCGCGGGTGGCAGCGGGCATATTGTGCTGCAAATTGCCGACGGACTCGGGGCGCGGGTCGCAACAACGATCAGCAGCCGCGCAAAGGCGGAGCTTGTAACTTCGATGGGTGCACAGCTCGCCATCAATTATCGGGATGAAGATTTTGTCGCCGCTGTTCGGCAGTGGACCGATGGCAATGGCGTCAACGTGGCTTTCGACAATGCCGGTGCAGAAGTTTTCCAGCAAACCCTGAGCGCGATGGCCCCCTACGGACGAATCGTGACCCTGATGGGGACACCCGGTGACCTCGCGGATGAAACCGCATACAACAACAACCTCAGTATTCATAACGTGATGATGCTGATGCCAATGTGGTTCGGCCTGGAAGTTGAACGCCGACGTCAGGGAGAAATAGTGCGCCAGGCAATGGAATGGCTGCAACAGGATCGCATCAGGCCGAACGTCGTCGCCACCTACCCGCTCGAAGAAGTAGCAGCCGCCCACA
>CALDDP010000312.1 GCA_937936805.1 uncultured Gammaproteobacteria bacterium | reverse complement strand
TACCGGTAATAGGCGCAATTGCAGCCAGCACCACGGTGGGATGGGGCCTGCTGCTACTGCAGAATTTGTTTAAAAAGTCCATCGACGAGGCCGTGGAAATTGAATACAGGGTCACCGGAAGCTGGGATGATCCGCAGATTGATCTGATAAAGGCAGTTGATGAAAACCAGGAAGATTTACCGAATGCTGAGAAATAGCCTCTGTTGCGCGGTGCTGCTTTTTATAGCCGGCCATGCAGCCGCTAACTCTATCCGTATTTTCACGCTCAGTGCCGATGAATGGGCGCGTCCGCGTGCGGGCGCTGTGATTCCGCAACTTGCAGCAGTCCGTTCCGCGGTAAGCTACTGGGGCAAGGCTGGTGACAGGGCCATGATTATTCGTTATCCAGGCGAAGATACCGGTGAGCTATGGGCGGCCGAACTGCGCGACTGGTTGATATCCCTGGGCGTGCCCTCAGATTATATTGTGCTGCAATCGGGCAGCCAGGCCGCCGATGAAATCAAGCTGGAAGTCGGCAACCGAGACGAACTGGAGCAATAGCGAAATATGGCATCAACTTTAGAAACAGTTAGTAGAAATATACTCGAACCGAGCGAACTTGGAATCGAGCAGCTTGGTGGATTTCTGGATGGCCTGCACAGCAGCTATGTCGACGCCGGCGACCTGTACTTTCAGACCAGCCAGCAGGAATCCTGGGTCATGGATGACGGCATTTTGCGCGAGGGCAGTTTCAACATCGAAAAAGGTGTCGGTATTCGTGCCATGGCCGGGGAAAAAACCGGGTTCGCCTATTGTGACGATTTACGTGGTAATGCTATAACCCAGGCGGTAAACAATGCCCGTGCCATCGTCAAACAGGGCCAGTCGGCGAGTAGCGCCATCGTTTTGTCCAGTAAACCGGCGCCGGCGCTATACGCGGCACAAAACCCGGTCGATGGCCGTGATGCTGATGAAAAAGTCGCACTACTGAAAAAGCTTGATGCCTATACGCGTTCACTCGATGAGCGTATCGAGCAGGTCATTATTTCCCTGTCTGGTGGTATCGACCAAATATTGGTTGCCGCCACCGATAACACCCTGGCAGCCGACATTCGTCCACTGGTACGCCTCAATGTAACTGTCCTGATGCACCAGTCAGATCGCCGCGAGCAGGGTAGCGCCGGTGCCGGGGGACGGCATGGCTATGATGTATTTTTTGACACCGATCGTGCCTACGAACTCGCTCGCGAGGCGGTCAGGCAGGCGTCTACCAACCTCGAGTCGGTGGCAACGCCGGCGGGTAGCATGCCGGTGGTGCTGGGTCCCGGGTGGCCCGGAGTATTGCTGCATGAAGCGGTAGGTCATGGTCTCGAAGGAGATTTCAATCGCAAGGGTACCTCGGCATTCAGTAACAAAGTGGGCCAACAGGTTGCCTCTCCGTTATGTACCGTGGTCGACGATGGAACGCTGCTCGATCGCCGCGGCTCGCTTAGCGTCGATGACGAGGGGGTGCCTGCGCAATGCACCACCCTGATCGAAAACGGCATACTCAAAGGCTACATGCAGGACAAGATGAATGCCCGCCTGATGGGAACGCATTCCACGTCGAACGGACGCCGGGAATCGTTCGCCCATTTACCGATGCCGCGCATGACCAACACCTATATGCTGGCCGGGGAAAGCGACCCCGAAGAAATCATCAGCTCGGTCGATAAGGGCCTGTACGCGGTTAACTTTGGCGGCGGCCAGGTGGATATCACTTCGGGGCGATTCGTGTTTTCGCTATCCGAAGCCTACCTGATTGAAAAAGGCAAGCTGACCGCGCCGGTCAAGGGTGCCACGTTGATTGGTTCCGGGCCCGAGGTGATGGGCAAGATATCGATGGTAGGCAACAACCTCGAACTGGATCAGGGCGTTGGTGTATGTGGAAAGGAAGGCCAGTCTGTACCCGTGGGAGTGGGGCAGCCCAGCCTCAAGATCGACGATATTACCGTTGGCGGTACCGATTAAAAACTAGTTAACCGAAACCGCGGTGATCTCCATGCCGGATTCGCCGCTTTGCAGGGTCAGCAGGCCGAGAAACTCGCCATCGTACTTCGAGCTGCGCAGTCGCCACAGGATGGTTATCGCCTTTTCCCGCTGAATCGAATCAATGAATTCAAACTCCGATTCGATAGTGGTTAAAACCGGGAAGTCCTCACAACTCTGGCGGAAATGTTCTTCCGAGAGTTTTGCCAGCAACTCGTTGGAGAAACCCCGTGAAAACCTTGCATAGTCGTGTTCGCGCGCCGCCTCGATGATGTTTTTCCAGATCGGTTCAGCGACCGAGCGCAGCTGTTCCTGCTGTAAGCGTGAAAAAGTTGTCATGTCGTTGCCGCCGGGGGTTGGGGTTTTTCCTGCAGTGCGCTGTGCACGTCCTCGTAGATAGATAACATCGCCGGGATAACGAGAAGGATCAACAGCGTCGCAAACGCCAGTCCAAAGGCGATCGAAACCGCCATTGGAATGAGGAACTGCGCCTGACGCGAGGTTTCAAACAGTAACGGCGTCAGGCCGGCAATGGTGGTCAGCGAGGTCAGCAATACCGCGCGTAATCGTTGACAGGCCGCTTCCTCAAGCGCCTCATAGATCGACACTCCCTTGTCCCTGATATGGCGATAGAACATCACCAGTATTATCGAGTCGTTGACGACAATACCCGACAGGCCGAAGAAGCCGAATAACGATAAAATGGTCAGGTTCATGTCCATCAGCCAGTGCCCCATAACGGCTCCCGTGAGACCCAGGGGTATGGTAAGCATTACCAGCAACGGCCAGCCGTAGGACGAAAAAACCCAGGCCAGGACGAGGTACATTAAAGCCAGTGCGACGATTGCGCCGAGTCGCATATCGGCAAAGGTTTCTCGCTGGCTTGCCGAACGGCCCTCGACGCTATATTGAATGCCGTATTTGCTCGACAGCGCGGGCAGGGTGAACTGGGTCAGGTCGGCGACGATTTCAGCCGTGTTGTTGAGGGCGGCGTTAACGTCTGCCGAAACATCGACCGAGAGACTGCCGTTGAAATGACGCAGGGTTTCAAAGCCCTGTGCTGAACGCCAGTTGGCAACGGTCTCCAGCGCGACGAACTCGCCATTCGGTAGCAGGATCGGTAAATACAGCAGGCTATCCAGGCGGCGTTGTTCTGATTGCGGCAACTGCAAACGCACTTCGACTTCATCGGCTCCCTGCTGAAACCGCTGCAGTATGATGCCGTCGTAAGCGGCGCGTAACTGGCGTCCAATATCGGTGATCGATAGTCCGAGAGCTTCTCCTGCCGGGCTCAGTTCGTAAATCAACTGTTCCCTGCCATAGGGCAGGTCATCATCGATGGCACTCACGCCCGGAATCGTTTCCAGGGTTTGGGCCAGATCCAGGGCCGCGGTTTTCAATCGGTGCGGGGTGGACCCGGTCAGGCGCAGATTGAGTTCGCGTCGCGAGGGACCGACCTGTCGCGCGGTGATTTGGAAACTTTCTACGCCGGGTGGAACCTTGATGCGTGAGCGCCAGTTCTCGATGAAGCTGGGATTATCGGTGGCACGTTGATCGGAACTGAGCAGTTCGACATAAATTGAGCCGGCGCGTTCACCGGTTATCGCCCGACCCCGGCCAACTGTCGAACCGTGCACCCGGTAATAGGTTGAGACAACAGTCTCATCGATATCATCAATGGTGTTGTTCAGTTCTGTTTCCACCTGGTCAACAAACTTGTTGACGACCTCACGGGCGGTGCCGGAAACAAAACGGACGTTGGCATACACCGTGGTCGATTCGGGTGACGGGAAAAATTGCCAGCTGGTTTTCCCACCAAGAAAAAGCCCGGCGGCGAACAACAGGAAACCGATTGCGCAGGCAATCGTGGTCCATCTGAACTCGATTGCGACGCGCACCAGGCGGCGGAACCATTTATCGCGGAGGTGTTCGAATCCACGATTGAGTTTTTCCTTGAAACGCGATGTTTTGGCCGCGCGATTATGCACGAAGGCATGCCGCAGATGACCGGGCAGGATGAAAAAACTTTCGATCAGCGAGGCCACGATTACGCATACGATTACCATCGGTATCGCGACCATGATGCTGCCCATACGGCCACCGATCATCATCAGCGGCAGGAACGCGGCGATGGTGGTCATGGATGACGCCAGTACCGGTGCCAGCATACGCCGGGCACCTCCCTCGGAAGCCATCAGCGGGTCTTCACCCATATCGAAATGTGCCTGGGCGTCTTCGCCGACAACAATCGCGTCATCGACGATAATGCCAAGCGCCATAATCAACGCAAACAGACTGATCATATTTATCGAGCCACCCACGAGGTAAAGCACAGCAAGTGTTGCCATGAAAGACACGGGGATGCCGACGGCTACCCAGAAGGCGACGCGGGCGGATAAAAACAGGTAAAGAATGAGTAGCACCAGCACCAGTCCACCGGCGCCATTTTTAAGCAGCAGCATGATGCGTTCCTTGATCAGTTGCCAGCGCTCGTTAAAGACCTGGATTTCAATATTGGGTGGTAACTGTGGCCGGGTTTTATCGAGCCAGTTTTGCAGGATTTCGGCGGCTTCAAGCGAATCACCGTTTTCGTTACGGCGCAGCACCAGAACCAAGGCGTTTTTACCGTCCACGCTAATAGTCGATGAGTCGGACAGGTGGCCGCGTTCGATTTTTGCGATATCGCCGAGATGAATACGCTTATCGGCTTCACTGACGATGGCGAGATTGGCGAAATCCTGCGGCGTGCGACGCTGATTCTGGCTGCGAATTTCACGCGCACCATCTTCTTCGCCAATCAGGCCGGCTGGCAGGTCCTGGCTAGCCGCATCGATTCGGCCTGCCAGTTCGCCAAGACCGAGGCCAAGCCGTTGAATTTGCTCGGCGGCGAGTTCGATCTGTATCTGTTGCTTGGGCAGGCCGGAAATATCTACCTTGTCGATGCCGGCACTGATCAGTTCACGCTCGAACTGCCGCGCCAGCAGTCGCAGTTCATCTATCTGCGATGGGCCGCTGATCAGCAGGCGCGCGACCGACTCGTAACGCACCAGCTGCGCCACTTTCGGGAGCTCCGCATCGTCCGGCAGGTTGCTGAAATCATCAACCTGTTTTTTCACCTCGTCCAGCGCGAAGGTCATGTTGCTGTTTTCGTCGAATTCAAGGGTGATGCCGGAGACCCCTGTTGCTGAAGTCGAGGTGAATTCCTTGAGCCGATCGATACTGCGTAGCCGCTGTTCCAGCGGGATTGTAATGCCGGTCTCGATATCTTCTGAGCTGGCCCCGCTCCAGACCGTGCTGACCGAAATCTGGTCGAGTTCAAAATTGGGGAAAAACTGTACATTCAGTTTTTGCAGCGCTATGACGCCGGACGAAAACATCATCACCATGAGTAAATTGGCGGCAACCCGGTGGCGCGCAAATACGCCGAGAAGACTATTCTTCATCGATCTTCACCTTGAGCCCCGAGACCGCATTGGGCAGGTGCGTGACTGCGATCAGGTCGCCTGGCTCGATAGCGTCACTGTCAATCAGGACCATTACCTGGTTTTCCTCGGTTCTTGCCTGCCCGAGAGACGTCACGTCAACCGCTTGCAGTCGACCCTCGACTACCCGGTAGATTCGCGAGTTACCGTAAATTGCCTGGTAGGGCACGCCAATGACACCGCTTACAGGCGGAAGCTCGAGATTGAGTGGTAACAGATCACCCGGACGAAGTTGTCCCGCGGAGGCATCGATGGCGAAGTACACATCGATGCCGGTAGCTTCGGCTTCGCCGGCCAGGCGTCGTATCTGAAATCGACCGGGTATCTCGCGAACTGTCACGCTGGCATAAAGTTCCCGGCCATTGGCGATAGCCTGGCGCACCGAATCAATATAGTTGATTGGCAGGTGGGCACGAATTTCGAGGTCGTCGACGGGAAATAGCGAAACCAGGATTTGCCCGAGCGAAACCCGGTCTCCCGCGGCTACAGCGACTTCGCTGATGATCCCGTCGAACGGGGCCGTTACTTCAGAGCGGTCCATCGCCAGCCGTGCCTGGTCGAGTAGCGCCGTGCCGCGATCATGCCTTGCCTGCAGAATTTGCAGCCTTGCCGGGTAGCTGTCGACATCGAGTTGGCGCGAGGTCACGGCGAGTTGGCGCCTTGCCGTCTCGCTGCGGGCCGCATTGATGGCGGTGTCGGCGCTGAGATCCTGTTTTTTCAATTCAGTAAGGCGCTCGACTTCAGCGTTAGCCAGCACAAGCAGTTCACGCTCGGTCTGCAGTGATGCCAGATTGGACTGGTGGCGCACCTTGAGTTCGGCTATCTGGTTGTCGAGGTCGCGCAAATCAGCCTCGGCCTGCAGCAATGAGGCTGCGAAATCGCGTCGATCCATGGTCACCAGCGCCTGGCCCTGTTTGACACTGGCGCCGTTACGCACGAAAACCTGTTCGACAATGCCGCCTCCCGGTGCCGCCGCCTTCAACTGCTCCGGTGACTCGATACGACCGTAGAGCGTGATGCTGGGAGATAACTCCTGTTTTTGTGCCGTGATTACCTCGACCTGCCATACTTTTTCACTGAGCGCGGGCTTTTCCCTTTCCACCTTGCTATTTACCAGCGAAAAGTAAATGGCAGCGGCGATCAGCAGCACCAGGATCGGTAGCAAAAATTTGGCCTGAGACCTGGCAGTTATCATGAATTCCAGTTGCGGGATGTATTAAGCATGCCTTGTATAGCCTTAGTGTGGCAACGTCAAGCTAGGAGTCGGCGAGCTCGAAGCGGTTGAGCGCCCTGTTCTTGGTGACCTTGCGTGGATCGAAAATCTTGCCGTTCATCGCGAGGTATATCCCGGCTGGCAAAAGTTGTACCGCTGCGCTGGCAACCCCCAGATTGTACATTGCATCACTGTAGCGCATTCGGGCTGGTTGCATTGCACCAAACAGTATAACGGTCTTGTCGGTGATACCAAGCAGGGCCTGTGCGGTTTCCACCATGGTATCGGTGCCGTGGGTTACCAGGATCTTACGATGTTGTACGCCAGCCACCGCGTTACGGATCAATTCTCGATCGCTTTCGTCCATCTCGATGCTATCCTTTTTCAACAGCGTTTCGATCTCGTAGTCAAAGTCGACATTGGCTTCCTCCAGCAAAGCCCCGATTATCGTATCACCAATATGAAACTCGCTTTTGGCATCGAAATAAATCTTGTCGAAAGTACCGCCGGTGGTAAAAATCTTGATCGTCAAACCCCGCTCCCGGTAACGCAATATAAATTAAGGCAACTGGCCAGCTATATATTGTAAACTCTCCGGGCCAGCTCCACTAATCTGATTACCTTTACATGACGACCGAGCCTTTAGTCCAGCATAAAGTGCCGATTTTCGCTATCACCTGCGCCTGTATCATCGGCTTGCTGGCGTTCGGCCCGCGTTCCGCGATGGGGTTTTTCCAGTTGCCGATCCTGCAGGATAGCGGCTGGGACAGGACGACCTTCGGCGTGGCGATGGCTTTGCAGAATCTGTGCTGGGGTCTGGGCCAGCCCCTGTTTGGCCTGGTTGCCGACAAGTTCGGAACCTGGCGGGTGCTTGCGTCCGGTGCGCTGCTATATAGCCTCGGCCTGGTCGTAATGGCGGTGGCGCCGACCCCGCTCTGGTTGCATATCGGCGGTGGAGTCCTCATTGGTCTCGGTGTGGCGGCTTGTTCATTCGGCGTGGTTCTGGCTTCGATCGGGCGCCTGGTCAGCCCGGAAAAACGTTCTTTTGCGTTTGGCCTGGGAACCGCGGCGGGTTCAGCCGGCATGTTTATTTTCGCACCGATATCCCAGGGGTTGATCGACAAGCTTGGCTGGTCTGACAGCCTGATTACGATCGCTGCGATCATGCTGATCATACCGTTGCTCGCGATTCCGTTACGCGGCAATTCCGCGACCTCGAGGATTGCCGCAGCTGAATTCGAGCAAACCATCCGGCAGGCGTTGCGCGAGGCTTTTGTCAGCCGGGGTTACCTGTTGCTCACCTCCGGCTTTTTTGTCTGCGGGTTTCAAATTGCCTTTATCACTGCACATTTTCCAGCCTACATAAGCGACCTGGGCATCGGCTCACGCTGGGCGGTGATGGCGATCAGTCTGATCGGATTTTTCAATATAATCGGCTCGCTGGCTTCGGGAGTTATCGGCCAGCGTTACTCCAAGCCCCTGTTACTGAGCTGGATTTATCTTGCCCGATCGATCGTGTTTACCGCATTTTTACTGATTCCTGCCAGCCCGACCACGGTAGTGGTGTTTTCCATTGTTATCGGCATTTTGTGGTTATCGACCGTGGCGCCGACCAACGCCCTGGTCGCTGTCATGTTTGGCACCCGTTACCTTGGCTTGCTGGGTGGTATCGTATTCTTTTCGCACCAGGTGGGATCGTTTCTCGGAGTGTGGATGGGCGGTGTACTTTATGACGCTACCGGTTCCTATGATGTGGTCTGGTGGGTCGGGGTTGCGCTCGGTATTTTCGCGGCCATTGTTCACTGGCCCATCCGCGAAGAACCCGTTCAACGCCCCGTTACTCAAACCGCGTAACATTCCAGGTGAATTCGCATCCGACGACGTGAGCGTGGAGAAGCTTTCTCAGAACGCTGTGCGACAGGGATGTCGCACGCGAGCCTACATGGATGTATTTACGGCGGTTCTGAGAAAGCTTCTCCACGATCGCGCATCAGTAAAGTCGAGGCCATACCCTGTTTTTGGCCGGTACTTGAAAAATTCAATAAAAAATACTGATTAATATTTACTGACTCCTGCAAAAAAAACTGTTGAGGAGCCATCCCCACGCTCACCTCGAGGTAGCGTTGGGATAGAGTGGAGGATGGGGTATCGGTTTTGCAGGGAGGTGGCGGAACTACACCAACGGAGGTTCATCGCTTTGCAGATAGTCGGTGCTCGGATCCAGTTCTTCGTGGTAGGCATCGATGTTTTCCGCGACCTGATCGATTTCCTCGTAGCTGGCAATATTGAAAATTGCTTCGCCCGCAAATACCAGCGGCAGATTGGTTTTGCCGATGATGATGCCATCGACGGGGCTGATCAGTTGCTCGTTATTTTCGCCTAGTGGATCGCTGATATAGGCCAGTACTTCGTCGACTTCCACCCTCGAACCGGTTGCGACCAGCGAGCGCAGAATACCGCTTTGCCCGGCCCGCACCCAACGGCTGGTATTTGCGACCATGGCTTCGACTTTGCGCTGTTTTCGGGTTTTGCCGCGCATATCCAGTTCGGTCATAACTTCGAGTACGCCACGGACGCCGGATCTGATCGCGACTTCGTCGAAGCGCAGTGCTTCACCTGCTTCGAAGAGCAGTACCCCTATGCCGTTGGCGTGCGCCGCGGCCCGGAAAGAGCCTTCGAGTAACTCGGCATTCAGAATCACCGGGGCGCCGAAAGCGCGCGCGAGTTTCTCCAGGTCGGGATCGTCGACCAGCCTGGCCCTGATCTGCGGCAGGTTTTCACGATTCACCGCGCCGGTATGCAAATCGACGATGTGGGTGCAGTGCGGAATGATTTCGGTCATGACGACGTTAGCGAGTCGTGCGGCCATCGAACCTTTCTCGGAACCTGGAAAAGATCGATTCAGGTCGCGCCGATCGGGCAGGTAGCGCGACTTGGAGACAAACCCGTAAACGTTGACCACCGGAATGGCGATCAGGGTGCCCTTGATGCGATTGACGGATTTACTCGCCAGCAGTCGCCGAATGATTTCGACGCCGTTGATTTCATCGCCGTGCACTGCCGCGCTGACCAGTAACACGGGACCCGGTTTGCGACCATGCACCACGTGCACCGGCATGTTGACGCTGCTGTGCGTGTAGAAACTGGGGAGTGGTATATCAATCGACACCCGGTCGCCGGGTTTAATCCGTACCCCGGCAATCTCGATCGCCGATTGCATTTCAGCCCTTGCCACGCGTCCTGGTTTTACCGGGCTGCAGCTTTTCGAGGTTGGTAATAATCATGCCGGCGACGTCCTTGCCCGTCGCACCTTCGATGCCTTCGAGGCCGGGACTTGAATTTACTTCCATTACCACCGGTCCGTGATTGGAACGCAGCAGATCTACACCGGCCACGTTCAGACCCATGATGCGCGCCGCCCTGACCGCCGTAGAGCGTTCTTCGGGGGTGATTTTAATCAGGCTCGAGGAGCCGCCGCGATGCAGGTTGGAGCGGAACTCACCCTTCGGAGCCTGGCGTTTCATTGCCGCAACGACCTTGCCGTCAATGACGAAGCAGCGGATATCGGAACCGCCGGCTTCCTTGATGAACTCCTGTACCAGGATGTCGGCTTTAACCCCCATGAATCCCTCGATAACACTCTCGGCGGCTTTTTGCGTTTCTGCCAGCACCACACCGATACCCTGGGTTCCCTGCAGTAGCTTGACCACCAGTGGGGCGCCACCAACCATCTTGATGACATCCTTGATATCATCCGGTTTATGGGCATAACCGGTCAGCGGCATGCCGATACCTCGACGCGATAACAACTGCAGCGAGCGCAACTTGTCCCTGGAGCGGCCGATTGCGACAGATTCATTGAGCGCCACCACGCCCATCATTTCAAACTGCCTTAACACGGACAGCCCGTAAGCAGTCACCGATGCGCCAATGCGGGGTATAACCGCTTCAAAGCCCTCGAGTAACTCACCGCGGTAGTGTATCGAAGGCTTGTGTGCCGCGATATTCATATAAGCGCGCAATACATCGATAACAACAATCTCATGGCCGCGCGCCTCGGCGGCTTCGATGATGCGACGAGACGAGTACAGTTTTCGATTTCTCGAAAGAAGAGCGATTTTCATTTTTATATCTGCCTATAAACCATAAAGTTTGCGTGGTCTGAGTTTACCGTTGATATACGAAGCACCTGGATCGACCACAAAGCGGTTTTCCATAGCCCGGCGCCCCAATAGCATACGGAAGCGCATAGTATCACGGTTTGTAAGGGTCAGTTCAATCGGCCAGGCATTCTCACCGAGCACGACTTTGCTCTGTATGACGTAGCGCATTTCCCGGTGACCGCCGGAATCGGTGACTTCGCGAAAATCGAATACCGGGGCGTGACATTCGACTTCGAAATCCTGGTTGTGCTGGATCGGGTGAATCAGAAATCGCAGCATATCGATTCCTTCCCGTGTGTAGGGTTCGATCAGAAAGGCATGCAGTGCCGAGGTGCGGGCGCCCGTATCAATCTTGGCCTTGATCGCGGGTAGATTGAGCTCGGGTAAGGCCGCCCATTCCCGCCATCCAATCGTGGCTTGTGCCGGGTCTGTCGTCATGAATATAAAACCGTTGCTGGTGTTAGCCGGATTCTGGCCTTTCCCGGCAGCGATGTACAAGGTTTTCGATCATCTGGTCGCAGTATTGCATTTGTTCACGGCTGACGAATTCATCCGGCTTGTGCGCCTGCTCGATGCTGCCAGGACCACACACCAGGCTGTTTATTCCGATGCTATCGAACAATCCGGCTTCGGTGCCGAAACTGACGTTGTCACCGACTTCGTCGATCGGGTTGATGGCGCGGGTATAGGCGATCACCGCCGCTGCCGGGTCGGTGTGCAGTCCCGGATAGCAGGAAGTTTCCACAAAGCGGATCTCGCTTTGCGGATAGCGGGATTGCATGTCGGCAAGCAGCACGTCGCTGGCATAGTGTTTGATTTCATGGACCAGCGAGTCCGGATCCTGCTGTGGCAGGTTGCGAATCTCGAATTCGAATACGCATTGTCGAGGCACGATATTCAGTGCGGTGCCGCCACTGATATTGCCAACGTGGAAAGTCGTATGCGGCACTGTGTAACTCGGATCGGTCAGGCTCTGCTGCACGCGCGTGTTCATGTTGCGAATAAATGCGATCAGCTCGGCAGCGTATTCGACCGCGTTGACTCCGTTACTGATGTAGGCCGAGTGACAGGAAAGCCCGCTCACCGTGACGCGAAACGAAACCTTGCCCTTGTGCCCCAGAACCATGCTCATGTTGGTTGGTTCTCCGATCAGTCCGAAGCGGGGCCTGACCTCGAACCCCGCCATCGAATCGACCAGTCTTTTAGCACCGACGCAGCCTATTTCCTCGTCATATGAAAAGGCGAGGTGAATCGGGGTTTGCAATTGCTCGGCGGCAATTTGTGGCAACCCGGCCAGTACGCAGGCGATAAAGCCTTTCATGTCGCAGGATCCGCGGCCAAACAGCAGTTTATCTTCTGTTCTCAGTTGATAGGGGTCGCTGTGCCAGTCCTGGCCTGTGGTGGGTACCACGTCGGTGTGACCGGAGAGCATGACGCCACCACGATCGTCCGGCCCGATGGTCGCATAGAGATTGGCGCAACTGT
>CALDDP010000311.1 GCA_937936805.1 uncultured Gammaproteobacteria bacterium | reverse complement strand
GCACATTGGATGTGGAATTCAAACTATATCCTTGCATAAATATCTTGTCTATACTGCTCGTCCTTTTAGTTACTCTACCCTTGCAGGAGCTATCATGAGTCAGCCAGCCGAAGCCGTATCCGCCGAAGTCACCCAGCTTAGCCACTATATCAACGGTGAGCACATCGCCGGCACCAGTGGTCGTTTTGGTGACATTTTCAATCCCAGCAAGGGCGTAAAAATCAGCGCGGTGCCGTTGGCTTCGAAATCCGAAGTCGAAGCCGCGATCGCCGTCGCCGCAGAAGACTTCCCCGCATGGGCCGCGACCTCGATACTGCAGCGTTCGCGCATCATGGCACGTTACGTGCAGTTACTTTATAAACACCAGCATGAACTGGCCACACTGGTCTCAACCGAACACGGCAAGGTCATCGAGGATGCCATGGGATCGGTATTGCGCGGGATCGAAGTGGCGGAATTCGCCTGTGGCGCACCGCATGCTCAAAAAGGAGAGTTTTCCGACAATGTGGCGCGTGGGATCGATATCTATTCGATGCGCAAACCACTCGGTGTAGTCGCTGGCATTACACCTTTCAACTTCCCGGCGATGATTCCCCTGTGGATGGCGGGAATGGCGCTGATTACCGGTAACACGGTCGTGTTGAAGCCTTCGGAAAAAGACCCTTCCTGCCCGATCCGGCTGGCGGAACTGTTTATCGAGGCAGGTGCTCCTCCGGGCGTGTTCAACGTAGTTAACGGCGACAAGGAAGCCGTCGACACGCTGCTCGAGGATGAGCGCGTCAAGGCCGTCAGCTTTGTCGGTTCAACACCGATAGCGAAGTATGTCTACGCAACAGCAACTGCCAATGGTAAACGCTGCCAGGCCATGGGCGGTGCCAAGAATCACATGCTGATACTGCCGGACGCCGATCTCGAAGATGTCGCCAACGCGCTTATGGGTGCGGCTTATGGTTCGGCTGGCGAACGTTGCATGGCAATCTCAGTCGGCGTCTGCGTCGGCGACGAAGTCGCTGACAGGTTAATCGATATTCTAAAGCCACGGGTCGAAGCACTACGCATCGGTTCCAGTCTTGATACCGGTCTCGAGATGGGTCCGCTGGTCACCAAAGAACACCGCGAAAAGGTCCGCAGTTATATTCAGATGGCACAGGATGAAGGCTCGCGTCTGGTGGTCGACGGTCGCGACTTCGTTTGCGAAGGGCACGAGAATGGTTACTTTCTGGGCGGTTCGCTGATTGATAATGTGACCCCCGAGATGCAATCTTACCAGGAGGAAATATTCGGTCCCGTGCTGCAAATCATGCGCGTGGGTTCTTTCGAAGAGGGTGCCGCGCTCGCTACCGACCACCCCTATGGTAACGGTACCTCCATTTTCACCAAGAACGGCGCCGCCGCACGCACCTTCGCTGATAAGGTTGAAGTCGGCATGGTTGGTATCAATGTGCCTATTCCGGTACCGCTGGCCTTCCATAGCTTTGGTGGCTGGAAGTCTTCCGCATTTGGCGATCACAACCAGTACGGCATGGAAGCCTTGCGTTTCTACACCAAGGTTAAAACCGTTACCGCGCGCTGGCTGGATAGCGAACTCGAGGCTGAATTCACCATGCCGGTACTTAAATAAAAGACCTGTCGATTCGTTTACAATCGATCCTGTCGCTGATCACCACCCTCATACCCACGGGGGTGGTTTTCTTTTTCTGCTCCTGGTAATTATTTGTCCGGCTATGGCCAGCATCATTGTACTGCTGCGGCGCGGCGGCCGGGATGGTCCAGGCGATCGAGGTCCGATGCCTAATTGCTGAAACCATAGTCGTAATTCTGCGTCCCGCTGGCATCAAATACCTGTGCATGAAACGAAACAATAACGCGGTCTTCCGCGCCGTTATAGGGAAAAGGCATGTGTTTGATATGTGACGGGAAGATACACAACTTGCCATCCTCGGGATAAGAGTCCCAGACGTTATCGTGCAGGTAAAAATTGCCGTAATCACCAAACCCACCCGCCATATGTTCGATATGCGGGCCATAGAATCGAGTTACCCCGTTCGGTTGTTCACCGGGATGTGAATCCGGCCCCGTGCTGCAATCGGCGGCGCGCACGTAATACACTCCCGACCAGGAACAGTTGCCGTGCACGTGCATTTCGTGAAAGGAATGATTATTTGATATCTGAAACCAGAGCCCGGTGATATTAACGCGCACCTTTTCCCCCTGTTTCCATAAACCACTGTTGGCCTCCCTCGCAACTTCTACGATTCCCTGGCTGATGAACTCGGCAAGCTCATTCAGTTCGTCATGCAACGGGTACTTGCTGAGCAGGTCATCATGGCTAGCGTATGCCCCCTGGGTACCACGGGGATCGCGGTCGCGATGAGCGTAAAACAGCTCGAGCAGGGCCGGGTTCACCTTTTGATAATGCGCGAATCGCTTCGCCAGCATGGTCGTTGGCCATAGCTTTATAATGTTTGGATTGCCGGTCGCCCTGGGTTTTTTTGCCATAGTGGTTTTTCGGATTCCTGTAAGCGCAGAGGGTTGAGTTACGCAGGCAGCCTGGATCTGGCAAAGCGCTCGCATTTTTTGATATAGCCTGCGGTGCTCAGTGGCATCGGTACCCGCGCCCCGGCAAT
>CALDDP010000310.1 GCA_937936805.1 uncultured Gammaproteobacteria bacterium | reverse complement strand
TCATCGGTCTTGGCTTCAGAAACATCGAGGTTACCGATGTCCCAGGTTTCATAGTCCGAACTCGTCGTCAGGCGACAGGAATGAATGCGCCTCACCGTCTCCCTTGATCTGGGTCATCTCGTAGAGGGGTTCCCACTTGATGCGCTCGGTGACATAGGTATCGTCCAGCTTCGTGCCTTCCCACTGGGCTTCGAGCGGAAACATAATACCGTTGGAAAGATTGCCGTTGTGCGCGATCGCGAGGATTTCACCCTGTGTCTTTTCCTCGTAGCGGGCCAGGTACTTCCACAGATCGCGTGGATTGGGCGAACCAACCGGCGCCTGGGTCGTATAGGGCACGACCTGTCGCGCGCGGGTCGGACCATCGCGCATAATGACCACGCGATGCATATTGGCGCCTTTTACCAACGAGGTCCATTCAAACCCGATTAACGCGGTGAAACGGCCTGGCTCGTTAAAAGTCTCCGCGTCGGCGATTACCTTTTCCCACAGGTTCTTGTAGATCTTCGCTCCCGGTGAATACATGGCGAACATCTCAGGGTCCATCTTGCCCTGCGAAAAGGTACCGATCAGATCCAACGCTGCAGCAACGGCTGCATCGCCACCTTCTGCCATTCCCTGGTTCCAGCGCCGGGCCTGCTCGTAGGCCAACAATGCCGGCTTACCGCTGGCAATATCACCGACCATGCCCATGCCGTCCGAATGGTCTGCGATCACCAGCCAGTCCAGCGGGCGGCCCAGCCGCACGGCCTGGCCGGTCGAGCTTACAACCTCTTCGCCACGTGCAAACCGATAAGCCTCGGTCGGTGATAGACGGTTACCGAATAATCCGGCATCCATCGACAGGCTGGTGTGTAAATGGGAGTCGCCCCACAGCGGTCTTTCCGGAAAATTACGTTTGGCATAAGGAGAATAGGCTTTGCCGGTGTATGCATCCGACAGCAGTTGAGCCGTCGGTTTTCCGGCGTCCTGCGCCACTGCCGGTAACAACAGCGACAGGCCAAGTGCTGTTATCAAGGGATATAGATTCCGCTTCATCGTCTGGGACTCGTAGTCGGGTGAGAAGGCGAACAACATATCATAGCGTCACGCGCTACTTCAAGTCATGGCAGGCAGCAGGGTCATGATTGACCCGGATTTCAAACGGGATTGGCGAAAATCTGCAGGCGGGCGGATTTGTCTCCGACCCTGTTTTATAGTTCGTTCCAGGTTACTGGCTTCTGTAAATGGGGCGACTCATGCAGGTCGGACCGCCCTCACAACCAATGCAGAGAGAATCACCAGTGAACACCCGGACGTCGATCCCGGCTTCCAGCAACAGCTGGCGGGTCTGCGGAAAACCATCGACCATAATGCATTTTCCCGGCGCAAGCGCGAGAATATTACCGCTCAGCGTGCCGCTCTTCTCGTATTCCTCGTAAGGAAGTTCGAGCAGAACAAAGCCCATGTTCTGCATTAACTGGTAGAGCCCGACCGGCAACAATGGCTTGCAGATTGCGGCCACCCTGGTGTCGACCAGGCTGGCCAACGACATCAGGTGCAAACAGGCCGAGGCGCCGTGATACACCGGCAGATCGAAGGCCTGCACACTGATTCCATATTCCACCAGCTGTGCTGCGAGTTGATCGATGCCGGATTGATTGGTGCGAAAACCACGACCGACCGCCAGTGTATCCATGTCCAGCCACAGCGTATCGCCCGCTTCAGCATGCCCATCTCCCGAAATTTCTCCGATAACAGGTATACCCTGCTGCGCGTAAAAATTGCGATGCAATTCCTGTTCGCCGGCACGTAACGCCTTGCCCGGTTTCATCAGGATCGCCCCGCCAGGCGTCATCAACGAAGCATCGTAGGTAAACACCGCGTCGGCGATATCCGAGTCCTGGTCCATCCACAGAATATCGACATCGCTTTCTGCAAGCAGCCCGGTAAAAGCGGCGTGCTCGGACTCTACCCTGCTCCTGTCAAAACTTGGCCCATAGTTCCAGGCCCGCGCGTCCGCCTGCTGTACCGACTCCCCGGGCTGGCGCAGCGCCACCCTGCGCAGCGGCGCGGTCATCGATGCTACCCCGTAATTCATTCGTTCCCCTGGCAACGCTCGAGCGATGGCATGTCTTGCGCACAAAGTGCAAGTGCGTTTTCACTCGAGATAGCGGTACAGAATTCGCCGTGCAGGCTGGCCACCGACATTTGATGCACCAGTTCCGGATCATGATCGATACCGTCGGGACCAATGCGGTTCGTGGTCGCGCAGGCGTCTTCCACCAGGTAGGTATCGAAACCCAGGTTACCCGCCATGCGCACCGTGGTTTCGACGCAAATATTGGTGAAAAACCCCGCCACCACGAGACGCTGGATACCTGCCCGCCGCAGTTGAATTTCCAGTGGAGTGCCGATAAAGCCGCTGTTGACATCCTTGACGACAACGATATCGTTCGCGGCCGGTTCGAGTCCCGGTAACTGGGCCCCGGTGTCGAGCGATAATTTCAGCGGTGAATTGGCTTCACGCGAATCGTGCACCGTGAAGGCGACCCTCCTGCCAGCCGAACGAAACGCGGCCAGTAGCGCTTGCATGTTTTTTTCGGCATCAGGATTGTTGCGCCGACCATTCGGGCCTCCCCAATACTCAAATACGTTAACCCCGGCCTGCACATCAATCAGCAGCAGGCAGGTTTGTTCATCAAATTTCGCGATCATTCGTTTGCAGTCACAACAAGCCAGGAACCTGCATAGAATAATGGGCTCATCAAAACTATACAAACGACTTTCGGCTGCTACTGGCGGTCCCTGGAAGGGTCGAATCGCCAAACCGAAAATCTCGCTGATCGACGCCACCGCAGACAATATCAGTGACAATATGTCGGGTTATCGGCGGGAAAATCGGGCCCGAAACCCTTACCTGGCGCCGTTGTTTTAAATTTTGTGAGCAGGCTCACAAAAACAGGTGGAACGGTTCCCGTATTGAAAATGAGCACTGGCGCAAGGTTTGGGGCCATATTGCAGATAAAATAGCCAGCTCATTAACCGGAAACATCGATGGACAACGACACCACCTTTACCGGAATCGATGCATTGGATACAACTGATAACAGCCTGTCCAAAACCTATACCCAGGTTGCCAGTTGTGCTTTTGGCAATAGTAAGGTAGAACGCCGGCGTCAAAGCCTGCGCGCCAAGCTCGAGCGCGAGCGCTATGAGCGCCAGAAAAAGCTGGAACAATCCTTCATCAGCACATTTCGAAACTTCATCAGTTCGGCTAAGCACTAACCGGAATATCTAATTCAGTTGCTCCGGACAGGCGACACGCCTGTCCGGCTTGACTGTGCCTGGCGATAATGGAAAGATGCTAGCGACAATTATCATGCCTGCCGATGTTGCCTCGAACCTGTTAAACGACGCAACCCGCGGCGATTGTCTACTCCTTTATCAACCTGGATAAACTACTGCCATGCCTGGTAATCTGACACTGGAAGCGCTTAAGGAACTGGTCGCCTCGGCCAAAATCGACACCGTTATTACCGCCCTGCCCGATATGCAGGGCCGCCTGATGGGCAAACGCTTTCATGCCGAGTTCTTTCTCGAAAGCGCATGGGAGGAAACCCACTGCTGTAACTACCTGCTGGCGACCGATCTCGAGATGTATACCGTGGACGGCTATAGCTCTACCAGTTGGTCCGCGGGGTACGGCGATTACGTCATGAAACCGGATATGAGCACCCTGAGGCTGATTCCCTGGCTGGAAGGTACCGCCATGGTGCTGTGCGATCTGATCGACCATCACAGCCATGAACCGGTAGCGCATTCGCCGCGCGCGATTTTGAAGCATCAAATCAATCGTCTGCACAACATGGGCCTGGCATCCGCGGTAGCTACCGAGCTCGAATTTTTCGTCTTCCGCGAAAGCTTCGAGGAATTACGCGACAAGTCCTACCGGAATATGACCACGATTAGCCCTTACAACGAGGACTACCATATTTTTCAGACCACCAAGGAAGAAGGCCTGATGCGTCAGATCCGTAATGGTTTGCAGGCCGCGGGGGTAAGAGTTGAAAACACCAAGGGTGAGGCCGATCCCGGCCAGGCCGAAATCAACGTGTGCTACAGCGATGCCCTGGAAATGGCAGACAATCATTGCCTGGTCAAGAATGCAGTCAAGGAGATCGCATTTCTGAATGACCGTGCGGTTACCTTTCTGGCCAAGTGGAGCCACGATGCGGCCGGGTCTTCCAGTCATATTCACCAGTCGCTGGTTTCTAGCAACGGGGACCCGGTGTTCTTCGACGCGAGCGCCGATTACGGCATGTCGGAACTGATGTGTCACTATGTTGCCGGCCTGTTGAAGTACGCCAGCGACAACACTTATTTCCTGGCGCCCTATATCAACTCCTATAAACGTTTCATGGCGGGCACTTTTGCCCCCACCAAGGCCATATGGTCACTCGATAACCGCACCGCGGGATACCGTGTCGTCGGCGACGGCACGCGTAACGTACGCGTCGAATGCCGTGTCGGTGGCAGTGACCTGAACCCTTACCTCGCAATCTCCGCCCAGATTGCGGCCGGAATCGCAGGCATTGAAGAAAAACTGGAGCTGGAAAAGGAATTCAAGGGTGACGCCTACCAGGCACGCAAGGCCCGCGAAATCCCCGCTACGCTGGCGCAGGCTACACTGGCACTGAAAAAGTCCGGCATGCTGCGCGATGCAATGGGCTCCGACGTCATCGATCACTACGTCCGGGCCGCGCAATGGGAACAGGAAGATTTCAACAGCAAGGTCACCGAATACGAAGTGAATCGCGGCTTCGAACGCGCCTGACAACCACCAAATTTTACCGGGACATAAACACATGCAACTCAACGGAAACTGGTCATACCCTACTGCAATTCGATTTGGCGCCGGACGCATCGACGAAATAGCCGACGCCTGCAAATCCGCCGGCATCAGCAAACCACTGCTGGTTACCGATCGCGGACTGGCAAGCCTGCCGATTACCCAGAATACGCTTGCGTTGCTGGAGCAGGCCGGTCTGGGCAAGGCGATGTTTGCCGAGGTAGACCCGAACCCGAATGAAAAGAATCTCGCGCTGGGGCTCGAGGCCTATAACGCTGGCGGGCATGATGGCATTGTTGCATTCGGCGGTGGCTCCGGCCTCGACCTGGGTAAGATCATCGCGATGATGTGCGGACAGACCCGTCCGGTGTGGGATTTTGAGGATATCGGTGACTGGTGGACCCGCGCCGACGCCGACAGGATCCCGCCGATTATCGCGGTGCCGACCACGGCCGGTACCGGTTCCGAAGTAGGACGCGCCGGCGTGCTATCCAATTCGGAGACCCATGAAAAGAAAATTATCTTCCATCCTAAACTGCTGGCCGCAGTAGTCATCTGCGACCCCGAACTGACTGTGGGCATGCCGGCCACGATCACTGCCGGCACCGGCATGGATGCGTTCGCACATTGCCTGGAAGCCTATTGTTCTCCGCATTACCATCCGATGAGCCAGGGGATCGCGGTCGAAGGCATGCGCCTGGTAAAAGAGAATCTGCCCCGCGTGTACGCCGACGGTAACGATATTGAAGCGCGTGCGCACATGATGTCGGCCGCCGCGATGGGCGCTACCGCATTTCAGAAGGGGCTCGGTGCAATTCACGCCCTGTCGCATCCGATCGGTGCTTTTTACAACAGCCATCATGGCACCACCAATGCGGTAGTCATGGCGCCCGTACTAACGTTTAATCGCGCAGCGATCGAGACGCGCATCAACGCCCTCGCTGCCTACCTCGGCATTAGCGGGGGGTTCGAAGGCTTCTACGACTACGTGATCGAATTGAACGTGTCACTCGGCATCCCGGCCAACCTGACCGAGCTCGGGGTGACCGATCCGGACATGGACTGGCTGGTCAGCTCGGCGCTCAAGGATCCCAGCGTCGGCGGCAACCCGGTCGAGATGACCCCCGAAAACACCCGTGCCCTGTTCGAGGCCTGCCTGTAAACGAAGATCCAATTATTAGACGCGACTCGATTCACTAGCGTCCGGATTAGAAATTGTAGAGGTAATATGAGCCTTGTCGTATCGGGTTTTTCGCGATTCTTGCGTATAGGGACTGTAAAAAATTAATCGCCAAACTTGTCATCCCGCGGCTTGACC
>CALDDP010000309.1 GCA_937936805.1 uncultured Gammaproteobacteria bacterium | reverse complement strand
CCTCGAAAAAACGGGTATTGTAGCTTATACATGGTCGAACTTACGCTGTGTTTTGACCCCGTGCGGAAGTATATCCGATACTCACGTACCGATACCCCGCGCAGTTGCTCGAAGGTCACCGTAAATCAATTCAGCTTTAGTGCCGGATCGGTTAAAATCCTGCGCTTCGACTCGATACAGATCCAGCCCATGTCCGATTCCAGCGCTGAAACCAGCGACAGTTCAAATTTTATCCGCGATATCATCGATGCCGACCTGGCTTCGGGCAAGGTCGAGAAGGTAATCACCCGCTTTCCACCGGAACCGAATGGTTACCTGCATATCGGTCATGCCAAGTCGATCTGCCTCAATTTCGGCGTCGCCCGGGACTACGGCGGCTACTGCAATTTACGCTTCGACGATACCAATCCGGAAAAGGAAAGCGTCGAGTACGTCAATTCGATTCGACGCGACGTCGAGTGGCTGGGCTTCAGCTGGCACAGCAACCCGTTTGCGTCGGACTACTTCGGGCAGCTGTATGGTTACGCGCTGGACCTGATCAGGCAGGGGCTGGCTTACGTCGATAGCCAGAACGCGGATGAAATGCGCGAAAATCGCGGCACGCTGACGGCTCCGGGAGTAGATAGCCCCTATCGCGAGCGCAGCCCTGAAGAAAACCTGCAGTTGTTCGAAGCAATGAAAAACGACGAGTACCCGGACGGGGCACACGTGCTGCGGGCAAAAATCGATATGCAGTCACCGAATATCAACATGCGCGACCCGGTGCTGTATCGCATTCGCCATGCGACTCATCACAACACCGGCGACACCTGGTGCATCTACCCGCTGTACGATTTTACGCATGGTTTATCGGACGCGATCGAGGGCGTAACTCATTCGCTGTGTACGCTCGAGTTCGAAGATCATCGGCCACTGTACGACTGGATTCTGGACAACCTAGAGACGCCGTCACGTCCCGTGCAGACCGAGTTTGCACGCCTGCAGCTCGAGTATTCACTGACCAGCAAGCGCAAGCTCAATATGCTGGTCAACGAAGGGCATGTCAGCGGCTGGGACGATCCGCGCATGCTCACCATCTCGGGCATGCGCCGACGCGGATATACCCCTGAATCGATAGTGGCGTTCTGCGATGTCATTGGCGTCACCAAGAAGTACAGCACGATCGAAATGGGCGTGCTGGAAAACGTGCTGCGCGAAGATTTAAACAAACGTGCAACCAGGCGCATGGCGGTAATCAACCCGATTAAGGTGGTTATAGAGAACTACCCTGAAGACCAGGAGGAATACTTCAGCGGTGCCAACCATCCGCAGGATCCGAGTTACGGAACCCGCGAAATTCCTTTCTCTCGCGAGATCTATATCGAGCGCGACGACTTCATGGAAGACGCACCGAGGAAGTTTTTCCGGCTAAGCCCGGGGCGGGAAGTACGTTTGCGATTCGCCTACTACATCACCTGCAAGGAAGTAATAAAGAACGACGCCGGTGAAATTGAATCGCTGGTTTGCAGTTACGACCCCGAAAGCCGGGGCGGTAGCAGTCCCGACGGGCGCAAAGTCAGGGGAACGATTCACTGGGTTAGCGCCCGTCACGCGGTGAATGCGACCGTCAATCTTTACGACCGCCTGTTCACAACGGCTAACCCGGGCTCGGCAGCAGACTTTCACCAGGCGCTCAATCCCGATTCCAATATCGTCATGGATCAGGCAAAGTTCGAACCGGCTATCGAGTTGGTGGACAACCCGCTTGCATACCAGTTCGAACGGCTGGGTTACTTCATCAGCGACTACGATTCCACGGCTCAACAGCCCGTCTTCAATCGCACCATGACGTTGCGCGATAGCTGGGCGAAAATCGAGCAGTCACGGTAAATTGATCAAGCCGGTTATCCAGGGCTTTCTCGGGTTAATGGCATATTTGCCGCTGCGCTTTCATTACCGCTTTGCCCACGTCATCGCCTTCGTCTTTCGTGTCATACCAAACCGGTTTACGCGGCAAACACGGCAGAATATAGCGCTATGCCTGCCCGAGCTGGACGCATCGGAACAGGATAGGCTTTATCGCCAGGTATTGATTCAAACGGCCTATATGTTCACCGAACTGGCCGCGGTGTGGCATTGGCCCGCCGAAAAAATTTTTTCCCGCATTACCAGTGTCGATATATGCAAAGAGTTCCAGCAGACGACCCGGGGCAGGATCGTACTGGCACCACATTTAGGCAGCTGGGAAACCCTGGGCATCTGGCTGGGCCAGCACTGCGACGCGATCATTCTTTACAAACGTCTCAAGGACAAGGGGCTGGACGATTACATTTGCAAGGCCCGCGGACGCACCGGCGGCACACCAGTGCCAACCAGGAAGCGCGGTTTACGCAAACTGCTGCTGGGTTTGCGCGCTAAAAATACGCTGATGATTTTACCCGATCAAAAGCCCGGCGCCGGCAAGGCGCGGATCAGGGCAGAATTTTTTGGCGTCAACGCACCAACTACGACCCTGGTAAGAAATCTAAGCGGCAAGGTGGACTGTGATGTATATATTGCTACTATGTGCCGTAGTTCACCTCCGGGGGAGTTCAGCCTGATCATCCGGGCGCTTGATCGCGAACGCCTGACTGGCGACGAAATCGCAAGCGCGCAGTATATGAACGATGAAATCGAGCAACTGGTGAGAAAATTTCCAGAACAGTATCAGTGGAGTTATCGCCGATTCTCAAACAGGGCTTACGGGCCGGCCAAATAGGGAATTCAGTTTATGCCGCCACGAATTATCCGAGCCTATGATAGGCTGGTACTGAAAAAACCATTGACCACTCTGATCGCTGTCACCATGATCGTGGTTTTCTTTCTGCTACACATATCCAAGTTTGAACTGGATGCTTCGGCCGACTCGTTGGTGCTCGAAAACGACGCCAGCCTTCAATACTATCGTGGCGTTCGCGAGCGGTATGGTTCCGACGATTTTCTAATAGCTACCTATAGTCCGCAGCAACCGCTTTTCAGCAAGCAGGTACTGGCGGACATCACTCGCCTGCGCGATGAACTCGCCAGCCTCGAACAGGTCGCCTCGGTGGTCAGTATGCTCGACGTGCCGCTGGTAGACAGCCCACCCATGACCCTCGGAGAGATCTCCCGCCAGGTCCGCACACTGGAAAGCGAAGACGTCGACTTTGAGCTCGCCGAACAGGAATTGAGACTAAGCCCTTTATATAACAACCTGCTGGTCAATAGCGAAGGCGACACCACCGCGCTGCAGATCAACCTGGTGGTCAACAGAAAACTACTGGACCTGCTCAACAATCGGGACAAGTTATACCCGAAGGCAACCATGAACCCGGATTCCAGGGCGCGGCTGGACGAATTGTCGGCGGAAATAAAAATCGAGAACCTGGCCCATAAGTTAAGGCTTGATCAAACCATCGTCGAGGTTCGCAAAATCATGGATGGCTATCGTGACCGGGCGGTCCTTTTCCTCGGCGGCGTACCGATGATCACCTCGGATTCGATCGCATTCATTCGCAGCGACCTGAAGGTATTCGGCATCGGGGTAATTCTGTTTATCGTATTAATACTGGCTGTTTCTTTCCGCCACAGCCGCTGGGTTGTATTACCG
>CALDDP010000308.1 GCA_937936805.1 uncultured Gammaproteobacteria bacterium | reverse complement strand
GGATGCAAAATTGCACGCAGTGGTACTCAAAGGTGCGATTACGCTGACTACCAACGAGGAAGTGCAGATTCTGATGGCGATGGGTGAGTATGGTACGGCGACGCCGGAAACATTGATTATCGAGGAAGACAAGCCGGTGCCGGTGGGTTTCCTCGATGCCGAAGAATCACAACAATTCAATGTCACCAGTCAGCAACAAATGGAACAACAGGAGAAGGAGTCTTCGAGTTCGTGGTTATGGATCGTGGGCGTGTTGCTACTCGCCGTTGGACTGTAACTCGAACCTGGGCCTGGCGGTCGGTCGGCAGGCAAACTGAATCCAGAGGCAGTGCGGCGCTAAGAATCCTCGAACTGCGCTGCAAAAGCGCCGGCGATTTGCAGCAGACTCTGGATCGTGTACCGCCGATTGCCCAATACTATGGGCTGATTCAGCTGCACGTAGCCCTCCTGAAATGCCACCAGGCGATTGTTTTTGATCAGGTAGGTACCGTTTGTTGAGCCGAGGTCGCGCAGATACACCTCGCCATCGATGATCTTGATTTCCGCGTGCTGTTTACTGACGGTAGCGTCATTGATATAGATATGGCCCTCCCTGCCAATAATATAAGTCCGGCTTTTAAGAAGCGTTATTTCTTCGCTTTCAGCATTATCCATTTGTTTTTCCCTCCTATATCCGGACGCGTTATTCTAGCGTAAAAAAACTCAAAACTCTCGCACAAATTTAATAAACGAATAGGCATAGGGGTTGCTATGATCTGAGTTATGGTCTTCCCGGGCCTCCTCTTTCCAAATCCCCAAATCGATTTCAGGAAACCATGTGTCACCCTGAAAGCTATGGTGAATTCGAGTGACATACAGCCGCGTCGCCTGGTCGATGGTTTGTTGATAAAGGCTCGCTCCGCCGATCAGCATGACTTCCCCGGCGTCACTGCACAATGACAGTGCAGCCTCGATGCCGTTGGCAATTTCACAGCCGGGGGCGCTGAAGTCTGCATCACGGGTAATGACTATATTACGCCGGCCGGGCAGAGGTCTGCCTATCGAGACGAAGGTTTTACGCCCCATGATTATCGGTTTACCCATGGTAGTGCGCTTGAAATATGCAAGATCCGCTGGCATCTGCCAGGGCAGATCGTTGTTGCTGCCAATCAGGTGGTTGTCGTCCATAGCGACGATGAGAGAGAGTTCGGTCATAAATCTGAGGCTCTGCTTAGCCTGGCGAAATCGGCGACGGCGAGGTTTTCCGCGCGCGCACCCGGATCGATCTCGCAGGCAAGGATTGTTTTGCGATCAACGACTGTTTTCAGTGAGTTGGAGATGGTCTTACGGCGCTGGCTGAAGGCCGCCTGCACGATGCCGGCGAACCGATCGTAGTCGCCGACGTCATATTGCGGACTACTAAACGGCGTCAGGCGAATGACAGCTGAGTCCACCCTGGGCGGCGGCCTGAAACAGCCGGGAGGGACGTCGAGGAGGTATTGGCAATCGCACTGGTACTGGAGCATGACAGAAAGGCGTCCGTAGTTGGGTTCCCCGGGATTGGCAACAATACGCAGGGCTACTTCTTTTTGCACCATGAAATGCATATCCTGGATTTGTCGAACCGATTCGAGCAGGTGAAACATGAGCGGCGTCGATATGTTGTATGGCAAATTGCCTACCACGCGGAAAGTCCTGTTACCCGGAATGCTGGATAACTCGAATTCGAGTATGTCCGCACTGATGATCTCAAGCTCGCCGAAGTTCGGCGCCTGCCCGGCAAGCACCGGTACCAGGTCGCGATCAAGCTCGATTGCAATCAGCTTGCCGCACCGTTGCAGTAGCGGGTAGGTAAGCGCCCCTTGCCCGGGACCAATCTCGAGCAGGTTTTCATCCGGTTGAGGATTGATAGCCCGCAGGATGGATTCGATGACGTTCTGGTCATGCAGAAAATGCTGGCCAAAACGTTTACGCGCCCGGTGCATCTTGGAACTTGTTATGTGCCTGGAATATTGCCGAATCGATTGCTGCAAACAGGCTGTCGGGACGGGCGGCGGTGGTTCCCGCCAGATCGAGCGCGGTTCCATGATCAACCGAGGTGCGAATAATCGGCAGTCCCAGGGTGGTGTTAACTGCGCTGTGGAAGCCGACATGCTTCAGCACCGGTAAACCCTGGTCGTGGTACATGGCGAGTACCGCGTCGGCATCGGTTAGCATGTGATCAGTGAACAGGGTGTCGGCGGGATAAGGTCCACTCAAATCTATACCGCTGGCTTTAAGCGTTTGCAGCGCGGGAATTATAATCTCGATTTCCTCTCGGCCAAGATATCCGTTTTCACCGGCGTGAGGATTCAGACCACATACCTTGATATGCGGATGCTCGATACCGAAGCGATTACGTAAATCGTGATCCAGGATCTTAATGACTTCGCTAATCACTCGCTGGTTGATCGCATCGGCGACCTGGCGCAGGGGCAAATGAGTCGTTACCAGCGCAACCCTGAGTTGCTCGGCAATTAATAGCATTACCGGTTTAGGCGCGTTACAGATGTCGGCGAGGTACTCGGTATGCCCTGAAAAGCTGATTCCCGCGCGATTAATTATTTCCTTTTGAACGGGTGCTGTAACCAGCGCATCAAAGCGACCTTCGAGGCATGCCCTGCAGGCGTAATCGAGCAGGCCCAGCACGTATTTTGCATTGTCACAATCCAGTTGTCCCGGTATTGCTGGTTGTCCCAGGGGGTGGTCGATGACTGCTATCGCATTGGCGGCGATCACCCCGTCGGCATAATCGACGAATTCAATTTTCGAACCCAGTGCGGCGGCCCGTGATTGCAGCATGTTGCGATCGCCGATTACGCTCAGCCTGGCCGCAAACCTGCCGGGGTCGATAGCTGCAATAATGTCCGGACCAATACCTGCAGGTTCGCCAGAGGAAATGATTATTCCGGGTTCAGGCATCGGGTTCATCGACAATGATGACGTAGGCCTCATCCCTTAATCGACGCTTCCACAGATCGAACGCTTCGCTCTGCTTTTGCTGCAACAACTGTGAGTAAATCTTATTCCGCTTGTTTTGTTCGGTTTCGTCGACCTCTCGTCGGCCGGTTACTTCGATCAGGTGCCAACCAAACTGGCTACGGACAGGTTCGCTGAGTTCACCTATCTCGAGTCGACTGGCGGCCACCTCGTAGTCTTTGACTGTACTGCCCGGGTCCATCCATCCGATATCACCTCCCTCGGCGCCGGAAACGTAATCTACCGAGTAAAGTCTTGCCAGTCGGCCAAAATCTTCCCCGGCCAGAATCCGCTCGCGGAACTCGTACAGGCGTTCACGCGCATCTTCCTCGGAAATCAACTCGTTGGGTTTGATCAGTATATGGCGAGTTCGGGTTTGTTGGCTTATCGTTTGTTCGAGATCGCGAACTTCCTTCAGGTAGATGATATGAAAGCCGTTGGCACTGCGAATCGGCCCGGCGTAGCCACCCGGTTCCATCGCTAAAATTTCGCTTGTAAACAGACTTGGGATCTCGGCTTTCTTGCGCCATCCGAGGTCGCCACCCTGCAGCGCGGTATCGCCTGCTGAAAATGTATTGGCGAGTTCTTCAAACTGCGCACCCTGGTCGAGCTCCACCAGAATTTCTTCGGCAATGTCCTGGGCTTCGCTGACCTGGTCCGGCGGCGCGGCATCGGGCAGTGCAATCAAAATATGGGATATGCGATATTCATAGTTGGTCTCGTTGTCACCGCTAAGCTTGATGAAATCATCGACCTCGGCTTCGCTGATGGTTGCGTTGCGCTGACTATACTGACGCCCCAGCGTTGAAACGGTCATTTCCCGACGAATAGTTTCACGATACTTGTCGTAATCCACTCCATCATTGATCAGGGCTTTGCGAAAGTTAGACAGGCTCATTTTATTTTGCCGCGCCAGACGCTGCATCGCCTGGTTGAGTTGGCCGTCGGTAATCTTGATCCCGCGCCGCTTGGCTTCCTGCAGCAGTAATGAGTCGTTGATCAAAGCTTCGAGCACCTGTCGTTGCAACACATCATTACCCGGCAAACGTCGGTTGGACTTGCGAAAATCCAGTTTTATCAGATTGATTCTGTCCGTCAGCTGGCGCGCGGTAATGACGCTTTCGTCGACGACGGCCACGATACGGTCGATTGACGTCCGCGCTGCAGCTACCGGCTGTATCAACAGCAGGCAGCCAAGGAGAATCAGAGTTAGGCGAAACATTTTCATTAAATTACCTAAGCTAATCAAAAAGCCGGGTCATATCCGGGTATTGCGACACTCAATTGCTTATCTATGTCTTCACCCGCCTGACCCAACCCCTTGAAGGTAAGTTCAAAGTAAATACTGTTGGTAGTTTCATCAAAGTCCTCGAAATCCTGCCCGGTCTGGCTAGCCAGTATTTTAAGGCCCCAGCAACAGGATTCATAGGTTACCCCCAGCAAATTCTCTACCGGTTTCCTATATTGCAGCGAGTAGTGATATTTAGCCACAAATGTCCAGCGCTCATTTAGCGGATAAACCATGGAAGCAAGCCCCTGCTCGAGCTCGTCCTCGGTAAAATAATAGCCCAGGTTTGCCACCAGGCGATCATCTCTGTAACCAACCGAAAAATCCTTGTCGCTGAGTTTATCCTGCTCCTCGCTGTAAACCAGTCGCGCCGACATTTTCCAGTTCGAATTCGGTGAGACATCAAGTTCGGCAATTGCATCCGAACGTGATGCATCGTCACGACTTCCGTCCAGACTGACGCGACGATCCTCGAAATATAAAGCCTGGCCTATGCGTGCATTCATTAACTCATCGCCGCCTTCTTTTTTGTAGATGCGGCTGGTAAGACCAAGGGTCACCTGGTTGGCATCACCTATTCGATCAGCGCCGGTAAACCGGTTGTTGCGGAACAGGTTGCTAAAGGTTCTGCGGTTAAGCGAAGTATCAAAGTCGGGTATGTCGTCCTGGTTATCATACGGTGTGTAGAGATAGTACAACCTTGGCTCGAGGGTTTGCAGCAGCTGGTCTTCAGATCCGGCCACCCGCTCGAAAACCAGCCCTGAATCGATATCCAGGGTCGGCAGGGTTCGCTGTATCGAATCATCGCCCGGGTTGTCTTCCAATTGATAATCGGTGAAGGCGAGCTGTAATCCCGGTTCAAAGAAATACCAGCTGTTCGATGACTTCCAGTTCACAGCGGTGACAATATCGCTGCGGTTTCCGGTAACGCTGTCATCGCGGTCAAAGCTGACCCACTCGATATCAAGCGGCGTCTGTAATTGATCGATCCAGGGGTCGGGTTGAAGGTTGAAGGACAGGCGCGGCAGGCGGCTGTAGGGGCGACTCCCTGGCGAAGTGCTGCTATCGACTGTCTCGAAATCCTGCCAGAAAAACTCTGTTTCCCAGGTTTCTCCGCTGCGTGCCAACCTGATATGACGATCCAGATAGCGAAGATCCTTGTAATTCGGGGAAATATCAACGAAGTCGTAGAAAAAATCGTCGTCCGAAACATCGGCATACAAAACATCGGCGTTGATACCATAGGCGAGATCGGCTTCATGTTGCCATTGTTGAAACCAGCGTGCATCGTCTTTCTCGTCGTCATCCAGGTAGGATAAATCCAGCTGACCGCGGTGGGATTCGAACAGGTAGCGATTTTCGGTATTGAGTTGCAGGCCGCGTTCGCTGTAATAAGCGGGCGTGATGGTCATGTCATAGTTAGGCGCCATGTTCCAGTAGACTGGTGCGGAATAGCTTCGCCCACTGGTCTCGCTGTACCCTGACTTCACTGAAAGTAAGCCAGACTGGCGACGATCGTCTATCGGAAACTGGAAATAAGGCAGGTATAGAAACGGAACATCCTTTAAATACAGCCTGGCGTGTGTCGCGGTGCCGATGCCGGTTTCGTCGTCGAGTTCAAGTTCACCGGCCCGCAGATACCAGACCCTGTTATCCGGGTCGCAGGAAGTATAGGTAATTCCGCTGAAGCGGCTTCGATTCTGGTCGAGCACTTCGCCTCTGTCGGCCCGCCCGCTTGCGTGCTGGTTGCGCAGCTTGTATTCGAGCTGCTCGAATTTTGCCCGATCGTTGCGGCTATCGATTTCAACTTGAGAGCTTTGCAGGCGGAGGTTGGGGGTCGAAAAATCCACGTTTCCACTGGCGAAAACTTCGTCGGTGGATTTATTGTAGAGGACGTTATCGGCGCTGATTTTCTGCTGCGCACGACTAACGGTGACATCCCCGGTTAAACGGATTGTGGTGCCGTCTTCGCTGACGACGCTTTGTGCTCCGGCCCTGGTTTCATCCCCGGATAAACCCTCTGGTGCGATGTAATCAAAAGATGGAACGCTGCACAGGTTCCAGTTTCCCGCGGCTAGACCGAGCTTGGGAAAAAATACAGATACCAGACCTGCAAACAGAATAAGGCGTGGGCGCAGCAAAGATGAACCAGAAAATAATTACATTCTGTCACATTATCCTGCTCTGGTTAATCCCGGCTTAACAAGTTTATCGTCTTGCGGCGCAGCTCCATATCAACAGGGCCTGCCTCAGTGAGCCGGTGAGACTGTAATCGATTCGTTTACGCACAGTCGAACAGGCAGCCGGGGTTGCTGTGCGGTGATTCTTTTACGAGCCCTGTGCCTTGTAAACCTCTGTATCGGGATGGAATGCAAACCACGCGAACCAGAAACCCTGGATGCCGGCGACCTGTTGACCCGTGGAGTCGGTGACGGTGACGCTGCGATTTATAGCATCCCAGGCAAAGCTGAAGCGGTTTCCGTTGATCGTGTCGCTGAAGCGGGATTTACCCTGCCTGTCGAGCTCAACGAAAGGATAGGCCTTATAGACGCCGTCGATGCCCAGACCCAGCACAACCTCCTTGGGATGGTAATAATCAGGCGCGGCGTTGTTGACCGCGAAAAAGGTACTA
Source organism: uncultured Gammaproteobacteria bacterium (assembly GCA_937936805.1). Classification (GTDB taxonomy): domain Bacteria; phylum Pseudomonadota; class Gammaproteobacteria. Next base: position 7,337 of record CALDDP010000308.1, on the reverse strand, counting down.
CGGGATTTTTCGTAGCCGGCGTACGGATTGCGCTGATAGTCGCGGGAATAGCCGGTATCTTCGGATAACACCAGCGTATCAGGGTGTTTTGCGAGCCAGTCACGCCAGGTAGTATGGCTCAGGGGTAACATGGTCAGTTTTGTACCGACGCGTTCCCCGGAAATAGCTTCACTCATAATTTGTGACCACAATGACTCGGTTTCACGGTCGTACAGCAGGACATCGTTGTTGTAGAGTAATCCGGACACGCCAAAATCGGTCGGAGAGCCGTCGATAGTCGCATCGAAGGCAACCGCCGTTCCGCAAAGAGGACAGTAAGTGATCGCGAGTCGCCGACCGTCAATTTCATCATTGACGATTTCGTGCCAGTTCAGAATGGCTATGGGGTAGGCCCGCGCCTGGCTACCCAGGCTAATACCCACGACGCGGTCAGTCGGCGTGAGATAGTCGGCCTCGCCGGCGGCGATCAGCCTGGGGTCGGATATAGCCGGAATGCCATCGCGCGGCGGCCCTCCGCTATAAATCTGTTCAGGTGGCAGGCTTGAGTTGGATAGATCGAAACCATTGGACGATCCCGCAGACAATGAAAAACTGTAAACGACAGCGCCAAGCAGTATCCCGCCAAGCGCAATCGCCCTTGATTTCTTCGACTTCATGAGGCGCATTATCATCTCCTGACACGGTAGATATTGATTCGAGTCTTTAATCTCTAATTGATTCAATAAATTTTCCGATTTTTCGGGGTAAGATGCCGGCTTGACTCGTCTGCGTATTGTATTTAGTCTGCGCCGGTAAATAATCTAAGCAAACTTCAGGAGCAACCATGAAATCGAGAGCTGCGGTCGCCTGGGAACCGAAAAAACCCCTTGAAATAGAAGAAGTTGAAGTCGAAGGCCCGCGGCAAGGTGAAGTCCTGTTAAAGGTCCATGCAAGCGGTGTCTGTCATACCGATGCGTTTACGCTGTCGGGTGAAGATCCCGAAGGCGCCTTTCCGGCGATTCTGGGGCATGAGGGTGGTTGCGAAGTCGTGGAATGCGGACCCGGTGTCAGCAGTTTGAGCGTCGGTGACCACGTAATCCCGCTCTATATTCCCGAATGTGGTGAATCGACCTGTTCCTATTGCAGCTCGGACAAAACCAATCTTTGCCAGTCGATCGCGGGCACCGTCTGGACCGGGTTCATGCCGGACGGTAGCCGCCGCTTTTCGCAAAACGGTAAGGATATATACCACTACATGGGCTGTTCGACTTTCTCTGAATATACCGTGGTTCCCGAAATTGCGCTTGCCAAAATCAACAAGGCGGCGCCGCTGGACAAGGCCTGCCTGCTCGGCTGCGGTGTCACCACCGGTATCGGTGCGGTGATGAATACAGCTAAAGTGCAGCCCGGTTCGTCGGTTGCCGTGTTCGGTCTCGGCACGGTTGGCCTGTCGGCGGTGCAGGGCGCGGTAATGGCGCAGGCCGAACGCATTCTGGCGGTCGATATCAACCCCGATAAGTGGGAAATGGCAAAAGCGCTCGGCGCGACCGATTTCGTCAATCCGCAGGAAGTCGATGGCTCGTTACCCGAGTATATCCAGGAAATGACGGGTGGCGGTGTCGATTATTCCTTCGAGTGCATTGGTAACGTCAACGTCATGCGCGATGCGCTCGAATGTACTCACATGGGCTGGGGAACATCAACCATTATCGGTGTCGCCGGTGCTGGTGAAGAGATCAAGACACGTCCGTTTAACCTGGTGGTCGGCCGGCGCTGGATCGGTACCGCGTTTGGCGGCGTCAAGGGTCGCACTGAGTTACCCGGCATGGTGGATCAGTACATGGATGGAACGATCGAACTCGATAGCCTGGTGACGCATACCATGCCGCTGGAAGAGATCAACACCGCTTTTGATTTGATGCACGAGGGCAAGAGCATCAAGTCCGTCATCATGTTTTAGTGCGCTATCAATGAAAGAGATCGAGAGCATCAAGGAAAGCGGTGGTTATCTAAACCGCTATACCCACGAGTCGACCAGCTGCCAGTGCGAAATGACTTTTTCGGTTTATCTGCCACCCAAATCGCGGGATGAAAAAGTACCGGCCCTTTACTGGCTTTCGGGACTGACCTGCAACGACGATAATGCGCGCACCAAGGGTGGATTCCAGCGCTTTGCCGCACAACACGGAATAGCCATCGTATTCCCCGATACCAGTCCGCGCGGCGACGATGTCGCCGATGAGCCCGAGCGCTACGATCTGGGCCAGGCCGCGGGATTTTATGTCAATGCGACCCAGAGCCCGTGGGCTCCGCATTACCAGATGTTCGACTACGTGACCAGCGAGTTGCCGGCATTGATCGAAGCCAATCTGCCTTTGATCCCTGGTGTAAAGTCGATTACCGGGCACTCGATGGGAGGGCACGGGGCATTGGTCTGCGCGCTGAAAAACCCCCACATGTTTCGCTCAGTATCGGCGTTTGCTCCGATTGCAAACCCGGTAAACTGCGGTTGGGGTGAGGGCTGTTTCGGCGCTTATCTGGGCGATGACCGTTCGACCTGGGAGGCCTATGACGCGACCTGCCTGGTACAAAGTGGAGCCCGGGTAGGTGACATCCTGATCGACCAGGGTGATGCCGATGAGTTTCTGCACGAGGGGCAGTTATTGCCGGATAATTTTCAGGCAGCCTGCGATGCGGCAGGGCAAGCGGTGAATATCCGTCTGCAGCCCGGTTACGACCACAGTTACCATTTCATTGCGAGCTTCATCGAAGATCACTTCGACTACCACGCGAAATTTCTGCATAGCTGAAACCGCGATCAATACTGCGCTAATGCAGGTTTGGCTGTGAGCCATTCTGTATGAATCGGCCCGTCACTAGAAGTGTCGCATGATATAGTCGTCAAGAGCTGCCAACCCCTCATCGAGTCCCGTGCGTCCAAAACCCAGACGAAATCGGTCAGTAGGTGTTGCACCCAGTTCCGATCGGTATATTGTGCTGGGTAAGAATAGAACACCACTGTCTTCGACCAGGGATCGACAGAATTGCTCAACACCTTCGGGTCCCTTGTATCTAGGGAATGCCATGCAGGATCCGTCAGGACGCCGCCAATCGAACAGGCCGGAATAACGTTCAAAGAATGCTTCCCATTTCGGCAGGTTTTCATCGATAATTCTGCAGTTACGGCCTAGCAGTTTGTCACGATTACGCAACGCAATCTTCGCCAGGCGTTCGCTTGGGCCCGAGTTGCAGATCGATAGATAGTGCTTCATGCGCTCCATTCTTGAAATTACTTCTTTATCGGCACAAGCGATCCACCCAATTCGAAGCCCCGGCAGCCCGTATGACTTCGACATAACATTCAGCGATAGTCCGCGTTCATAGACATCCGTAACAAATGGCAAATGTTGTGTTCCTGTAGGACCGAGACCATTGAAAATTTCATCGTGAAGGATGTAGATGCCATGCTTTCGACATAACTCGATCAATGCCTGATAACGATCGAGCGGCAGGATGGTGCCGGTCGGGTTGTGGGGAAAATTGATTGTGACCAGTTTGGTGTTCGGTTTCACAGCTTCGGCTATGCGGTCAATATCGAGTGACCATCCGTCGTCGGGATCTAACGCAACGCCGGTCGCTTCACATATCGCTATGGGCAAAGTTTCATGGGATTGATAGTTAGGCGTCACCACAATGGCATGGCTATCCTTGTCCAGAATGACGGAATTAGCTGCAAAAATACCTTCACTGGCGCCCGCAAAACAAAGGATTTCATCGGCATTGCGGTTTTCGTACAGGGTGGCGATTGTCTCGCGCAGATCGGGCGCACCGAATGTCTCGGTATAACCGAGCCACAGTCCCTCAAATTCTTCGCGTTCCCCGGGTGTTGCCATCGCCAGTAAATCGCGCACTGAAATACTCTCGGCATCCGATGCCGTCATGTGATATCGCGCCTTGAACTCCCATTTCGAAAAGTGCGTTTCGAGTCTAAAGTCAGGTAGCATTGTCATTTGTTGTTTCCCGTTTCGTTATGTCTTTGGTACACCAGCGTTATCATCCTGGTGACCTGGATGTCCGGTAGCGCAACACCCGTCAAATCTGCAATCGTTATCTGGTCCTGGTTCGTTCGATCGATTGCCGGATTCCTGGCCACATTTCCTGACGCCAAAATGGAGCCTTCCTCAAACTGGTTGTCCCGAACCGCCGCAATACACGCGCCCCGCGGTACATTGTGAAATGCAGCCTGCTACGAATCGATCAGTCCGGGCCAGGAGCGCGGATGCTATTGTCCCAGGGACAGGTATTTATTTAATCCGGATTGCAAAATCCAAGGCCTGACCCTACGTGTCCGTTGCGGGAAAGCTATACGTCTGGGTATTCGTGGTAAAAATACTGCGCGGAAATCTATAACTGAAATTCGCTTCAGGGTGAATGCCTCGCAGGTATCACAGAACCGTCTGCCCCAGCGGTCCGGCTTTGAGCGACCTGATTGTATGTGTCTGTATTGTGATTTACCACTGAACATCGTGACTGCCTGGTTCGTAACTAACATAAGGCTCAAAATAAACGACCGGGATAGCTGGTTAGTCGAGCCTGTGAGCTAGCTTCCCCTGCGCGTAATCGCGATACCGAGCAGTATCAGGCCGAGCGCCATCAGCGTCTGCAGATTGATCGTGTCGGCGAAAATAAGCCCACTCCACAGAACTCCGAACAGGGGCACCAGGTAGCCCACCATCGACATGAATACCGCGCCATTGGCACGGATAATAAAAAAGCGCATGGTCATCGCTAATGCGGTAGCGACTACCCCGAGGTAGAACAATGCGAACAGCGATGATTGACTGACCGTCACCGGTAACGGGTCTTCCAGCAGAAACGCAAGCGGTATCATGTAAAGACTGGCGCCAAGCATGGTCGCCGCCGAGGTGGATATCATCGATAAATGGGTCAGGCGACGCGAGACAATAGATGAGGTTGCGTAACTGCAGCCGGCGGCCATGACCGCGAGCTGGCCCTGCAGGTTTCCCGGCCCCGACTCCATTATGTCCCACAGCATCAGTACCAGCACTCCGACAAAGCCGATGCTGACGCCTGCGGCCCGCGATACATTGATACGTTCGTCGTGACTGCTGAAGTGAGAAACCACCAGTCCGAAAAAAGTACCCATCGCCATCAGCACGGCTGTTTCAGCGCTGCTGATGAATTGTTGCCCCCAGCTGATCAGGAAAAATGGTACAGCGCTGTTCAGGCAACCGACGATAAATAGGTTGCGCCAGTTGCGCGCGCCGCGCGGAAATTTCTGGCCTGCCAGGACTGCGATGATAGTCAGCACTACCGCACCCGACGTGATCCGCCAGGTAGCGATGCTGATAGGTCCGAAATCGGTTAACGCGAGCGCGATAAAGATGAATGCGCCTCCCCAGATTGCGCCGACAAGGATTAGCCTGCCGACATCGAACAGGGTGGGTCGCCTGATTGGATTTAACATCAGCACAGTCTAATCGCGAGGGGTTGCAAAGGCGAAAATTCAATAACAGTTCCACCTGTCCCTGTCTAGTTGCTGATATTCGGCACCAGTTTGAGTAAACTGGGGCCTTTGCTGCAAGGGCCACCAATCATGCCGGAATTTGATGCCGAAAAAGTTGCTGAAATTCATCAGCATCTGCATAGCCACCTGCCATCCGAGTCGGCACTGCGTGTCAAGGCGCTGGAGACACTACTGGTGGATAAGGGCCTGGTTAACCCGCAAACCATAGACGCCTGGATCGAGGCTTATACCGAAGAGATAGGACCCAAACGTGGCGCCAGGGTGGTGGCAAAAGCCTGGTGCGACGCAGCATACAAAAAGCGCTTGCTGCAGGATGCCCCGGCGGCGATCGACGAGCTGGGGTTTCTCGGTAAGGCGACCGCGCATCTCACGGTAGTAGAAAACACTGACCGGGTGCACAACCTTGTCGTCTGTACCCTGTGCTCCTGTTATCCTTTTTCCATCCTGGGCATCGCACCAGCCTGGTACAAGGCGGCTGCTTATCGCTCACGTGCGGTGCGCGATCCGAGAGGGGTGCTGGCCGAGTTTGGTGCCGCCATCGGCGATGACGTCGAGGTGCGAGTCTGGGATAGCACGGCTGAACTGCGTTACCTGGTGTTGCCGCAACGTCCCGCGGGCAGTGAGGATATGACCGAAGAGCAACTGGCCGGGCTGGTGTCGCGTAACTCGATGATCGGCACCGATCGCGTATTGGGTGCCGCATCGAAGGGCAGAGACTAATGGACGGCATTCACGACCTGGGCGGCAAGCAGGGTTACGGTCCGATCGAAGTCGATGACGAGGGAACTCCCTTCCATCACGACTGGGAGGGTCGCGAATGGGGCATTGCGCAATGTGCCCGCACCCCGGGTATTACCATCGACTGGTGGCGTCATTGCCGCGAGCTGATCATGCCCGAAGATTATCTCGGCCGACCTTATTTTGATTCCTGGGCGCAAACCGATTTCGCTACCTATATCGAGGCCGGCTGGATTACGCTGGACGAAATAGCCGCCGGTAAATCACTGGTCGATAATACTGATTTCGATAACCCCGTGACCGCAATGACGCTAACGCAGGTCCTGCAGGAAGATCACGATCACGCGGTGCGTTTCGATGCGGAGATAGATGCCCCGCCCGCATTTTCGGTCGCATCGCCGGTGCTTACTTCCAGTCATGGCAGCAGTGGACATACCCGGTTGCCACAGTACGCACGGGGTCGTCGCGGAACCGTAAATGCCTACAACGGGGCGCATGTGTTTCCCGATTTGTCCGCCCGGGGTAAGGAGATTCATCAGCATTGCTATAACGTCTGCTTCGCTGCTGTCGATTTGTGGCCGGAGGTCGAGAACAGCAGCGACAAGGTATACCTCGATCTCTGGGAAAGTTATCTTGCCCTGGCCTGACTATGGATGAGCAGGACTTGAAATCACTAAAGCCGCTCGCCAGTGTTGATGGAGAGCCGGCATTCGCGGAAGCCTGGCAGGCCGAGGCCCTGGCGATCGCCGATACACTGGTGCAAAACGGACTGTTTAGTGCTGGCGCCTGGTCCGCTGCGCTCGGCGAAGCGTTACAGCAAGCCGCAAGCAGTGGTGCCAGCGATGATCAGGAAACCTATTACCGCTGCGTGTTAAGCGCGCTCGAAGGCCTGGTTGCCAGGCATAGCGCAATCGATCAGCAGGCGATGGCTGGTAAACGCAAGGACTGGGAAGCGGCCTACCTGTCGACCCCGCACGGGCAGCCCGTAGGTTCCGTTCGCCGCGAAGTATTCAGTCACCGCTTCCGGGCCACCGATTACCGAGAAACTCAGGCTAATCACGCGATAGGTGTC